>JANRLW010000001.1:0-40726 GCA_033762295.1 Capsulimonadales bacterium
CACCCTCCTGATTTTGACCGGGCTGCTCGAACCGCTCGGCATTCCCTTCGTCGGCGCCATCAACGCGATGGGCTATCTCCTCTGGTCGATCTGGGTGATCGTCCTCGGGTTCTCTCTTCGTCGGTCCTGATTCTCCTCCTATCCGGAAAGGTTTGTACCATGTCTACCCTGTTTTCCCTCGTGACCCTTCGTCGCGCCTTTTTTGTCTCTATCGCAACTATCGCTATTTTCCGTCCGACCGTGGCCCTCGCACAGGAGGCGGAACCGACCGACAAGGTCGCACCGCGACCGCTACGGACGCTCTACGTCAACGGGTTCCGTGCTCCGTCGATTGGCCTTGAATACCGTGAAAACGCGTTCAGCGTCCACTCCGGTTTCTACACGACCATCCTTTCGAAAACCGATTCTAAGGAGAAACGCTCGACGAACTTTATCAAAACCGGGGTAACCTACTACTTCGCCGGGAACCGGGCCAGAGAGATGTACCTCTCCGTCGCTCACGTACGTGGTCTCACCGACGGATGGAAAAAAGATGGGGCATTCTTCGAGTACGGCACCCGGTGGCAAATCGGGAAGCGGTTGGAGTTCCGTCTGGGCGCGGGCGTGCTTGCCGTGCCGGGGCGTTCGGCTCGACTGAACCCGACCCCGGGTCTCTCTTTTGCCCTGCCTTTGAATTAGGGAAGAAAACGCGTTGCGATTCGGGAAGGCGTGTGGGACGCCTTCCGCAACACGAGGGATCGCCGGAGGGTCGACGCCTTTATTCGTCCTCGCGTCCGGCGACCTCGATCACATCCTCGGCCATGTAGATCGGCGAGCGGGTTCGAAGCGCCAGAGCGATGGCGTCGGAGGGTCGCGCGTCGATATCGATGGTCTGGTTATCCTTGAGGGTAATGGTAATTCGGGCGTAAAAGGTGCTCTGCCAGAGGTCGTCGATCGTCACTCGTTCGACCTTACCGCCCATTCGTTCGATCACATTGCGCAACAGATCATGGGTCAGCGGCCGTTCCGGCGACTTCTCCTCGATCGCCATCTGAATCGCCACCGTCTCGAACGGGCCAATGAAGATGGGCGCTTTCCGCCCACGGTTATCGCGCAAAAGGACGAAGGTCTGTTTCGGCGGGCTGTCCGGGTCCTTGGGGTCGTGCGCTCCCCAGATGCCGAGGACCCGCACTTCCTTCTCGTTCAGGGCGCGCGGAACCCTGTTCTCGGTCTCGGAGGAACTCTCGTACGGGTTTTCGCCGGACCCACTCTCGCCCCGCTTCGGGCGTTCCTCCGAAGGCTGCCAGTCGCGAAACAGGTCGCCCAGGTTCAAATCGCGGAAATCGTCCGCCATTCAAAACTCCTCGCTTTCCCTACGAACACTGCGTCACCGGTTCCATTGTACGGCAGGAACGTTCGAAAGAAAAACGTTCCTGCCGTCCGTAAGGGTCATTCGGGCTTCTTCCTCATCATTCTTCGGACTTGGCGGAGCGGTTGACCATACCGATGAAGTCCTTGTTGGACTTGGTCGCTTCCAGGCGATTGATCAGCAGTTCCGTCGATTCCTTGGTCCCGAGTCCGGCCAGAACGCGATGCAGCTGCCAGATCTTCTTCAGATCCTCCTCCGAGTAGAGCAGTTCGTCATGCCGGGTTCCGGACGCCTTGATGTCAATGGCCGGATAGATCCGCTGTTCCGCCAGAGAGCGGTCCAGCTTCAGTTCCATGTTGCCGGTCCCCTTGAACTCCTCGAAGATGATGTCGTCCATACGCGAGCCGGTCTCGACGAGGGCCGTCGCGATAATCGTCAGCGACCCGCCGTTTTCAATATTACGGGCCGCGCCGAAAAATCGTTTCGGGCGATAAATGGCTGCCGGGTCCAAACCGCCCTGAAGAGTACGCCCGGACGGCGTGACGGTCAGGTTCGACGCACGGGATAACCGGGTGATCGAGTCGAGCAGCAGGACGACATCGCGTCCCATTTCCACCAGTCGCTTCGCTTTTTCCAGCACCATATCCGCGACACGCATATGGTTTTCGGGCGGTTCGTCGAAGGTCGATGCCACGACCTCCCCCTTGACCGACCGCCGGATATCGGTCACCTCCTCCGGACGCTCATCGATCAGGAGGACCATGAGGGTAATTTCCGGATGGTTGGTCGTAATCGAGTTGGCGATATCCTTGAGCAGAATGGTTTTACCGGCCTTGGGCGGAGCGACAATCAGTCCGCGCTGTCCCTTGCCGATCGGAGCGACCAGATCGATGAATCGGGTCGGGATCTTTTTCGGGTCGGTCTCCAGAATCAGGCGTTCGTTCGGATAGATCGGTGTCAGTTCGTCGAACTGGGGCCGACTTCGGGCGACATCGGGTTCAACATTGTTGACCTGTTCCACCCGCAGCAGTCCGAAGAACTTCTCGGACTCTTTGGGCGGACGGATCTGACCGACGATCGTATCGCCGGTTTTGAGTCCGAACCGCTTGATCTGCGTCTGGGAGACGTAGATATCATCGGAGTTGGCGGCGAAGTTGTTATGTCGAAGAAAACCAAACCCTTCGGACGTGATCTCCAGAACGCCCGTCCCGGTGATCTGATCTTCCGTGTCCCCTTCGAAATCGGCCTCCATACGCGCCTGGCGCTCCATTCGTTCGCGGCGGTCACGGGGCGGGGCGAACGGGTTCTGTCCGCGCGCCGGGCGCATCTCGTACCCCGGCCGGTCGGAGCGATCGTTCCGGTCGTTCCGGTCATTTCGATCCGACCGGTCGCCACGATCATTTCGATCGGAGCGATCATTCCGATCCGATCGGTCACCACGATCATTTCGTTCGCCACGATCGTTCCGGTCGGAGCGGTCATTTCGATCCGACCGGTCGACCTTCAATCGGTCGGTGCGTGCCGGTCGGGGTTCCGGTTCGCTGCGTTCGATCGGTTCGATACGGGGCGGCAGCGGCAGATCGAACCGTACGGGTTCGGGCGCGGGGGGTTCGGCGACCGGCGACAGTTCGGCGACCGGGAGGGCGGGCGCGACCGGTTCCGTTTCGGGAGTTTTCTCCGCCGTCGCTCGGGAGGCGCGGGAGGCGCGCACCGTTTTCTCGGCCGCCGCTTCGGCGACGCGGGTGGCACGGGTGACGGTTCGTCGTCGGGTCGGACGGGGGGTTTCGACGCCGTCCGCACCCGGCGTTTCGACGGGGGCAGCGGTTTCGGCGCCTGCGGGCACTTCGATTGTTTCGGGGGATTCCATACGTAAAATTTCCTGTGGGTATTGGTGAACTCTTCCCGGACGACTCATGCGGATGGGAAAGAGAGGATCCGAAGGTCGGTGTGCCGCCACCGGCACCACCGGGTATGAGCGATTGTCAAAGCCTCGGCTGTTTGGAAAATCTCAACGCGGGCAGTCTTATCCGGTCTCTGTTTTCTCCGGATGCAGTGAGCGATCGTGACGGAAGATGGACTGTGTCGGTACCGCGATCCCGGTAGACCCGCGGCAAATTCCTCATGCTCCGGCCCATCCGGCCCGGGAACGGTTCCCCGCCGGATAGTTGTCTTACCCTTTTACCGTAACGCTAAGGAACGGCACCGGGTTTCATGCATCTCATCGTCCGACGGAAAACGGGCATTCGCGCAGATGCCGCACTCAGGAATCTTCCGACGGGAGATCAAACGCCGCGGGACTGCCGAACGGGAAAAGAAAGTAGAGAAACGGGAGATGTTTTGGGAAACATCTCTGTACCCCGCATTCCATCCTCAGTATACCACACGGAGAACGGTTTCAAACGCTCCCGCTCTTTACATCGGCATAAATTTCCGTCTACTGAAGACCGGCCGCCAGCGTTTTTTATCCACCGCCGTAAATTACCGGCTTCAACACCCCGATATAGGGCAACGAACGATATCGACCGAGATAATCCAGTCCGTAACCCACCACATACTCCTCTTCCACGATAAAACCGCAGTAGTCCGGCCCGACTCCGCCGACAATCCGACGACGGGAGGGCTTGTCCAGAAGCGTGCAGACCTTGACCGAGGCCGCTCGACGCGAACGAAGATTATCCAGCAGATACGAAAGTCGCAGCGACATGCGCGGGTCCATCACATCCTCGATGACCAGAACATGGCGGCTCTCCACCGGTTCATCCAGATCCTTCAGAATCCGCACGACGCCCGACGACCGCGTTTCCCTGCCATAGGAACCGATCGCCACAAAATCGAAGGAGAGCGGGATTTCGATATGACGCACCAGGTCCGCCAGAAAAAGGGTCGCGCCCTTCAATACGCCGACCAGATACAGATCCTTGCCCTCGTAATCGCGGGAAATCTCCGCCCCCAGAGCGGCCACCCGCTCCTGAATCTGTTTCTCCGTAATACGGATCGTCTCGATGTCCGAATGAGGAAAATGTGCCATAGACTACGTTTGTCGGGCAGACTCCGACCTTCCCGTCCGGACGGGGAGACCGCCCCCTCCTTAGATTGAACCCTGATCCGTCCACGACTCCGATGCCATCCGATCGGTTCGACCGAACCGACGAAGCAGAAAGTCGCCGACCGCCCACAAAACGACCCGGCGACGTCGCCGGTCGCCGCGAACCGCCGAACTTGCCGCCAGCCGCAGCGCCTCCGCCAGTCCTCGCCCGATCGCCCGCCAGGGCGGCCTTCCGTGCGTCGCCAGGTACAGCAACGCGTTTCGCCGCATGTAGTACAGCGTCGTCAGGGAATCCGTTCCCGTCGATCGTGAGACCTTATGCCACAAACGCCCCTTCGGCTGATGGACGACCCGCCAGCCCTGACGCCGCGCGCGGGCGCAAAGATCGGACTCCTCATAATACAGGAAATACCGCTCGTCGAACAGACCGACCTGCTCCCAGACGACGCGTTTCGCCAGCAGACCGCACCCGACGATAAAATCCCGCTCCTCCGGCAAACACGGCAACTCCTCGACCCGACAACCCTGCCCGATCATCCGGGACTCAGCCCCCGGTCCCATCGCGCCGCCCGCCGACCAGACGATCGCCGGTTCGGCAGAGTACAGCATCACCGGCCCGACAATCCCGATACGCGGGTCGCTTTCCGCCAGCGATACCAGCGGTTCCAGCAGACCGGGATCGACCGTCGTATCGTTATTCAGCAGAAACACATACGCCGCGCCATCCGACAACGCCCGGCGGATTCCGACGTTGTTACCGCCCGCGAACCCGTTGTTCGTCGGATTCTCGATCACGCACACTTCGGGAAACGCCGCGCGCACCGCCTCCGGCGTACCGTCCCGCCGCCCGTCTCCCGGTCCGAACGGCTGATCGATCAGATAGGTCCGAAACGCCGGGTAGGTCAGTCGCCGCAGCGACGCGAGACACTCGAGCGTGTCCTCGCGCCCGCGATAATTGATCAGGACGATGGCGACGACGGGGTTCGGCATAATCGGTAGACGACCGCCGGATCCGCAAACCCCGGCAGGAGACGCTCGCATTCGAACCGGAGTCCGATCTTTTCCATGACCCGACGGGAAGCGAGATTGGTCGCCAGCGTGATGGCCGCCACGCAGGCCGTCTCCCGCGCCTCGAACGCATGATCTCGCAACCTCGCCGCGCCCTCGGTTCCCAGTCCCCTGCCCCAGCAGAACCGCATCAGGCGATAGCCGACCTCGGTATCATCCGCCGTAAACCCGACCTCCTGCGCGAACCGAAAATGGAGACCGGGGCGCAGCAAAAACCAGCCAAGAAACGCGCCGGTGACCTTCTCCTCGGCCACGAAAAAGCCGTAGCCGGGATTCTCCGCGTAGTACGGCAGAACCCGCTCCTCCAGGGCGCGACGCGCGGCCTCCGGGTCGGTCATCACCGGGCCAAGGTAGCGCATCACCTCCGGGTCGGAATCCAGGGCGAACATCGCCGGAGCGTCACTCCTTCGGAATTCGCGCAGTCCCAGACGTTCGGTTTCGAGGAAGTAAGCCATTTCGCCGGACGATGATACCGATTTCGGAGGCGTTTGACAAGGGTCGGCGTCCGATCCTCTCGTTTCCATCCCGTTATCCCGTTTCTATTTTGGCGGTTTCGGCTCCCCGAAATAGATTCCCCGGCCATTCGTTCCGATAAAGACGCGCCCGAAGGTCTGCCAGGAGGCGGCCATGCTGTTCGGATCGTCGCCGACCGGTATCGCCGGGTCCTGAATCGTCTGCCAGGAGACGCCGCCGTCGGTCGATCGGTAGATCCCGTCCCGTCCCTTCGCCGGGCGTCCGTACAGGTAAAGCGTCGGTTCGGTCGCGCCCGGCGCGGCCTTTCCGACCGCGAAAAGGTGCGAACCGGCGACCGACACAACCGGCGCGAACGTCGTCCCGCCGTCCGTCGACCGGTGCAAACCGCCCTCCCCGACCGAGAGATAGACCCGCCCCGCCTGGCCGGGTACGGTGACGAGGGCCGGATTGCCTCCCTTCGGCAGTCCGGTCGCCGCCGGCACGAAACGCGTCCCGCCGTCCTCGGATCGGAAGAGAGTCCCCTCGTGATAGGCGTAGAAGGTCGCCGGTTTCGCGCCGTCCGCCGCCAGCGGTTGTGTCCAGTTCCAGGTATCGTGCACCCGGACCCCGTCCAGTCCCTCGACCGGCTGCCACGATTTACCGCCGTCCCTGGTCGACAGCCCGCCGTCCGCGCCCAGTTTCAGGACGACGAGATTGGCCGGATCGGTCGCCGAGATCGCGATTCGCGCGGGCACGGTTTTTTCGTCCCATTGTCCGAATCCGCGCCAGGTTCTGCCGCCATCATCGGAGGTCGCCCCGCCGCCGGTTCCGTTCCAGCGCCGCCCGCCGACCCGGGCCATCGACAGCGGACGGGTCGCGCACCAGGCGATCTGCAGACAGTCGCCGAACGTCGGTCCCGTTCCGCCGTAGTAGTCCCCGAACCCCTTCGTCGGAAATTCGGTCAGGCTCTCGTGCGGGAAGCCGTCGACATCCGCCACTCCGGAGAGCAGCGGCAGACCGACCGGCGGCGCGGCCAGGGAGAAGACGACCACCTCCTCGTGCCCGCGTTCGTCGCTGGCAAACGTCACCGTCGGGGCGTCGATATCCTCCGTGCGGTAGGTCGCGTACCAGTCCGTCAGCCAGACCCGATTCGGAACCGCGGCGTCGAAGGCGAGACCGGCGACGTATTGTATCTGACGCATTCCGCCGGAGTACCAGGGGACGGAACTCCGGGTTTCGGTAACCACTCTCTTCCACGTTGCGCCCCGGTCACGCGAACGGAAAAGCCGCAGTTCGCCCGACTGCCCTGTCACCAGTAGATCCTTCGGATCGCGCGGATGGACCGAGAGACCTCCGAAACCGCCGCTCTCGCCGGGCGGAGTGATCTCCGTCCACCGCTGACCGTCCCAGCGGGCAACCCCTTTGCCATGGGTCGCATACAGATGACCGTCCGCGCCCGCCGCGAGTCGTTCGGCGTCGGCCGGCCCGTTTTCCAGCCGGCGCCAGCGTTCGCCCAGGTCGTCCGAGGCGAATATCCCGTCTCCGAAGACCGACGCAAAGATCGTTCCGCCCGCCGTCGGGACGCAGGCCAGAGCGTTGATCCCGATCCCTTCCTTTCCTCTGGCCGGCAGGCCGTTCAAACGGGTCCAGGTTTTCCCGTCGTCGCGTGAGCGGAACAGTCCGTCGTGACGCGAACCGAAAAACAGGACGGGCGGTCCCGCCGCCGTCAGCACCAGACGCGGTCCGCCCCACCGGTGGTCCTCGTTTCCGCCCATCCTGACCGCCAGAGAAAGCGGTCGCCATGTCCGGCCCCGGTCGGTCGAGCGGAAAAGACGGCCCGGAAGTTCGCTCCATCCGTACTTCCCCGCCGCCACGAACACGACATTCGGCCGACGCGGATCGATCGCCAGTCCCTCCCCTCCGTAGTAGTTGCTCTCCTCCCGGCGAAAACCGTCGCTCAGCGAAATCCACTGCCTGCCGGAGGCGTTCCATCGGAAGAAGCCGCCGACATCGGTTCGAATGTAGACAAGATCCTTCTCCCCGGGATGCGTGACAACGTCGGTCACATATCCGCCGCCGCCGATCACGACGTTTTTCCATACATAAGCGGTTGCATTCGGCGTCTGCGCGGCGGATATCCGCCCGCTCAGGAGCAGCAGACCGCCGATCAAACCGAGAATCTCCGGGAGCGAAGCCGTTCGTGCCTGGTTTTTCATCGAATTACCTTATATTCTTTATCCAAGAAATAAACTTTACTTCTTTGTGGACGATCGATACACTGTCGGGTAGTTAGTGGCCGTGCGTCCGCGGCAGATGGTTGCCTCGTGTCACGCCGGTTGATGAGGAAGAATATCCATGGCAACGACGATCATCAAACAGGGGCAACCCGGCAGCAAAGCATGGTTCAAGGACAGTTTTCTGCTGCATAAGCTTCACTCCCTCAGCGGAGTTATGCCGATCGGCTTCTTCATGATCTTCCACCTTACCGCAAACTCCTACAGTTTGCGCGGAGCGACGGAGTTCAATACCGCGGTCAAGGCGATTTCCTATGCGCCGTTCGTGATTCTGCTCGAAATCTTTGTCATCGCGATCCCGATCCTGTTCCACGCGATCTACGGCATCTTCATCGCCATGGAGATGCAGGGGCCGGGGGGCAATACCTCCTACTACGGTTATCAGCGGAACTGGCTCTATGTCCTGCAACGCTGGTCGGGGGTCGTCGCCTTCGCCTATATCCTCTGGCACACATGGGATACCACCTTTTTCAAGTACGGGTATGAACTGACTCAGGGCGAGGCGGGTCACGAACTCGGTTTCCGGGCGATCTCGTACGATGCCATGGCCTGGCGCATGGCGCAGCCGTGGTACCTGGCGATGCAGATCACCGGCGTAACGGCGGCGGCGTTTCATCTGGGCAACGGCGTTCTGAACTTCGCGATTCGCTGGGGCATCGCGATCGGACGGGACGCACAGCGGATCGCCGCCGGGATCGGCTGGCTGCTGGGTCTCGGCCTCACCGGTCTCGGCGTTCTGATCGCTGTGAACTTTGCCATCAACGGCCAGAAACTGCATCAGACCTATCCGACGCTGGACTCTTTGATCCGGACGCAGATCGAGCAGCAGAAGGCCGTCTCGCAGACTCCGTCGTCGTCCTCGCACACGGTCGTCCGCGCGAATTAATCCGTTCGAAGTGATCGTAGAAGTGGTAGAAGTGATCGTAGAAGCGATCGTATTGGAAAGGCAATCGGAATGGCAGCACCAACGAAAGCAAGAGTGATCGTGGTCGGCGGCGGTCTGGCCGGTCTCATGACCACCGTCAAGGTTGCGGAAGCGGGGGGAACGGTCGATCTGTTCTCCATGGTTCCGGTGAAACGGTCGCACTCCGTCTGCGCCCAGGGCGGGATCAACGGCGCGGTCAACACCAAGGGAGAGGGCGACTCTCCGGCGATTCACCTCGACGATACCGTTTACGGCGGCGACTTTCTGGCCAACCAGTCGCTGGTGAAAACCATGTGCGACGCTGCGCCGGGGATCATCTATCTGCTCGACCGGATGGGCGTCATGTTCAACCGGACCCCGGAAGGCATGCTCGACTTCCGACGCTTCGGCGGAACGCTGCATCACCGCACCGCCTACGCCGGCGCGACCACCGGCCAGCAGCTTCTCTACGCGCTCGACGAGCAGACCCGCCGCTGGGAAGTGGAGGGCAAGGTCAAAAAGTTCGAGTTCTGGGAGTTTCT
Source organism: Capsulimonadales bacterium (assembly GCA_033762295.1). Lineage (GTDB taxonomy): Bacteria > Armatimonadota > Armatimonadia > Armatimonadales > Armatimonadaceae > JANRLW01. The sequence continues at coordinate 9,656 of JANRLW010000001.1, forward strand.
CGGGATCGTCCGCGATGAGGGCGGCTCCGGCAAGTGCATCGGCATCATCGCCCAGGACCTCCGATCGATGGAGATCAAAGGGTTCGCGGCGGACGCCGTCGTGCTGGCGACCGGCGGCCCCGGTATCGTCTTCGGCAAGTCCACCAACTCGACCATCAACACCGGCGCGGCGGCCGGCGCGGTCTACGAACAGGGCGCCTGGTTCGCCAACGGCGAGTTCGTTCAGGTCCACCCGACGGCGGTTCCCGGCGAGGACAAGCTCCGCCTGATCTCCGAGTCCGTGCGCGGCGAGGGCGGGCGTGTCTGGGTGCCGAAGAAACCCAACGATCCCCGACCCGGTCAGGACATCCCGGAGGCCGAACGCGAATACTTCCTCGAGGAGAAGTACCCGAAATACGGCAACCTCGTGCCGCGGGACATCGCGACCCGCGAGATCTTCGCCAAGTGCGTCGATGAAAAGAAAGGCGTCTACGGCCAGAATCAGGTCTACCTCGACGTCACGCACATCGACCGGCGGCAGCTGGACCTCAAGCTGCGCGGCGTCCTGGAGATTTACGAGAAGTTCGTCGGCGACGACCCGCGCCACGTTCCGATGCGGATCTTCCCGGCCGTCCACTACTCCATGGGCGGTCTCTGGATCAACGACGGTACGAATCCGGACAGCGTCCCGTACCATATGACCAATATCCCCGGCCTGTTCGCCGTCGGTGAGTGCGACTACCAGTACCATGGCGCGAACCGTCTCGGAGCGAACTCGCTCCTCTCCTGCCTTACCTCCGGCCAGATCGCCGGTCCCGCGGTCTGCAAGTACTCCGACGGCCTGGACAAACACCCCGACACGACCAACCCGGAGTTCGCCGCCCAGACCCGCTACCGGACCGAGCAGTACGAACGGGTGAAAAACATGCGCGGCAAGGAGAATCCGTTCGATCTCTGGCGTGAACTCGGCAACAGCATGACCGAGAACATGACCGTCGTTCGCTACAACGACCGACTGGAAAAGCAGATCGAGCGCATCCGCGACCTGAAAGCGCGGTATGCGAATATCGGTGTCTCCGACGTCTCAGGATGGACGAACCAGGTGCTGCCGTTCACCCGCCAGCTGTGGTACATGCTCGAACTGGCCGAAGTCATGACGATGGGCGCCCTGCTCCGCAACGAGTCGCGCGGAGCGCATTACAAGCCGGAATTCCCGGATCGGGACGACGCCAACTTCCTGAAGACGACCGTCGCGGAGTACTCGCCGGATGCCCCGAAGATCTCCTACGAGAAGGTGGATGTCTCCCTGGTCAAGCCGCGACCGCGCAAGTACACGAGCGACGCCCCGGCCAAACCGGCCACGGAACCGGCGAAATCGGGGACTTCGGTCAACGGGGTCCATGGTGTGAACGGCGTCAACGGCGTCAACGGCGTTAACGGCGTTAACGGTCATGCGAACGGAGTTCACCCGCTCGGAACGGGCGATCAGGTGACCGGGTATACCAACGGCAAGGTTCCGGTCGCGATTCCGGGCGAGAACACGGTAACCGGCGGTGCGGGGAAGAACGATCCGCTCTCGACCGCGCCTGCCGCCAACTTCCCGCGCGACGCCGGTTCGGGTACCGAGGGCGCTCAGTCCTCGCCGAACATGGCGAAGATCGAACCCGGCACCGGCGGCCAGAACAACTGATCGACGGATCGCATTCTTCGGAACGCGGAGCGGGCCTTCCTCCTCTCGGAACGCCCGCTCTTCCGTTTTCAGGCCAGTCCTTTGAACCGGGCGTCGGCCCAGCGCTGGGCGTACTGTAACTGCATCAGGTATCGCGTCCGGTCGGAACGGTTCGGTCTGCCCCGATGCCAGGTCTGATGGTTGAACAGGTAGACGTCTCCCGCTCGGCAGAGCATGGCCTCGGGTTCGCGCCCCTCGAATGTCGGCGGGTCTTCCGGCGGCGGCCTGCGCCCGGAGTAGTGGCTTCCCGGCACGAACTCGGTCGGTCCGTGGTCGAGCGTGTCGATATCGCTCAGGGCTACCTGCACGGTCAGCCAGAGAACCGGCATCCGTATTCGCGGATCGAACCGGGGAATCTCCGGAGGCAACGGGAACTCCACCAGATCGTCCACGTGCCAGGTCGAGATCGCCTGTCCGGGTCCGTTCCGCAGGATGTTCATCGCATTGAACCGGATTCCGGTCGTCAGGATCGGCGCGAGCAGCCCGAGCACCGTCTCCTTCTCGGTCGCGGCGGCGAACACCGGGTCAAGTTCGTGACAGCGACGCAACACGAACGTGTCGCCGACATAGGAGAGATGCTTCGCCGCCGTCGCCGGGTCCGCCGCATGACGGTCCGTGCGTTCCCGCAGTTCGGTCACCTCCCCGGCCGAGAAAACACCGGGAACGCAGACGCACCCGTTCCTGAAAAATGTCTCGTAGATCGCCTCCCTGTTGACTTCCTTGCCATCGATCATATTCCTGACCTCGTCTGCCGGATGGTAACGGAATGCCCGTACCGTTGCAGGGAGAATACCTCGCGCCGTGGCCGATCCGGCAGATCGGGCAGGGTCACTCCCTATTTATGCCGCCAGCGGTCTTTCGGCTCCAGCACCGACCGTGCGCCGTCGCCGTCGAGCCATGCCTTCGCACCGGCGTCACCCCGAAGGTAGGCGTCCCAGAAGGCCGTGCTCAACGCCAAAATCGCGCGATGATGGTTCGGGTTGCGCGTCTCCCGGTCGCCGGGGAGCGCCCGATCGGTGAACGCCGAATGCTCCGCTTTCTCCAGCACCAGTTCGTACTTGCCCCCGGGCGGCAGCGCGGGATAGACCGAAAGGCGCGATGCCATGTCGATGTTGCCGATCGGTGCGGTATCGTTGGTTCCCGTCATCAGCATCCAGGGGAGTTTCACGCCTCCGAAAGCCCCGTCCGCCGTTCCGCCGTTCCGGGGACCGCTCGGACTGAAGGCGATCGCCGCCTTGATTCGCGGATCGGTGACGGAGAGACGGCCGAAGTTCTGTCCGCTGACCGCCTGGGTGGTGATCGCGCCGAACGAGTGTCCGGACATCCCCACCCGGGCGAGATCGAGCCGGCCCGCCACCGGATGACCCGACGTTTTCTGCCAGCGTTCCAGCTGGTCGAGGACCGCGGGAACATCCTTTACCCGCAGCATGAAGTTCCGCCCGTTCGCCGCCTGATTCATCGCGTTCATCCGCCGGGACGCCGGTTTGCCCTGCCAGACCGACGTATCGCTGCCGGGATGCTGCAGAAAGACGGCGACATAGCCGCGCGCCGACCAGTGTCGCCCCAGGTATTCGTTGCCTTTTGCGGAACCGCCCAGACCATGACTGAACAGCACGACCGGCGCGGTTGATCCGGTCGTCGGAAGATAGATACGCACCGGAATCTCCCGGTTACGGGCGGCATCCCGGACGGTCAGATCGATCGGCGCCGTCCGGTTCGGCTCCGCGATCTTCAGAGGATCATACGTCTCCTCGCGCGCCGAAACCCGTGCGCAGGACACAAAACCGGATAAAATCAAGCAGCCAAGAATAGGGTAAATCGTTTTCATCGCCTGAACTCCTTCAATTCACGAAGCTTACCTTACGGACGCAGGCATGACTCCCCGGTTCAGGTGAAAAACGCCATAGGCGAGACGGCCCCTTTTGGCAAAGACATCGCGCTTACTGATATCCATTAGCAAAATAAACGGTTTCCCTTCTTTTTCAACGGCGGGTATACTTTGTCATGGACCCTGTCCGCTGTGATGGCACGGTCGGGCCGTCGTTCGCCGACCCCGGCGTTTTGTCTTCTAGAAACGGAAGGAAGAATGTTCGCTTTACCGATGTTAACCAGTGCGACCGCTCATTCCGACGGCTCCTCGTCGGGCGCCGGCACGGGCGGAACGATCGAAGTGACCGTCGTTCGACGGAAGGACGCCGACGCGCAGCCGTACGAAGAGACGTTCCTCGTCCCTTACCGCCCGCGCATGAACGTTATCTCCGTTCTGATGGAGATCCAGCGAAATCCGGTCAATAGCAAAGGCGAGAAAGTGGCGCCGGTTGCCTGGGAACAGGCCTGTCTGGAAGAGGTTTGCGGGTCGTGTACGGTTCGCGTCAACGGACGCGTTCGTCAGGCTTGCTCGTCGCTGATCGACCGTGTCGCCCCGGTGCAGGGGAACGTTCATAAGCTGCATCTCGCGCCGATGAGCAAGTTTCCGGTCGTGCGCGACCTCGTGGTCGACCGTTCCCGTATGTTCGAGAACCTGAAGCAGATTCAGGGATGGATTCCGATCGACGGTACGTACGATCTCGGACCCGGCCCGCGCATGAGTCAGAAGGAGCAGCAGCTTGCCTATGACTTCTCCCGCTGCATGACCTGCGGTTCGTGTCTGGAAGCCTGCCCGCAGATTAACGAACACTCCAACTTCATCGGTCCCGCCGCCCTCGGACAGGTCCGCCTGTTCAACTCGCACCCGACCGGTAAACTGAACGGCGACGATCGTCTGGAAGCGATCACCGGCGACGACGGTATCGCGTCGTGCGGCAATGCCCAGAACTGTGTTCAGGTCTGCCCGAAGGAGATTCCGCTCACCCGCGCCATCGCCGAACTGCACCGCGATACCACCTGGTACCGCATCAAAAAATGGCTCGGCAAGTAGACCGCGCCTGACCGGCTCGAATGAACGCCCGTCCCCCGTCCGGACGGGCGTTCGCCGTTACTCGGTCCCCTCAGTTTCCCGCCTGATAGTAGCTGCGGGCCTGGCTGTAGACATCCTGGCCGAACAGTTTCTTCGCGATATCGGCCATCATCTCCGGATCGGCGGCCGGGGAGTCCAGCTGCGGTTCCGCCGGCAGGTCGGGCGGAGGCGCACCCTCCGGAATGCCGTCCACCACCACCAGTTCCTGTCCGTCCTCCGGATGCGGCCCGTTCCAGATATGCGCCATCTGGGTGTAGTCCTCCGGGCTGAAACGGAACAGTTTGGTATGGAGCCCCTTTGCCTGGTACTCCGCCGCCTCGGGGAACTGCTTGTTCGACGTATCGGGAATCGGCAGCAGTTTCCCGACCGCCACGCCCGAAAGCTTTTCCAGCGCCTTCGCATAGGCGACGATATGTACGCCGCCCCTCACCAGCAGGTAGCCGACCATGCGACGGGCGACCGGGTCGTCGACCATCTCGTAAACCCGCATCTTATTGGCCCGTGCGCCGCACTCCAGAAAGAAGTTGTGCAGCAGGTCCAGTTTCAGGTTTCCGGAGGAGAAGACATTGAATCCGGTCCAGGGATTGCCCATCGAATCGATTGGCAGCGCCGTTTGCCCCGACGCGATGAAATGGTAGGAGTTCCGGGCGTCCGTCGCTTCCTTGAGCGGAGTGGTCACCGGGTTCGGGTCTCGCCGGGTCGTCCCGGTGAGCAGAAGGTTGATCGTGTAGGAGACCAGTTCGATATGGCTGTACTCCTCCGCCGCGATATTGGCGATCAGGTCGTAAAACGGACGCATGGTATCGCGACCGCGAAAGTTGAACGACTGGAACGTGTAGTTCATCAGCGTCGACATTTCGCCGAATTTGCCGCCCATCAGTTCCTGGACCGCCGCCGCGCTGTTCGGAGAGGGGTTCTCCGGATAGGGGAGTTCGATCGCCAGTTTGTCGATGCGTAAGATCATGTGAGGGCGCTTCCTTTGCCGTCGTCTCCGAACGGAAGGATTTTCCGTTCGACGCAGGTCTTCCCTGCAGTGACAGGCACAGGACGCGCCCCCTGCCGTCCGGGGTTTCGCCGAATCGCTCGGTCAATCCGTCATGACGTTCATATCGGGTTCCGGTTCCTCCGACGCTTCCTTTCCGTCGTTCCGGAATTGCCGGACCGCGTCCATCGCCTTCGCGCCGTACATCAACGACGGACCGCCGCCCATCAGGACCGCCACGCCGATACATTCGGCGATTTCCTCGTCGGTCGCGCCACAGGCCAGAGCCTCGTGGACGTGGAACGAGATACAGGCATCGCAACGGTCGGCGATCGCGATTCCCAGAGCGATCAGTTCTTTCACCTTCCCGGTCAGCGCGCCCGCCCCCATCGTGGCCTCGTGCAGTCCGTTGAACGCCTTCACCGTCGCCGGCCCTTTTTTCGAAAGAGCGTTCGTCTGTTTCTTCAGCAATAACCGCAGTTCGGGATAGTTCTCCGTCATCTGGTACCTCCGTTAGTTCGCACTCCTCCGTGCTTCAACGAAAGGATACCGCCACGACATGAGGGAATCTTCCGCCGAACGGCGTACTATTCAGGGCATGAGCGATTCCCTTTCCCGTTTGCCGTCCGATTTCGTTCAAACCGTCCTCGGCCTGTGCGGTGAGGACGGCCGTCACTGGCTCCGAACCCTTCCGGATCGGTTGAACGATCTGGCCGAACGCTGGTCGCTGACGATCCTGCCGCCGTTCGATCTGTCCTTTCACTATGTCGCTCCCGCCCTACGCTCGGACGGAACGCCGGTCGTGGTGAAGCTCGGCCGCCCCGATGACGAGTTCGCGCGGGAGATGGCCGCCCTTCGCCGCTACGACGGCAACGGTATGGTCCGGGTGCTCGACGCCTGGCCGGAGCGGAACGCGCTGCTACTCGAACGTATTGTGCCGGGCACGATGTTGACCGATCTGGTTCTCGCCGGACGGGACGATGAAGCGACCGCGTTTCTGGCCGATACGATGGTTCGCATCCGCCGATCCGCGCCGACCGGCGAAGATGCCGCTCCGTTTCCGACCGCCGCCGAATGGGGCATCGGCATCCACCGGCTACGGGAACGCTTCGACGGCGGCACCGGTCCGTTTCCCGTCGCCCTTGTCGAAGAGGCGGAGGCCCACTGGCGCGATCTGATCGCATCGACCGGGGAGCCGGCCTTTGTCCACGGTGACCTGCACCACTTCAATCTCCTTCGGACGGCGGACGGCGAGTACATCGCCATCGACCCGAAGGGCCTGATCGCCGATCCCTGCTACGAGGTCGGTCCGCTGTTCCATAACCCGAACCCCTATTACGCGAACCATCCGGACGCCCGCAAAATGGCGGCACGACGGATCGCGATCCTTTCCGAGCGCACCGGTTTCTCCCGCGAGCGGGTCCGCGCTTGGGCCATCGCGCAGACGGTCCTTTCCGCCTGGTGGTACATCGAGGACAGCGACGCCGACTTCGATCTCGACCGGTTACGGGAACCGCTGCTCTGCGCCGAACATGTCGCCGCCACCGACCTCTGACTCCCCGAGCGCACACAGGGCGGCGCGCAGATCGATATTGCCGTTAGGCCAGTCGAGGGGTGGCGTCTGCATCGTCCCGGCGCGACAGATCCGGCTGACCCCCGACCATTCGACCGCCTTCCGCTCCTCCGCCGCCAGTTCTCCGGCAACGCCGACACAGGAGAGCGCCCCGCGCAACGGCCGTAAAACCGCGGTCGTTTCGGTCCGGAGGTCGGCGACCGGGATCAGGTGGACGACTCCGTATCCGGTCGGCGGAGGCAGCGGCACCGTCCCCGGATACTCGATCACCGTCCAGCGCAGTTCGTGATCCCCATAAACCCGCGCCCCGGCGAAGAGAGCCATATCCCGAGCGTTCCGAACGGCCGCCGCGACGGCCGGATCGGTGCGCGGCGGCACGTCCCATCGGTCCGCGCCTTTTTTCAATGATTCGGTCAGCCTCGCGGCCACACCGGCGGTTCCCCCTTCACAGATCACGGACTGCAGCGACAGGCACCCTCCCTGGTCGTAGAGAAGCACATCACTAGCGAAATCTCCGGCCATCGTTTCCCCGTTGGCGGTCGCGATTCCGACACTGACGCTGTGCCCGAAGCCGAAGAACGGCACCCGGGCGGGCGTGACCGTCCGGAGTCGTTCGATCGTCGCGTCACTGCCGTAAGCGATCACGGCATCGGCCGACCGGACGAGTTCCGCCGTTCGGGGATCATCGCCCGGCCAGACATGGAGGGCGATCCGCGCCGCGACCGCCGGGGCGACTTCGGCCAGCGACTCGACAAAAAGGCGCGGCCAGAGCGTTTCGTCCCGGCTCATCTTCACCCGAACGGAAAACCCGGCGAGGAGACAGGCGCAGAGCGGCGCCCAGGACATCAGCGGCGTGTTTCCGGCCGGAATCAGCGCGGCGGTGCGTTCCTTGCGGCCCCCGGCAGCGGAGGACAAGCCGACCCCTGCGGAACGGAGTCCCGGTATCAGCGCGGCCAGGGATAGACGGACCTGGGTCCAGGGAAACGCGCTTCCGGGGGGCGGCGCCCACCCCGTGGCGAGCCGTTGTTCCCAGACCTCGCCCACCGAAGCCAGCGTGCCGATAATGTCATTTAAGGATGTTCCCGGCTGCGCCAATCGATTTCACTGCTCCTATGGGCGGTTCCGCACGGTGGCGACAGCGGTATAATACGGCACAAGGGTTGCGGGAACCACGTTCCGATAGACGGGCGTACAGCCAGCGTACCATTTCTCCCCGGCGGATGAGAGGGTACGTCTTTTGGTGTCCCCCCCTCCTGAAGGAAAGCGCATTAACGCATGGCAAGACGAGAAAATCAATCGGACCGACGGGATCGCGCCGGACGCGGCGATTACGATCGTGAAACGCCGCGCAGTCTTGAAGACGAAGATCGCCCGATGTACGAAACATCGATTCGCGCCCTGGCGGTCGTCGATGAGCTGCTCGCCATGACCTCGCCGTCCGACCAGAAATACCAGTACCTGCTCCTGCTCCGCCATCAACTGGAAGTGGACGAACGGCAGATGCAGGACGCCCAGAAGGTCATCGCCGAGTACGACGAGGCCTATACCAAGCTGACGTCCCCGGCGAACAAACTGGCGACCTTCCTCGGGACGATCGAGGATGAGGACACGGTCCTGATCGCGCTGGGCGACCAGGAGTTTGTCGCCAACGTCGATCCCAAAGTGGACACGACGACCGCGATCGAGCCGGGAGATCGAGTCCGGGTGAACGATGCCTATGCCGTGCTCAAGGGAATGGGACCGCATCCCGCCGGTCAGATCGTCAAGATCGCCGAAGTGCTGGCGGACGGACGGCTCCGTGTGTCCATGGACGCTCAGGGCATGAACAGCCGCATCGTCGGACGGGCCGAACGCCTGAAAGACTCCCCGCTCAAGAACGGGGATGAGGTCCGTATGGACCCGTCGTACAAGCTCGCCCTCGAACATTTCGCCGCCAAGGAGAATCGGGACTACTTCCTGGAAACCGTTCCGCAGATTCCGTGGAGCAAGGTCGGCGGACAGGACGAGGTCATCAGCGTGATTCGGGACGCCATCGAGCTGCCGCTGGTCTACCCGGAACTGTACGAGCGGTTCGGCAAGCGTCCGATGAAGGGCATTCTGCTCTACGGGCCTCCGGGCTGCGGCAAAACCCTGATCGGAAAAGCGACCGCCTACAACCTGACCCGTGAGTATAACGAGCGCACCGGCCAGCAGGTCCAGGAGTACTTCATGTACATCAACGGTCCGAAGATCCTGAACATGTGGCTTGGCGAATCCGAGCGGCAGGTCCGGGAGATTTTCGCGACCGCGCGGGAAAAGGCGAAAGAGGGCTATCTGGTCTTCATCTTTATCGATGAGGCCGAGTCGATCCTTCGCACCCGAAACAGCGGACGGTTCACCAATATCTCGAACACGGTCGTGCCGCAGTTCTGCGCCGAAATGGACGGACTGGTCTCGTCGGAAAACGTCGTCGTCATGCTGACGTCCAACCGGCCCGATTACATCGACCCGGCCATTCTCCGACCGGAGCGGATCGACCGCCGTGTCCGCGTCAAGCGGCCGGATCGCAAGGCGGCCCGCGATATTCTGTCGATCTATCTGAACGAGAACGTTCCTCTGGATGCCGAGGAAGTGTCGAAGCAGGACGGTGACCGGAAAGCTACCGCCCAGGCGCTGGTGGACGCGACGATCGCCTACCTGTGGCGTAAGGATGCCGAAACCGAGTTTCTCGATGTTTTCCATCGCAACGGCGGCACCGAGCGGCTCTACTGGAAAGACCTGGTTTCCGGTGCGCTGCTGTCGTCGCTGGTCGAGCGGGCGAAGGATTTCGCGATCAAACGGGCCATCGAAAATAAGGACTTCGAGAGCGCCGGGATTACCCAGGCGGACCTGAACCGCGCCGTCGCCATGGAGTACAAGGAGAACGAGATCTTCCCCAAGTCGGATGCGGTGGAGGACTGGCTGATGCTCCTCGACCAGGCGCCGGAGAACGTTGCCGACGTCAAGCCGATTCGTCAGGAAACGCGGGGCCGCGGCACCGCCAAAACGCCGTCGGGCGTCATTTAAGCGACCGGAACGCTTCGAGAAAACGGAACGCCCTCCCCGGATCGGGAGGGCGTTTTGCTTCAGAACCGCTTCAGCGTAAATCGTCGACCGGGCGGATCGCTATGCTCGGGTTCCGTCCAGCGCCACAACTCACGCGATTGTCGAACCGGATCACGATCCGGCCAGGGACGTCCCAAGTCCGTCGGCCTCATCGGTCCGGAGGGCAGAATCAGAACCGTGTCGGTCCGTTTCCGATTCGGATTTTCCGAGGTTTGTTGGGCCTGAAGCGGAGCAAACATCGTCAACCCCAGCAGTCCGACCCATCCCATCCATTTTTGTCGTGTCATCTTTCCTTTTCTTCCCTTTCTCCGTTCACCCTACCCCCGCAAGTCGTCGTTATCCCCCTTCAGGGTTCCCCGACCGCAGGCACAGTCCGATCGCACCGGACAGTCGGAGCATTTCGGGCGAGACGGAGTGCAGAGCGTGCGGCCATGTTGCAGGAACAGACGATTGCTCCCCTGCCAGAGGTCGCGCGGCAGGACCGCCGCCAGCGCTTTTTCGGTCCGGTCCGGCGTTCGAGTCTCCACCCAGCCCAGACGATTGACGATCCGGTGCATATGGATATCGACACAGAGTGCGTCCTTTCGAAAGGCATAGATCAAAACGCAGTTCGCGGTCTTGCGTCCGACACCGGGCAGCGCCATCAGCGCGTCGACATCGTCCGGCACCTGACCGTCGTGCCGTTCGACGAGTTGTTTCGCCATCGCGATCAGGCGCGGAGCTTTGTCTTCCCGGTACTCGCTGCCCTTCAACAGATCGTACAGTTCCGTGACCTCCGCCCCGGCCAGGGACCGGATATCGGGATAACGGACGAAGACGCGCGAGGAGACCGCCGTCGTCCGCTCCTCGCGCGTTCGCTGCGATATGACCGTGGCGACCAGAACCTTATACGGGTCGCCCAGTTCGACCGCTCCCCGGCCATGGTAGGTCTCGGCGAGGACATCCATTACCCGTCGAACGCTTTCCGGCGACGTTTCGTTCTCCATTACGTTTTTCCCTGCGGCCTCACGGGCCGACGACCGGCTTCACACAACGGAAGCCGGTATCCCGTCAGGTGGCTTTCGCGCCCTCGATGCCGCGTTCGTAGGTGCGACAGGCGCGTTCCCCGTAACCGACCGCGCCACCCCGGAGAATCCGCTGCTCCGGGTTTCCGTGGTACAGCCCCTGTACCCACTCCCAGGCGTTTCCGGCCATATCGAGGCAGCCGTAGGGACTGGCGCCGGCGAGAGCGGAGCCGACCGGACGTACCCGCGACGGCGTCAGCGCGCACCGGTTCGCCGCTTTCTCCATCAGAACCGGCGTCACCTTTTTCTCCGAAGTTCGCTGCCGTGCGGCCACGCGTCGTTCCTCCCAGTCGTTTCCCCACGGGTAACGGCGTCCGTCCGTTCCACGGGCCGCCTTCTCCCACTCGTCCTCGGTCGGCAGCCGTTTCCCGGCCCACCGTGCGTACGCGTCCGCCTCGTCGTAGGTGACGTTGGTGACGGGCAGATCGTCCTCGCCCGTCGGATAGGCATGCTCCGGGCGGAAGCGCCGGTAGTCCCGGTTGGTTACCTCGGTTCGGTCGATATAGAAGGATGGGAGAAAGACGCGTCGTTCCGGCTTTACGTCGTCGTCCGCGTCCTCCTCCTCCGACCCGATCCGGCACCAGCCCCCGGGCACATACACCATCCCGGTCGGGGTCGCCGCGCGTTCCCCGGCCAGGACGGACGGGGCAGGCGGACGGGGCTGCGACAGAACGGCGAACACCACGACGGCCGTTCCGACCGTTCCGACCGTCACGGCCATTCCCGTCCTTCCCGCCCTCGTTCTTATCCATTGGAATCGTTCGTTCAAACGTCGTTTCCTCCCGTCAGGAATACGAGCGATGCCCTGCCAATGGTTCGACCGGTAAAAAACCTCGGCAGGGCACGTGTGATTTTCCCGGAAATCGCGAATAATGGAGATGCATCATTTAGAAAGGAACAGGCACATGGAAACCATGCCACCGAACGCGGAGCGGGTCGCCGGCGAACTGATCGCCCTTGGCCGATCCGGCGTCGTCCTCGGAGTTTTCGTGACGGAACAGGCCGGTCTGCGCGCGACCTATGCCCTGGTCAGCGGAATGCTGCCGGACGGCGCGTTGCGCGTCGGCGACTGGGACGTGACCCCGATCAGCGCCCAATCGCCGATCGGTCGCCGTCTTCAGGAAGCGCAGATTGCCGAAGAGGTCGTGATCCGTACCCCGAACGGCGACATCGCTCTGGAAGTGATCTCGGTCAACGGCTGTCCGCTGATCTCGCCCCAGGAGCGTTTGCGCCTGCGGAAACTGCGCGAGGAAGAGCGCCAGACAGCGCTCGCCGCCCGCTGGGCCGCCGAACAGGAAGCCCATCGCCGCCGGGTTCGCCAGCAGAAGGAACAGGCGGAACTGGCCGAATTGAAACTCCGCCGCAAGGAACGCGATCGCAATTGGCGGCACGGGTTGACCGGGCGGTAATCGGCGGTCATCGTTCCGGAACCGCTCCTGCCGAATATTCGAGGTACAATGCGACGATGCTGCGCTTTATTCCGCTGCCGCCCGGAGTGCCCGAGTTTCTTCTTCTCCTGGTCATCGTCGGTGCGATCCTGTTCGTGGCCCGACGGGTCGCCCGCCGACGGGCGTTCGCCCGGAAGGAAGCGGACGTGCCTCTGCCGGCCCTGACCACCGATCTTCGGGTGCGCGGGATCGTTCGCAAGGTGTACCGTGACCCGCAACAGGGCGTCTGGCTGATGGAACTGAGCATCGCCCGACGCCGCTTCGTTCTGTGCCTGACCGACGCTTCCGAACGCCTCACCGAATATCAGGCGATGGTCGGAAAAGAGGCCGATATCGCCCTGTTCGGACTGGCGACCCTGGCCCCCGGCGGGGCGGAGGCCATTCGCGATCAGATCACGGATATCGACTCGGTGGATCTGTCGACCAACCCGGTGCGCCTGATACCGGGTGGACAGTTTGCCAACGATTACGTGGTGATCGGTCGGGTCCTCTCCCACCGTGAGGAGGAGATGGACGGCCTTCGACTGATCGTTTATCGTATGCAGGTCGCCCGTTCGGACGAACTGACACTGGTTCTGGAACTGGCCGTCGAACTTTCCCCCGATTTCCCTCCCTATCCGGAGGACAGCATGGTCCATGGTTCCGCCCGTCTGTACGGTAAAGCGGGCGTCTGACCGCCACGCATTGCACACCTGCGGGTTTTTCCCCCGCCTCCTCTTGACAGAACGTTCAAAATTCCATAATTTTGATTGACGTTTGTTGATTTCAATTAACGAATCAACACGCAGGAGGACCGCTTGATGAATCGTCGTCGCCTCATGACCGTGATCGGTGTTTTCGTGCTGGCCTGGAGCGTGCCCCCCGCTCAGGCCCAGATTCCCGCCCTCAGCAGCCGCGCCGGTGCGGCCTACACGCTCTATCTCAACTTCGGAGGCTTTAACTTCAACGGCAACTGGGGCAATACCGGCCTCGCCCCCGGTTCGACCGGCGCCTTCGGTACGTCCGACCAGATCCGTGAGATCTGGGCGCGAACGGCGGAAAAGTATTCGGCGTTCAATGTGAACGTGACCACCGTCGATCCGGCGGTCGCCGCCGGTCAGGCGAGTTCGGACGCCCAGCGCCAGTTATTCTATGACAACTCCTCCCGCCTGATGCATACCGTCATCGGCAGCGGCACCTGGTTTGGCGCGGCGGGCGGCGTCTCCTATATCGGCGTGGCCCCCTTCTCCTACAGCGGTATCGGCACCACGAACGGTTTCCACACCAACTGGGTCTTTACCAACTTCCTGGCGAACGGCAGTAAATTCATCGCCGAAGCGACCGCCCACGAAAACGGACACGGACTCAACCTCGATCATCAGAGCGATTTCCAGGTCAACGGCAACATCAACAACGAGTACAGCAGTAACGGAGGCGCGTCCGGCAACGGTTCCTATGCGCCGATCATGGGCAACTCCTACGGCTCTCAGCGCGGCACCTGGCGGACCGGCACCTACAGCAACGGGACCGTTCAGAACGACGTGGCGACGCTGCTCTCCAACAGCGGGTTTTCGCTGGTCGATGACGGCATCGGCCATTCGTTTGCCACCGCGACCAACCTGCCGTTAACCGGCACCCTGGTCGACTCCACCCTGGCTCAGGGCGTCATCACGCCCCTCACGGGTCAGACTCCGAATGCCATCGGAATCGACAACTATACGAAGGACTATTTCCGGTTCACGATGGGCCAGACCGGCGAAGTCACGCTGACCGTCACCAACGGCGGCGACTGGCTTACTCCCGGCGTGGCCTCCGTCGGCGCGACACTCCGCTCCCGCCTGAGCATCTTCCGCGCCAGCGACCTGCTCAATGCGTTCGGAACCGGGGTTGAAGCGGCGAACACGCTTTCCACCACCTTCACCGGCGTCCTGACGGCGGGCACGTACTACGCGCGCATCTCCAGCTTCGGCGGCCAGACGTCCTCGTTCGACGGCACCGCCCAGTATTTTGACATGGGCTCCTACATCCTGAGCGGTTCGGGCATTCTCCCCGGCATCGGCGCGGCGGCTCCCGAACCCGGCACCTTCGCGCTCCTCGGTCTCGGTCTGATCGGTCTCGTCCGCTACCGACGCCGGAAATAAACCTCGGACGGAACCGCTGCCGGACTTCCGATTCGTGCAGCGGTTTCCCTTCGGCAACGATTATCGGCGACATCTCCGCCGACGGACGGATACGACCGTCCGTCGGCGGAAATCATCTTTCCCGCCTCCGATGAGAGTGCGCTCCCTTCGGCGCACAGACACCGAACAGCAATACCCCGCCGCGAAATTCTTGCAATTTTGTATAGTTTTGTGCTACTCTCCGTACTGGAAAATGCCGCAAAAGGAACTCCGTTCGGTGAATTCCGGTCGTCATTCATCCGTGCTCCCAATCCCGGAGCGTCAGGAAGGGAAGATATGCTTCGCTTGCCAGTCCATTCTCGTCCCCTGGCCGTTACACTCGGCCTCTGCTTCCTTCTCACAAGCGTGTCGCGAACGGTTCAGGCGCAGGACCTTTTCGTCACTTCCGATCGGACGATCCTTCTGGGCAACCCGATCAACGGCGACTTCTCCTCGGTTATCGTCGGCACGGACCTCGATACGAACCCGTTTCCGAACGTCACTGCGGATTTCACCGGTGGTACGGTCACCAACGGAATCGCCGCGTACAACGCCGCCAATGTGACCATTCTGGATGGCGTGATCGGTGCCGTCCCCGCAGACTTTACCGCCAGCACCGCTCTCGGCGTTTTTCAGGGCAGTACGGTCACGATGACCGGCGGTACCTTGCTCTCTCATGTTCAAGTCGGAAACTGGGCGTTTAACGACGGAACCTTCAGTACCTTCACGCTCTCCGGCGGTTCGGCGGCCTATCTATTCAACGGCTACGGCGGCGTGACGAACATCACGGGCGGCAGCATCCTCGGCATTCCGGGCAACGACGTCTACCCGTTCGGAATCGTTCAAAACGACAACGACGGGGTGTTGAATATCACGGGCGGCGTCATACAGGGCATTTTCGGCTCCAACTTCGAGGGTGGGATCATCAACTTCGGCGGGACCGCCCTTGCCGACCGCCTGACCCTGTCGTCCTTCGGCAACAATCAAACGGCGAACATCACAGGCGGAACCCTGGGCGGGTTGCTGGTCGGCAGCATCGGCGTCGCCAATATCTCCGGCGGCACGATCGGAGGCGATGGCATCCGGATTACGGAAAGTGGGATCGTGAATCTCACCGGCAGCGGCCTGACCGTTAACGTCACCGGCGTCGAAGGATCGTTCGACGGCAGTCTGGGAGTGAATCTGGTCATCACCAACTACTCCCTGACCGGGACATTGAGCGACGGTACGGCAATCGACGCCACGATTCGCGCCAGCGGTGACTACCTGAACGACGGCACCTCCGCCACCTTTAACGGTTACGGGTCCGCGATCGCCCCCGATCTCTTCGTGCAAACCGATACCACTGCGACCGGTGTCTACAACAACGTCCATATCGGCATCGATGAAACGCTCTCCGTCCCCTCGAATCCGACCGTCACGATCGCGGACGGTATGGATACCGTTTTCCTGACCACCTATGCCGACAGCGCTACCGTTATGACCGGCGGCATCGTCCGCGGCAATGCTTCCGTCACACAACAAAGCGCGTTCACCCTGCAGGGCGGGATGATCGAAGGTTTTCTGCTGATCGGCGACCAGGGCGCGGCGACGGTGTCCGGCGGCAGCTTCGGAGATGTCCGTCTGAACGGTGGAACTCTGACCATTCAAGGAAGCGGGCTGACCGGGACCGGAAGCGCGGGCACCTTTTGGGACGGCACCAATAACTATCTTCTGGCCGGCCAGTTCACCGTCACGGGGACACTTTCCGATGGCACGGCCTTCGACCGCACGATTCTGGCCGGCAGCGTCAGCGGCGACGGTTCGCAGCAAACTCTCGTCGCCGCGCAGGTCGCGCCGAATGTGTTTCAAACCGCCGACGGAACCGTGAGCGGTTTCCTGAATCGGGTGACGATCGGACAGGATGAGACCGGCGTCGTCAATACCTCACCGACCGTCGCTCTGGCGGACGGCAGCGATGTCGGCAATGTCGACGTCCGCAACGCCAGCCAGTTGACCATCGAGGGTGGCATCGTTCGTGGCGGGGTCACGGTCGATCCAAACGCCGCCGTTGTGATCAATGACGGAACGATCGAGCGGGTTACCGGCCCCGGCAGCGTGACCGTGAACGGAGGCAGTGTCACCTCGATCAACGCCCTGGGACGGACCGAGATTCTCGATGGCATGATCGACAGCCTGAACGGTAACGGCGCGAATGCCCGCATCGGCGTCCGGGGCGGCAGCCTGCGGATACTGACCCTGTTCGGAGCGCCCGCCGAGATCACCGGCGGCGACATCGACACGGTCCGGATCCTTAACCGGGGGCGGGCCGACATCCGGGGCGGAACGGTCGACCGGCTTCGCGTTTCGCTGAGCGGGACTGCCAATATTTTCGGCGGCACGGTTCTCGATGTCTGGGGCGAAGGGGGCATCGTCAACCTCTACGGCGGAACGATCGGTTCGGATACGCTGCTCAATATCGGTTTGCAGCAGAGCGTCTTCAACGTCTACGGTATCGGACTCCAACTGACCAACGGGACAATCGGCACCTATACCAACGATTTCGGTCAGGTGTTTGACGGGGTCTGGTGGGATGTTACCGGCCTGCTCCAAAACGGCACGACTCTCAACACCCGGTATTTCGAACGGAACGGCGCCATCGGCGGTGCGAACGGGTTGCGCCTTCTGGCCGCCGCCCCGGAACCGGGGACGCTGCTCCTGCTGATGGCGGGCATCCCGATGATGGCCGCCGTCCGTCGTCGTCCCCGAGCGGTCCGCCGGTCCTCCGAATCGTAAACCCGCCGCGCTCGCCCTCCGGCGAGCATCGTCCGCAGGGCCGGGGAGTCTTCCGAACTTCCCGGCCCTCTCTTTATCGGACCGTCCGAAAAGTTGGGCGTCCGGGCAGTTTTTAAGTATTTATTTTTCCACTATTTTAGTAGACTAATTTAGTAGAATTCAACGGAACACAGCAGGTAAATTTCCCGTTAAAGCGGTGGAACGGGATCACCGTCCAATTCAGACTTCTCGAAAGGTCTCAACGATGAATCGCTCACTGTCCGCTCTTGGGCTAATTGCGACTGTCGCTATTGTCGCTCCGGCTTTCGCCGCGCCGACCAACAATGTTCGATTTGGCAATACGATCGTCCGACTGGAATCCGGTTTCCTCGGCGCGATCAGTTCTCTGGGTATTGCGACGAGCAGCGTTACACCTGCCACGGTGACTACCGATGTCCGGGGCAATGTTCTGGCGACTTTCCCGATCTCGAACGGCGTTATCGATCTTGGTACGGGCAAAGCGGAGATCTCCCATCTGGGCGGTCTGCGATTCGCCAAAGGGAGCACGGTCGCCGAAATCACCGATTTCCGCATCGACTCTACCGTGGCGCAGCCGGTCATCACCGGTCTGGTGACCGTCAACGATTCCCTGGTCGGCCGCATTCCGGTCTTCCGTCTGCAGGGTTCGGTCAACTATCCGCTGGTTCCGCAGAACGGGTTTCAGTTGACCGTCACCGGGATCGAGCTGTCGCTGACCTCGGAAGCGGCGAGCGCACTGAACTCCGTCTTCGGTGTCACCGACCTGGCCGCCGGCGTCCCGGTCGGTGTGGCGGTCACCTCCACTCTGGTCTTCGAATAATTTCCCATCGTTCCTGTTGTCTTCGGCCCGAAACCCGCCGTCGGTTTCGGGCCGTTTTCCGTCTCAGGAGCGGTTTCCCTCTGGCCTGTCCCGTCCGCTCCGTTTTTTCCCGGGAAGTTTTCCCCGCAAACAGCAAAATTACCGGGAACAGAATGAGCGAGTTGCCGGTTGATTGGCATGGAACGATCGAACCTCGTTCCGAAACCCTTAACCGAAAGGTTGTCAATGATGAATCGCTCTTTGTCCGCATTTGGTGTTATTGCTACTATCGCTATCGTCGCTCCCGCTCAGGCCGCCCCCACCCAGATCATCCGGTTCGGTGAGACCGTGGTTCGTCTGGATGCCGGTTTCCTTGGCGCTCTCAATACTCTCGGAGTCGCACCGAGCAATATCCAGCCGGGCCGTCTTGCCGTCGATCGCCGCGGCAACGTTTTCGCGGGCTTCCCGGTGACCACCGGCGCGATCGACCTTGGCACCGGCAAGGCCGAGATCTCCCATGTCGGCGGCCTCAGCCTGACCGCAGGCAGCACGGTCGTCGAACTGACCGATTTTGACATCGATTCGTTGCAGCCGTCCCCGGTCCTTACCGGCCTGGTGACCGTGAATGGCAACCTGGTGGGCCGCCTTCCGCTGTTCAGCCTGATGTCCAAGTCGCCGGTGAATCTGCCGGTCAGCCTGAACAATGGCTTTGTTCTGCAGGTTTCCGGCATCAAGCTGGCGTTGACCTCCGAGGCGGCGGGCGCGCTGAACTCGGTCTTCGGCATCAACAACCTGACCGGTGGCATCCCGATCGGCGTCGCCGCGACCACCGCGTTCGTGTTCTAATTTTCGTTTCCCCGCATACTGCGAACCGCGGCAGAGCCTCTGCCGCGGTTCGTTCGGTTCACCGGCTTCGGGCCGGATCCGGTTCGAGCGTTATTCAAGGTTCCAGAGCGACCACGCGGTTCGTCCGTCGCGGGAAAAGTACTCCGGCACACCGCTGTTTCCGCTACTGGATTGAGCGACCGTGAACGGCGGGTTGGGTGAATCCAGCGAGGTATACTCGCTTTGTGGCGGACACAGGGCGATGAACTGCTCGCGTTTGATCCATTTTGTGTGTCCATCGACATAGGTCAGGTTAAAGCCGCCCGTGTGCGGAACGCTCCATAAAAAGGGGGGATTCTGCCCGGACCGTTCAGTTTCTCCCGGTAGACGGAACGCAAACGCCCGCCAATATTCGCGCTGGGCAACCGGATACATGGTCGTCGAAATGAAAGTTGTCGGGGTCACTGCAGTCTGCGCAGGAACGGTAGAATTATACAGTTCCATCAATAGCAACGTTTCGGCAGGGCGTACTATCCCGGATAGAGTGCCACCCGTCCACGATGGAACACTGAAATACGTGGACAGGGAAAAACCACTATTTCCAACCACGCCGAGTCCGGTCAAGCTGACGTTCAGGCTGTAGGCATTGACGAGGAACCCGTTGCGCTCAAAATCCGGGAGGGACTCACAGACCTGGTTGTTTCGAGTGCTGGCATTGAGGCAAATTTGTCGGCTGGGGCAGCGGAAAATCGTCAGGTTCTTGACGTAAGGATAAACATAGTACCACCATTTCGCACTTTCAACGACGTTGCCTTTGGCTCCTTCCCGGCATCCGCTGGCGGTGGGAATAATCGGGTTCGGTCTGTCGGGTTGTTCGGGGAAAAGGCAATAAGAAGCATTAGGCCATGTTTCATCATAGTCCTGTGTATAGGAAAGTAATGCCATGCCGAGTTGCCGAACATTGGAAAGGCAGGCAGTTTGCCTACTTTTCTCGCGGGCCGACCCAAAAATCGGGAATAAAATGGCCGCGAGTAGAGCGATAATTGCTATGACAACGAGCAGTTCGATAAGTGTGAACGCACGTCGTCTGCGGGCTGTCCGTAGTGAGGGCATCGGGTTGAACCTTTCAGGTTGAGAGCTACAGGTATCAACACGAAATCTTACTTTATCGTTCCCTTTTGCCCTGCTCCCTAAATCCCGTACGCTCTGCCGCCGCCTTACGCCCCATTGTGCGTCGCCCACCGCCGAAGCCGTAACTCCGCCTATGGCTTCGACCGGTATTTGGTGGTCGGCGGCGGAAGCCATTGCTTCGGCCGTCGATCCCAGATAAGCCACAACCCGAGTGACGTGAGCGGCAGGCCGACCCCCAGGCCCAGAAAAAGGACCGGAGAAAAGAAAAGGGTATCGAACGAGTCGATTTCCGCTTCCGTCGGTCGGTCGGGACGAAAGCGCACGGGCACTTGTTGCAAGTAACCGTATTTGCTACTGGTCGAGATTCTCGATTCAAAGTGGATAACCCTACCTTCCGGCGTCCGGAATTTCACTATGGCACTCGCCTTTGTTGTCCTGAATTTCCAGGATACCGTTCCATGACCGACCACCTTCCCGACCGCCGGTTGCCAGGTCAGTTTAATGCGGACCCCTTCCGCAAGAAAGAACAGGCCCAAGGCAACAAGGGCGCCGCAAAAAATCCACCCCAGACCGAAATCCTTAACGAAACGATCCATCGGTTGCTCCTTCCGCTCTGCGGGCTACTCCGGGACGATCAGGCGGGTTCCGTGTTGAGGAGAGCGGTTGCAATGGCGTCCCACTCCTCCTCGAAGCTTCCGGCGGCCACGGGTTGGCCGGCCCGGCGATACCAGTAGGCGGCGTTCGCCGGGTCCGGTTCCTTGCGGTGCAGGTAGGCATGAACCCAGGAACCGGCGGGGGAGTTATCGTCCTGCAGAAGATCATGGGCTTTGTGCCACTCCCCCTTCGCCTCCCACCAGAGCGCCTGTAACGGGGTGAGACGGACGGACGGTTCCGGGTCGGTCAACGTCGCCTTGAAAGAATCCAAAGTGTTCATGCGGTACGGTTCGGCAGGGAGCGGACTTTACCCTGCGGCGCGAAGTTACTCGGCTCCGCTCGGTTTCGTCTCCGGGTGCCGTTCCCGGTAATGGGCGATCTTCTTCCGGATCAAGGCAAGATGCTCGCAGAGCGCGGCGATCTGTCCTTCAATGGCTTCCTCGTGCTCCACGAGAATCTCCAGGCGTTCCCGAACCGTGTCGGCACCATCCTGGGCCTGCCGGACCAGCGCCGTGTACCGCCGGATGCGTGCGATCGGCATCCCCATCGAGCGCAGGCGCGCAACAAAAGCCAGTAGATAGAGGTCGTCCTCCGTGTAGACGCGGTGACCGCCCGACTCCCGGGAGACCGGCAGGATAAGGCCGATCTCTTCGTAGTAGCGGATCGTCGGGACACTCAGGCCGGTCCGGCGGGCGGCATCCTGTATCTTCATGGAATCCACTATACTCCGTCCGGCCCCGCCGTCCAAATTGTCGGGCGGGCCGCTTTCCGAATCGGTTACAGACCGGCTTCATCGTAGGCGGCGGCGACGGCCTCCGGCCAGGTTTTCCCCTCCCGCACAAGGAGTTCGTACACGCGGCGGTTGGTCGCATCCGGAAACACATAGACATGATCCGACGACAGGGACGCGAGGGAGGCTTCCGCCACCTCCTCCGCGGACCGGACAAACCGACGGTTCTCCTGTGCGATGCCCCGGTTACGGTATTCGTCGGTGCTGAAGAACTCCGTTTCGGTAAGTCCGGGAAGGATCGTGCGAACCTGAATGTTCCGGCCCGCCTCGTCCATTTCCCGCTGGAGTGACCGGGAGAAGCTATTTACGAAGGATTTCGTGGCGCAGTAGACGGCCGTTCCCGCCTGGGCGATATCCGAGACGATCGTGGAGACGTTCAGGATCGCTCCCTCGTCGCGGGCGATCATCCGGGGCAGGAAGGCATGGGTCAGTTGCATGGTCGCGGTAACGTGGACCGTGATCATGTCGACGGACTTCCGGACATCCACGTCAACGAAACGACCGGACGTCCCGAATCCGGCATTATTGACAAGCAGGGAGACGTTGTCATAGGTGTGGGCCAGCGAGGCGATGCGTTCGATATCGTCGGTCCGCGACAGGTCGGCGACCTGAACATCGGCACGGACCCCATACCGATCGTGGCACTCCGCCGCCAGTTCGCCGAGGCGTTCCGCCCGCCGCGCAACCAGAATGAGGTCGTACCGGCGTGCGGCGAGCGCTCGGGCAAAGGCCGCTCCGATACCGCTCGACGCTCCGGTGATCAGCGCGACCCGGGCCTGTTCCGGTAAAGTGGTCATAGGTTTTCCAATTTCGATGCGAGGTTTTTATGCCGCCTGGCGGCACGAACGCAGTCTACCGCCTCAAGTGCACTTGAGGTCAAGGCCGGACGAGAGCCATTTTGCGCCAATATTCTTCCCCGATCCGGAACTTTTACATGATGTCGTTCGTTTTTCCAGTGGCTTGAATTCAATACTGATAGGAAAGGTTGAGCATTCGTATGCCCAAAACCCTCGCTCTCGATCGATCTCTCTTCACATCCGAACAAAAATCCGGGACCGGAGCGGCCTCCCGGGCCGGGGCGGCCTCCCGGGTTGGGGCGGCCTTCACGCTGATCGAACTGCTCGTCGTTATCGCCATTATTGCCATTCTGGCAGCTATCCTTTTCCCGGTCTTTGCTCAGGCGCGCGATAAAGCCCGGCAGGCGATGTGCCAGTCCAACATGAAACAGCTGGGGATCGCCTTCCTGATGTACGCCTCCGACTATGACGGGAAATTCCCGAATCCGGGCGGGCGGACGGTTTCGGCCGGTCAGGGTCTGGCGAACTCGTCCCCGCAGACCTCCTGGGTCGCCTGGTTCCGCAACCCCGCCAATGGCAATCGGTGGGAGCAGACCGGCGGAATCTGGCCCTATGTCAAGCAGCGGTCGCCGAACAACGCGCAGAACGTCTACGCCTGCCCGCGTGGCAAGGAGTTTACGGGAACCATCGGCGCGGATTCCCGCTCCTCTCTGATGGGTCAGTCCTACTCGATGAACGATTTCGTCCGCGCGTTCGTCCCGCCGGCCGGCGAAAGCTTCGTCGCTGCTGCCTATGCCGATGGCATGCTGCAGGACAGCATGGCTCGTCCGGCGGAGTTGATCCTGCTGTTCGAAACCACCCAGCGCAACGACGGTGGGCCGAATCGTAACGGCTCTCCCTACTTCACTTCCGGCCCGGCAAGTGTCACCCCGCCGCTTCCGATCGGCGTCCCCCAGAACTGGCACGCTCGCAAGGCCAATTATCTCTTCTGCGATGGTCACGTCAAGCCGTTCACCTTCGGCGAGACCCTGTCGCCCACCTATGTCGGCAACAACCCGAACAACGTCCCGGCGGCGGACCGCCTGCCGGACGATGTCAAGGCGCTGTATACCACCCATAATCTGTCGGAGTACCGCCCGTCCGGCGCGACGGACCTCTGGGACCCGCAGAACGGTATCAACTACCCCGCGCGGTAATCCCGTTCCGCCTTCATAAAAATCGGGGAAGGTACCATGGTACCTTCCCCGGTTTGCGATCTCCCCGCCCCTCCCGAGGGCATCACTGGAATTCGGTGACGATACCGCCGTGCTGTTCCCAGCGGTTCGCCGACGGGTTCCAGTAGGTACCGCTACTCATGATGATCGATTGATTTTGCTTCATGAATTGAAGTTCGTTGTTTAACAGAGTGTTGGCATGGGACCGCATCATTCCGGCCATTTTCCGCTCCAGGTTCTGCACCATGGTCCGTTCTTCGGCCGTCATATTTTTCCCGCCGGTCATTCGATACCGGGCGAGCAGGCGATCCTCCGCGCCCATTCGATTCCACCGCAGTTTCAGGACGGTGGGTTTTCCCTGCATCTCCGATGCGCTACGACGTTTTTCCATCGGGAGCGACGGCCAGACCTTCGCCCAGGCCTGGTAGGTCGTCCGCTTCTCGGCGGCGGACATCGGACGTACCCGCTCGCCGGAGGTGATCTCGCGGTGAAAACGGTCCATCTCCAGGTTGTCATCGACGATGCGGCATGTGAGCGGAATCTCTCCGGCAACCAGCAGTCCGTGCTGTTCGTTCACCAACTCTTCCAGCCACTTCGATTCCGGATCCCCTTGCCGGGCCGCCTTGCGGATCTCGGGAATGGCTTTTCCGCGCGCCTCCGCAAACACCTGGAGTCGAACGTCCGCCGGGGTGTTCATGACTTTCCGGTACAGTTGCGCGGCCGTTACCACCGTCCGGATGTTTTCGCTGCGTCCCTGCATCCAGTAGTTTTCAACGAACTTGCGCTGGGTTTCGCGCTGACTCGCGGAGAGTTTGATATCGAGCAGGTTTCGTGCATAGGCCGAGTACTGTTCGAAAAGCTCCTCGGTCAGTTCGGGAATCTCCTCCGACATTATCTCGGACTCGGGCGGCTGAGCGACCGCCATCGTCAGGGGACCGATACCGGGGAGCAGCAGGCATCCCACGGCGATCCCTATCCACCATTTGCGTCCAAAACGACTCTTTTCGTTCATTCGGATACCTCCTTCATAACCGACTAATCGACAAAACTGAACTTTCTTATCGGACCGGAATCGTCCGACAAAGGCAATGTATCGCGGTGCCGTGAACGGAACGTGAGAGTCGTCGGGGGAAAATCGTGAACGGAAAAAGTTACGGCGTGTCCGCCGAAAACGTCGCGGGTTCGAGGGTAAATCCGAGGGCAAAAGCGCAAGCCTGTTCGAGGGAAAGCGCCGAACCGTATGCCCGAAGTCGGGTAATCGTCGGTTCGTCGGGCGCGTCCCCGCTGCCGCTCCACTCCGCTTCGATCCGTTGCCGATGAACGGAAGGGGTCGGTATGCCGACCGAACGGCGGATCGCCTCCGCTGCCGCGAACAGAACGATCGCCCGACTCCATCGCCGGGAACGCATTTCCAGTCGCGCCAATCCTTCGAGCGAAAGAGCGATATCCGCCTGATACCCCAGTTCCCGGAAACTTCGCAGTCCCTGTCGGAAGTGATCGGCCGCCCGGTCGCTTTCGCCCCGTTCCATGCACGTGTACCCGAGATTATGAAGGGCATGGGCGGTACCGTAGGTGTCCCCGATCTCACGGCAGTACCGCAGCGCCATTTCCATATGGTGGTGCGACGACACGATATCGCCGTGGTCGAACGCCGCGAACCCCAGGACCAGATGCGCCCGGCCGATCGCCCCGGTGTCTCCGAGGTAATGAAACAGGGTGACCGCTTCCTCGAGGAGCGGGACCGCCGTCTTCGCTTCACCCAGGCTCAGAAGCAGATTCCCCAGCGAACGGGCCGCCCCGGCCTTGAGGTACCAGTCGCCTACCGCATCGAGGTGAAATATCGATTCCTCCAGCAGCCGACGCGCTTCGGCGGTCTCTCCGGTCGCGACACGCACCGCGCCCGCAGTGAACAGGCAGTGTCCCAGCATCCCGCGATCCGCCGTTCCCCGCGCCAATGCCACCGACTCCGCCAGCCATTCCCGGGCACGGTCGGTCTCGTTCGCATGGTGCGCCGCCATACCGAGCGTACTCAGACAGAAGGCGGTTCCTCTCCGGTCGCCCTGCCGACGACATAACGCCAATCCCTCCGTGCTCGCCGCAACCGCCTCGGCGCCCGCATGGATCCGCCAGGCAAGCCAACCGAGCGCGCGTAGCGCTCGGGCGCGAGCGGCGGATTGCGAATCGCGTGTCCGATCCAGGGCGCGTTTCAGCCAGTCCATCCCTTCCTGATAGAGCCCTCGGATCCGCCAGTAGCGCACCAGAGCCCCGGCACAGGCGACCGCTCCCTCCGGATCCCCGTGTTCACTGAGTCCGAACGCCAGCGCCGCACGAAAGTTGTCGTGTTCCCGGTCCGCGACCTGCATCCAAATCACCTGATCCGGTCCGCGGAGACGTTCGTAAAGCTCTTCGGCCAGGTCCCGATAGTAAAGGAAATGCCGCCGTGCCAATGCCTCCCGCTCCGGGTCCTCCGCCAGTTTCTCCCTGGCGAACTCTCGCAATGTTTCCAGCATCCGGAAACGCAGGGATGGTTCCTCCACGCCGCCGAGAGCATCGACGATGGCGCCGAACGGGCGATCGTCGGGCGGGCCATCATCGGAAACCATCAGTAGCGAACGCTCGCGTAATTCGGTCAGCGCGATCAGCGTCTCCGGTTGTGCGGTGATTCTTTCGGCGGCTTCCAGCGTCCATCCGCCGTGAAATACGGATAACCGGGGGAAAAAACGCTGCAGTTCGGGGGTTAGCAGATTCCAGCTCCACTCGAACGTGGCGCGGAGCGTCTCCTGCCGGGCCGGAGTCCCCTCTCTGCGTCCCCTGTCCGAAGTCCGCGGGCTTTGAAGTCGTTCCAGAATTGCGGCCGGTGCCAGTGTCCCGATCCGGGCGGCCGCCAGTTCGATCGCCAGCGGAATCCCCTCCAGACGCCGACACAGACCGACGACCGACGCCAGGTTTTCCGGGCCAAGCCGGAACTCGGGCCGCGCCATCCGGGCGCGAGCGATGAACAATTGTACGCTTGGGAACTCCTCGATCCGCTCAGGCGTGCCGGGATACTCCGGCACCGGCAGCGGAGGCACCACAAACTCACGTTCCGGTTCCAGCAGAAGGCGATGCCGTGACGTGACCAGCAGTGTCAGGCAGGAAAGATCCGCCAGCAAGGCGAGGAGACGATCCGGCATCGCCGGATCATCGACAATCTGCTCGAAGTTATCGAGAATCAGAAGGATCGGTTCGTGAAGATGACCGAACGCGGACACCAGTTGCCGATGCGGCGAGATCCCGGCGGCTCCCGTCATTCCCAGCGCATGAACGATCGCTTCCGGGACGGATTCGGCCTGCCGTACCTCCGCCAGCGGGACAAAACAGATCCCTCCGTGGAACAGGTCGGTCATCTGACGCGCCGTTTCGATGGCCAGACGGGTCTTTCCCGTTCCGCCCGGACCGGTCAGGGTAACCAGGCGCGTCCCCCGGCTATCCAGGAGATCCATCAGCGCGGAGGTCTCGGATTCCCGCCCGACAAATATCGTCGATTCGGTCGGAAGGCGGAAGATTTGCGGGCCCGAGCGAGGCGTCGCCACCGCGACCCGGTCGGTCTTCGCGACGACTTCCCGAACCGGCGACGGAAGAATCTCAGACGGAT
The DNA here is from genome assembly GCA_033762295.1 of Capsulimonadales bacterium. Taxonomy (GTDB): domain Bacteria; phylum Armatimonadota; class Armatimonadia; order Armatimonadales; family Armatimonadaceae; genus JANRLW01. The sequence goes on from JANRLW010000001.1 coordinate 37,246, forward strand.
CGTTCGAAATCCGTGCCAGTTCGTCGCGCTGTCGCTGCGCCGCCGTCCGGTCGCCGATCGCCATCAGGAGACGGATGACCTCGATATGGGCCTCCTGACGCAACGGATCGGCCGCGAGCGCTTTCCGGGCCCATGCCAGAGCCGTTAACAGGTCGCCGCCTTGCGTGGCCTTCCGGGTCAACTCCTTCAAGACGCCCAGATAAACCTCATTGAGTCGATCACGCTCGGTCATCGCCCAGGTTTCGGAGACCCCTTGCAGCAACGGTCCCGTATAAAGACCCGCCGCCACGACAAGCCAGTCTTTCCTCTCGTCGTCCGTTCGTTGCGGCAACGCGGCCTGGCGTAAAGCCGATTCGAAATCGACGACGTCCGTTGTTATCGCCGCCGGATTCAGGCCGACGCGGTCCCGGCGGTCAGCGATCCATGGAGACAGAGCCGGGTTATCCGGGTGGGCTAGCTGTCGCCGCAGAAAGGACAGGGCGGCCCGGAGGTTCGTGCGCCCCACCTCCGAATTCGCCTCCGGCCAGAAATGCCCGACCAGTTCCTCGCGATGGTGCGACCGATGCGAAAAAAGCGCAAGATAGGCGAGAAGCCGTCCGGCCTTTCGCCTTCCGAACCGAATCACGACGGCGTGATCCTGCTCCAGGCGTAATTCGCCGAAGAGGCACAGACGTCGTTTTGCGTTCATCGACGCCATTCTACCGTTATCGACGCCCGCTTTTCATCCGCTTTTCAGCAGGGACGTTTCCGGCTACGCTCCTGCAGAAACAGAAACAGCAGGCCGACGATCAGGGGCGGCAGCGCCATCGTCGCGATCAGGAATATCCGTGTGGGCAGCGGGTTGTGGAAGAAGGCGACGTGCAGGAATGTCAGCGCCGCCCCCTCAACGATCATCAGATAGGCCCCCGGACGCGGCCACCGCCAGGCGAAAAACCCGCTTCCCGCGAACAGCAGCGTGCCCAGCGCGGCGGCTGAAAGCCCCTGCCAGAGGGGTGCCGTGCTGCCGGGATCGTTCAGCGCCGAGGCGAGAACGAAAAAGGTCCACCAGCCGGACCATGCGACCAGGAGGAACCGCGCAAAGACCGAAAGAAGTTGGGCAGACATAAAGCATCGTTCCTTTCCTCTTCCGATTGTTTCGCACCCGAGGAGGGCCGGCATCCGACCAAAGCCCTATTTTTGCCTCTGCCCGGTCCTCCCCGGTTCCGGACCGACTCGGCCTTTCCGCCACCTACGCCCTGAACGAGCGTTACGCGCTGAATATCGGGTATCGTCGGATGCACGGTTCCAACGGCAAGGGCCGCGTCACACACAATCCGGCCTACGAGGGGCACGGGGTCCAGGTGCAGTTTCTGCTGGCCCGCTGACAAAACGAGGCCCGACCCCCCGAATCGTTCGGGAGGGTCGGGCCGCAAAGACCGGTCGAGGCGCCGTACTACGGGCCGATGGTGACTCCGCCCACGCAGATCCGGTCGGCCGCGCCGCCGTAGAATCCGACTTCGCCCGGATTGACCGCCTGCGGATTGATACCCAGGTTGTAGTAGATATAAGCGGCGGTATGGTACTTGACGTGTCCGTCCACATAGGAAACCGTGGACCCGCCGGAGGACAGATCGTACCCGTCTCCGGAGCCGTGTCGCGGTCGGACGGTCTCGCAGGGAAGCGTATAGGGGCTGCCGGACGGCGTATTGGCCCAGGCCACCCGTCCGCGGCGTCGCGCCCGCGCGGTAAAGTCATCGAAGGTGCTGTCGGCCTGCATGGCGGTCAGGGACGGCGACGGCACCGAAGCGAGCGTCACCACCGGGCTGCCCGCGTTGACCCAGAGGTAGGTATTCATTCCGTAACCGACCCAGCCAAAGGTGCCCATAAAGGCGTTCCGCTGCACTTCGGGGATCATTTCCGGGCAGCCGGCGATCTGCTGGTTTCTGACGTACGGCTGGATCGTCACCGCCCACGGCGCATTGCCGTCGCCGGCCGATCCGAAGCGGGGCGGGAAGGCTTCCTCGTAGTCCTGGCAGTACATCAGGGTTCCGAGGGCCAGCTGTTTGAGGTTCGAAATACAGGTCGTCTTCCGTGCCTGGGCGCGGGCGCGAGCGAAAACCGGGAACAGGATAGCGGCGAGAATGGCGATAATCGCGATCACAACGAGCAGTTCGATCAGCGTAAACGCGGACCGCGAACGAGTACCGTACGGCATGGATAAGTCCACCTCTTCAATTCGTATCGCTTCGAAAAATATCACTTTCGGATATATCAAGGAAGCGCTTTCGCATTATATACCGGTTCACCGGGCCGTATGGTTAAGGGAATGTTAAATATGTCAGGACTCTTCGTTCTGAGAGGAAGTTCGCAAAAGCGAGCGACGAAGCTTTCCGAAGAGTCCGAGCAGGATGCCCATCTCGTGCCGGTCCATGTCGAGCCGGCGAAACAGGTTCCGAACCGTACCGGGGACCGGCCGGGGGGTTCCCTCGCGCACGAACCCGCTCAGACGCATCACCTCGTCCGTCAGTCGGTCCAGCTGCTCCCGGTCGTTCCCGGTCGGCAGGCGTTCCGGCGGCAGGGGTGGGACCGTCGCCGTCTCGCCCAGCGTCCTCCGGATTTCATACAGGACGATCAGGACCGCCTGCGCCAGATTGAACGAGGACATCTCCTCCGACGCCGGGATTTGAAGGATATACTGACAGCGATCCAGATGCTCCTGGCGCAGTCCGTTCCCTTCCGAACCGAAGACCAGCGCGGTGACGGGAAGCGGGCGTTCGGGCAGTTCCGCGCTCCATTGCGGCAGTGTCCGGAACCGGGCGGGGTTCTCGCCCGGTCGACCCGACAGGCCCACAATCGCCCCGGCGTCGGCCAGCGCATCGGCCAGCGTCGGGTGGATTTCCAGCCGATCCAGCAGCGGTTCGGCATGGCAGGCGGTGACACGGGCGAGCGACCGATCGTACTTTGCCGGGGTGACGAGGCGCAAGTACGGGAACCCCAGATTCATCATGGCGCGGGCGACCGACCCGATGTTCAAACTGTTCTCCGGTTCGACCAGCACGACACGGAATCGTTCCCCGATCATTCGCCGCCTTTGCCACCTTTGTCCGATTTGCCGGAATAGATTCCGCGCACGTACTCATTCATGACGATTCCCGCGCTGACGGCGACGTTGAACGAGCGCGTGACACCGAACATCGGGATATGCAGTATACGGTGGCAGCGGTCGAGCAGTCGTTCCGGCAGACCGTCATTCTCATGTCCGAAGCAGAAGAGCGTCTTTTTCTCGTAGTCGAACGATGCGTCCCAGATACTCGTCGAGCGTCCGGGGATATGGTCGCAGCCGATGACCTCGTCGTACTCCCCGAGCATATCCTCGATCTGCTCGACGAACTTCAGATGGCGGATCACCGAATAGGCGTACGTGCCGAGGGCGGGGATACGGTTGTACCGTTTGTGTCCGTAGATAATGATATCGTTCCCCAGCAATCCGGCGTGTGTCCGG
>JANRLW010000002.1:0-48392 GCA_033762295.1 Capsulimonadales bacterium
AAAGACTTCGAACGGGGCGGTCGGAACCCCGCCGCGCGCCATGATCGTCTTCGCATAGACTTTCGACCCTTCGAGCATCGCCGGTTCGCGCGACGGTCCGAAAATACGCAGACCCCGGCTCTCAAAGGCGTCCACAACCCCGCCGATCAGCGGTTTCTCCGGGCCGACAATCGTCAGATCGATCCCCTGATGCTCGGCGAACAGACGCAGCTTCTCCGTATCGGTCGCCGCGATCGGAACGTTCTCCGCCAACTGCGCCGTTCCTGCGTTACCCGGAGCGCAGTAGATTTTATGGACGTCCCGACTCCGGGCCAACTTCCAGCAGATCGCATGTTCGCGTCCGCCGCCGCCGATGACCAGAATTTTCAACACTCGCTCCTTAGATGCCGCGCCCTGCCCCGTTTCGAAAACGATCGGTCGATGTCGAATACGCAACCGGCTTCATTATATTCTAAAAACTGCTTTCCCGGTTCTCCGCCAGATTATCGAACCGTGCGAACTTGGGGAGGAACGCCAGTTTCACGGTCCCGGTCGGACCGTTACGATGCTTGGCGATGATGATTTCCGCCTCCTCGCCCGAATAATCGTCGGACCCCGGCGGCGGATCGGGAGCGTCCTGCGCCTCCTTGCTGAACTCCTGCTTCCGCTCGTAGTAGGCCGGACGGTAGATGAACGCCACCAGATCGGCCTCCGCCTCGATCGCTCCGGACTCCCGCAGGTCCGAAAGCATCGGCCGTTTGTCCTCCCGTCGCTCGACCGCGCGGGATAACTGCGAAAGCGCGATGACCGGGACGCGGAGTTCGCGGGCCAGACCTTTCAAACCACGCGCGATCGTGGTGATCTCCTCGTTCCGGTTGGCATCGTTGCGGCCCGTGCCACGCATCAGCTGAAGGTAGTCGACGATCACCAGGTCCAGACCGTACTCCGCCTGCAGACGACGACAGCGGGCGCGCATCTCCAGAGCGGACATCTCGGTGGTATCGTCGATAAACAGCCGGGCATCCCAGAGACGCTGGACGGCGGCGGAGATACGGTCCCAGTCGGAATCCTGCAGGTAACCGGTGCGCATCCGGTGCGCGTCCACCCGCGCCTCCGAACAGATCAGACGCTGAACCAGCTGCTCCTTGCTCATTTCCAGCGAGAACACCGCCACACTACGCGCCCCATGGTGGGGCAGACACGCATTCTGCCCGATGCCCATGGCCAGGCTGGTTTTCCCCATACTGGGCCGGGCGGCCAGAATGAACAGGTCGCCTTCCTGAAGGCCGGAGGTCATGGCGTTCAGGTCGACGTACCCGGTATCGACGCCGGTGACGATGCCCTTGTCCTGGTAGACGGTGTCCAGCTTCTCGAAGACTTCGGTCAGCAGGGGGCGCAGCGGTGTAAAGCCCTGGCCGGAACGCTTGCGGGCGACCTCGAAGATCAGGCGCTCGGCGCGGTCCACCAGATCGCTGACCTCCTCCGTTTCACCGTAGGCCGTTCCGGCAATCTGAGAGGCAGCCTCGATCAGACGGCGAAGGACGGCCTTTTCCGCGACGATCTGGGCGTAGTAGGCGATATTCGAGGTGGTGAACTCGACGTTGGAAAGTTGCAAAAGGTACTCGACGCCGACCCCGTCCAGCGTCCCGAGCAGCGTCATCTCGTTCCGGAGGGTGATAATATCGATCGGTTCGCCCTTGCCGTTGAGCGATGCCATCGCGTCGAAGATACTGCCATGGGCGTCCCGGTAGAAATCGTCGCGACTGACCAGTTCCAGACCGCGTTCGACCGCCGCGCGGTCACCGAGCAGCATCGCGCCCAGAACCGCCATCTCGGCTTCGATACTGTGCGGCGGGATACGCCCGATCGGGTCCTGATCGCCGCTTCCGCCATTGCCCCCCGGAAAACGACGACGCGGCGGAACCCCTCCGCCGCGTCCGGAAATGTCACGGAACCGGTCCAGTCCCATTGCGCGTACCCTTACTGAAGAAAAGGGCCGGACGGTATGCCGTCCGGCCCGCTGTCGGCCCGAATTACGCCTGAGCGCGAACGACTTCGACGGTCACGGTCGCCGCGATATCGCGGAACAGTTTGACCGGAATCGAGTACTGACCGAGCGATTTGATCGGATCGATCAAAACGATCTTGCGCTTGTCCACCGCGACGTTCAGATCGGTCTTGATCGCGTCCGCAATGTCCTGCGCGGTCACGGAACCGTAGAGACGACCCTCGTCCCCGGCCCGTACCGGAACCTTCACGGTCTTGTCCGTCAGTTCGGCGGCGGCCTTCTCGGCATCCGACTTCAATTGTTCCGCTTTGCGATCCTCCGCCGCCTTGCGCGCCTGATGCGCCTTCAGCGCCGAACCGATCGCCGCGACCGCCAGGCTGCGCGGGAAAAGATAGTTGCGAGCGTAACCATCCGCGACGGTCACCACCTCGCCTTCCTTTCCGACCTTGGCAATATCCTGCTGTAAAATTACCTTCACTTTGATTCCTCTGTACGATAACGCCGTTTATCCCGTTTGATCCCGGTTGTTATACAGCGAATCCCGGCATAAGGCAACTGGCATCAGCGGCGAAGCTGTACGCCGAGGGTGGCCCGGTTCTCCCGGCCGATGGCGTCCATACCGAATGTCAGCGAGGCGTCCCGATTCAGGTAGGTCTTCGTGCGCAGGTTGGCCGTCCCCCGGTTCGGATCGAAGAAATCCAGTCGCCAGTCGAGCGGACCGGTGCGCAGATCCAGCCCCAACCCCAGCTTGCCGCCGATGAATCCGTAACGGTACGCCAACCCGGCCGGAATCGCGTTCGCCTGGCCTACCTGCAGGTTCAGCCGGTTGGTCTCGCCCGCGTCGAAGATGCCGAGCCGGTAGAACGTTCCTTTTCCGCCCGTGATCAGGGTGTAGTCGAAATCGGCACGGGCGCGCTCACGGTCGGTATCGTACAGTGAGTTGATGACGAACCCCGGTTCGAGCAGCGAGGTCGAGGAGAAGTAGGTGCGGCGGGCCGGGGTGTTGTCAGTCCCTCCGTTGGCCGGGACGGGCGCGCGCCGCTCCCCCGGCAGGCGTAGCTGTTCCACCCGCGCGGCCAGGTTGCGGAACGAGGCCGTCGTCTCCCGCAGGTTGGTCACGGTCGCCCGCAGGTCGGCATTCAGTTTCTCGTCGCCGGTCAGTTTCTGCAGGTTGTCGGCGGCAGTGTCGAATTTGGCGGAGATGGCGACCAGATTGGCGGTCGCCGCCTCGATATTATCGGTGGTCGTCACCAGGTTCTCGCGGATCGCTTTATCTCCGACCAGCCCCTTGACCTCGTTGGTCAATGCCGCGACCGAACCGGCGGCCTCCTCCGCGCTTTCCAGTAACGAGGAGAGCGTTTTGCGATTCTCGTTGACCGTCCCGGTCAGACTCTGCGTGAGCAGCCGGGCATCGCCGGTCAATCCCTCGACCCCCTGGGCCGCGCGTTTTCCGCTCGCGGACGTCGCCCGCAGGTCGGCCAGAAGAACGTCCACCTGCATTTTGATTTCCGGGAGTTGTTCGGAAAGGCGGCGCAGGTTCTCCGTCAGAACGGTCGTGTTCGCCAGAGTTCGGTCGAGCCGGGTGTTCAGCCTCTCGGTGAGATTGGCGGAACTGGCGATCAGACGGTCCAGATTCCGCTGACGCCGGGGATCGCCGACGAACGCGTTCAACGTGGCGACCAGTTCCTGACCCTGACGGATCAGCGCGCGGGATTCGGCCAGCGTCTTCGCCGATTCCTCCAGAGCAAAGTCGACCGGTCGTCGGGACTCGCCCTTCACGGTCTCCCCTTCGGCGATCGGGCCGCCGGTCGGTTGGGCGGGCGGGATCACCTCGACGTTCCCCGTATTGCCCAGAACCTTGGTGGTAATCAGGAACCGCGAACCGCGCGGAATATCGAACTGCCGCCGAATGCCCAGCGTCAATTCCGCCCGGTGATCGGGCGTCAGGCGGATCGCATCGATCTGGCCGATCTGAACGCCCGCCATCCCCACTTCCTGGCCGGGTTTGACCCCCATGACGTCGGTGAAGACGACCTTGATGATCTTGTCGTTGTTGAGCTTGCCGCGCAAAAACAGAATGACGAAGATCAGGGCCGCGATCGAAACGAGCGCGGTAATCCCGACCAGGAGATTTTGGATTGTCTGTTTGTTCATGAAAGTGGAGCAACTCTACTTCTTAACCTGAATCGGTCCGTCCACGGCTCCCGTGATAAACTGACGCACGATCGGATCGGTCGTTTCCATTATCTCGCGTGGCGTTCCGTACGCCTGAATCCGTCCCTCATAAATCATGATGATCTTGTCGGCGACACGGTAGATACTCCCCATGTCGTGAGAGACGACGATGCTGGTAGCGCATTGCTCTTTGCGCGTTGCCAGGATCAGGGCATCGATCGAAGCGGCGGTCACCGGGTCCAACCCGCTGGTCGGCTCGTCGTACAGGACGATGTCGGGCTGTGTCGCCAGGGCGCGGGCCAATCCGACGCGACGGCGCATCCCGCCGGACAGTTCGGCAGGCATCCGGCGTTCGATGCCGGCCAGACCGACCGACCGCAGCAGTTCCGCAACCCGCCGCGCCAGCTCCCGGCGCGGCATACGCCGGTTCTCCGCCCGACGCGGTCCGCGCTGAATACCGAAGGCGATATTCTCGAAAACATTCATCGAATCGAACAGCGCGGCATACTGGAACACGACCCCGATCTTGGCGCGCACCCTGAGAAGCTGCGTCTCGGTCATCGGAACGATGTCCTCGCCGTCAATCCGCAGTTCGCCCTGCGTCGGCTTGATCAGGCCGGCAATGCAACGGGTCAGCGTCGATTTGCCCGAACCGGAGAGCCCCATCACGCACAGAATCTCTCCGGGTTCTATGTCCAGCGTGATTCCTTTGAGGATATCGAAACCGTCGACCGAGTAATGAAGATCACGGATCGAGATTTTGGCGGACGTTTCCGGGGTGGTCGGGCCGCAGGCGTTGTCTTCTCGGGTCATCGTCATCATATACGTTATCTACGTTCGGCCTTTAGTTCCCCAGTCCGTTCCGGAACAGGAGATAGGACAGTACGAAATTTGCGATAAAGATCAGAACGATCGAGAGAACCACCGAGCGAGTGGTGGAATTGCCGACGCCGACCGCGCCGCCTTCCGTGCGCAACCCGGCCCGGCAGCCGACGAGAGCGACGAGCAGTCCGAAAAAGATGGTCTTCACCAGCCCCTTGGTAATGTCGGAGGCATCCGGTTCCATCAACTGGCGGACGGAGTTCAGATAGGCGGACCACGGCAGGCCGAAGTAGGACGCGAAGACGCCGCCGCCGAACACCCCGGCGAAGTCGGCGAGAAGGGTCAGCATCGGGACCATGAGGATGGCGGCGACGATACGCGGCACGACCAGATACTCGATCGGCGAAATACCCATCGAGCGCAGGGCGTCGATCTGCTCGCTGACCTTCATCGAGGCGATTTCGGCGGTCATCGCGCTGCCCGCGCGGGCGGCGACCATGACCCCGGCGAGGATCGGACCCGATTCCCGCGTGATGGAAAGCGCGACGATACCCCCGACGAGACCGGTTGCCCCATAGGTGCGCAACGTGCCGACCGAGTAAAGCGCCAGCACCGCGCCGGTGAAGCCGACCGTGAGCAGGGCGATCGGGACCGTGTCGACGCCGATGATCGACATCTGCCGGAGCAGGTCGACGCCACGGAGGCCCCGGAGGGAGACGATCGCCTGACCGAGCAGCGAGACCAGTTCGCCGAAATAGGCGATAACCCCGAGAACGGCCTGAAACGCAACCCGGAAAATGAGTGTCGCACCCTGCCCCAGGCTTTGCGCCGTCTCCTCGAGACCCTCCGCAGAAAGGTCGGAACGAGGCTCGGGCGGGGGCGTCTGGCCGGTATCCGTGCTGCCGATCTTCGTACTCACTATACTGATGAGAGTATATCGCCGGGACAAAGTTCCCGAAGAAGGATCAAAGCGCGGACGGATCGATCCCGAGTTCGCGCAGTCGCTCCGCCAATCGATCGCGTTCCGCCGCCAATCGGTCCCGTTCCGCCCGGACACGATCGAGTTCACGCCGGATTTCGAGGGGAGAGCGGAACGGAGTGCCATCGGGTCGATACAGGGTCCAGGCGCGGTCGCCGGGCACCTCGAAACGGACACCGAGGCGGGGACTGACCCAACCGTTCGGCGTCCCGATCAGTATCAGGGACTCCTGTCGGGATGGTCGTTGCCAGATAGTCAGGTCGAATCGCTCCGGGTCGTACAGGTAGTACTCCTCCGCACCGTAACGGTCGTAGAAATCCCGTTTACGCAACATCTCGCCGATCCGGTTGCCGAGGCTGAGAACCTCGAAAACGACCTGTGGCGCGACGCCCTCCTCCTCGAACTGCCGGTAGGAGCCACGGTAACCCTTTGGTCGCCCGAACGCGACGAACACGTCCGGCGCGACACGGATTTCCGGATGACCCTCGACCGGGTACCAGAGCAGGTCCATCGCGACGAAAACATCCTCACGGTCGGCAAAAAGATCGTCCAGGTTGGTCTTCAGACCGATCATCTCCTCGGCCTGAAGGGTATTGTCCGCCATACGTTCCCCGTCACTATCGGGATAAATGGATTTTGTGTGGTAGGCTGCCATGGTCATATTTCTATTGTACCGCTTTCCGTTCCTCCGATAAACCGGAGATTTTCAGCCAGTTTGCCAGGCGAACGGTCCAATCGGCGAGAGCGGGGTCGTCGGTCGCCAGTCCGACCCCGTGCGGGCCGTGTTCGTAAATATGCAGTTCGGCCGGAACCCCCGCCTTGCGAAGAGCGGCGAAGAATGCCAGGCTGTTCTCAACCGGAACGACCGGGTCGTCCGCGGTATGGAAAAGGAAGGTCGACGGCGTCTTCGCCGTCACCCGTCGCTCGGCGCTCAGTCGCTCCCGAAGCGAGCGGTCCGGAGCATCCCCCAGCAGGTTCCGGCGCGAACCGGCATGGGCGTACGGTTCGATCAGCGAAATGACCGGGTAGGAGAGAATCAGGAAATCGGGACGACTGCTGACCCGGTCGATCGGGTCGGCGGCGTTCGGGTCGCCGAAATCGAACTGCGTTCCGGTTGTGGCGGCCAGATGCCCGCCCGCGCTGAATCCCCAGACGCCGACCCGGTCGGGCGCAATGCCGAACTCCGCCGCCCGTGCGCGAACCGTGCGTATCGCCCGCTGCGCATCGATCAACGGCGTCGGATGCCGGTACCGGGGGGCGACCCGGTAGGTCACCACCGCGGCGAAAACGCCGCGCGCATTCAGCCATTCCGCGATCCGGCTCCCTTCATGATCGGTCATGACCGAGCCGTATCCGCCTCCGGGAAGAACGACCACGGCCATCGGAACCGCCGTCCCGGCCGGCGGACGGAACAGGGTTATCGTCGGCCGGTCCGCCGCTTCGGAACCGGTCGCGCCGGGGGCGGTGCCCGTCCACAGCGCGACGGTTCGTCGAGAAGAGGGCGGCGGCTGCGAACGTGCCAGCATCACGCCGACGGCGAAGGCGGTGCAGAGACAGCACGAGATCGCGAGCGGGAGTCGGGATCTCATGGCCGGAGGGTCGGCGGAACCGGGGGTGGGGGCGGCGGAATCGCCCGGGTGCGCAACTCCGCCAGCGGGTAGAAAGTATTGCGCCAGGTAACGCCGCCGTTTCGCTCGGTGACGTACATCGAACGCAGGGTGACATAAAAAAGGAGAGCGGCTGATACCGGCAGGCAAAGGGCGTAGGCCATCGGGATCGCCGCGCGGCGGGCGTGATGCGCTCCTCCGGCGATCAGAGAGAGCGAGGTGACGGCGTAAGCGGCCCGTGCCCGCCGATCCGTGGCGAGCAGCGCTCCGACCGGGGGAAGGAATATGCCGACGATCATCTGCGAAAGCCCCAGAAAAACGTTCAGCGGGGAGAAATGAAAGCCGGAATAGGCGTTCTTCACAAGCCCGTTGAGCAGACCGGCAAAACTCTCCTGCCAGCGTACCCCGACCAGGCCGGAAGCGCCGACAACGTCCGAACGAAGTCCCTCCTCCTTGATACGGTGGCCCAGTTCCATGTCGTCGGCGACCTCCAGCGCGATTCGCCGGTGGGTGCCGACCCGATCGTAGGCATCTCGCCGAACCATATTGAACGCCCCGACGCCCAGATACTCCTTCGCTTTCGGGTCGCGGACGCGCCACGGGCGAAACTTCAAAACGAAGAAATAGGAAAACGTCAGACCGAACAGGGTTTCACGGAAGCCGCGCAGGAACAGTTCGGGAAACACGGTCAGGTGATCGAGGTTTTCCCGGCGCATCAGGCCGACCGCGCGCGCGAGAGCATCGGGAGCGAAATGGATATCGGCATCCGCGAAGAGGAGATACTCGCCGCCGGCGTTCGCCGCACCCTGGTACAGCGCATGTGTCTTGCCCAGCCAGCCGGGCGGAAGATGCTCGATATGCAGGACGATCGCCGCCTTCCCGTGATCCGTGGCCTCGATCGCCAGCGCATCGGCCAGAGCCGGAGTGGTGTCGGTCGACCGATCCTCGGCGACGATCAACTCCAACCGTCCGGGGTACTCCTGAGCGATCAGCGTACGGAAGGCGTCCGGGAACTTCTCCTCCTCGTTGCAGGCGGCGATCACGACGGAGACGGTCGGGACGTCGTCGGTGTCGGGCGACAGAGGCGGTTCCTCGCGCAACTCCCGTGCGTTCCGATTTCCGAGGAAGTAGTCCGTGATGACCAGAGCCATCCCGACGGCGAGCAGACCGCCGACAAGATGAAACGCGGCTTGAAAAATACGCATACGGTCGGATGATACCCGTCCGACCGCCGGTCGCGCCCGTCTTTTTCCTGGTGTGTAAGTGTGCTTTTATGCACGCAAATTGTTTGTGAAAAATTTAAAAACGATGTTAAAGGCGCAAACAGGTATGGCAAGACGAATACGGAAATCAATCCACTCTTACAGGAGAATCGAACTATGCTGAACAAAGCTCGACGCGCCTTTACGCTCATCGAAATCATGATTGTCGTTCTGATCATCGGCATCCTGCTGGCGATCGCCGTTCCGAACTTCGTCAAGGCCCGCGAGTCCTCCCGCGCTCGCGCCTGCGTCTCCAACCTGAAGCAGATCAACTCGGCCAAGCAGCAGTGGGCCATGGACAACAAGAAGAACGGCGCCGACACCCCGGCCATGGCCGACCTGGTCGGAACCACCGCCACCGCGGGCTACCTGCAGAGCACCCCGACCTGCCCGTCCAGCGGTTCCTACACCGTCGGCAACCTGGACACCCTGCCGACCTGCAGCGTCACCGCCCCGATCGCGCACGTTCTGCCGTAGTCAATCGAACTTCGGTCGTTTCAAAGGCGGCCGTGCATTCCGGGCGGAATGCACGGCCGTTTTTTGTTTGCCGCACGGATACCGGGAACCCTGATCCCCTCCGCGGACGTTTCGAGTCCGGGAAGGGAGTTTACCCCGATGCTGTCCGACGCCCGCCTTGCGTGGTTCCGACGTTATGATGAAACGCCCGATGAACTCTTCTACCGGTCGCCGCGCCTGGTAACCCATATCGACGATCAAGCCATCCGGGCGGTGACGCAGCTTTACCGGGAGTTCTTTCCGCCCGGCGGAGCGATCCTGGACCTGATGAGCAGCTGGGTCAGTCACCTGCCGGAGGAGGTCCGCTATTCAAGGGTGGTCGGACTCGGCATGAACCGGGAAGAGCTGGCCGCCAACCCGCGACTGGACGAGTTCCTCGTTCAAAGTCTGAACGCGGACCCGGGTCTGCCGTTCGAGGACCACGCCTTTGACGGCTGCGGTATCTGTGTCTCCATCCAGTACCTGACCGATCCCGTCACCGTGCTGCGCGAGGTCGGACGCGCGCTCAACCCCGGCGCGCCGGTCGGGATCACTTTTTCCCACCGCTGTTTTCCGACCAAGGCGGTCGCCGTCTGGCAGCATCTCGACGATGCGGGGCATCGTGAACTGGTGATGCGCTATCTGTCGGACGCCGGACTCTGGGAACATATTCACTCTCAGGACCGCTCGCCCGGACCGGGGTCCGATCCCCTTTACGCTGTCACGGCCCATCGGAAAAAAACGGGGGCATAAAGGCCCATGTCGCGCCCGGAGCGATTGAGACTTCCGCCTCAGGTACGGCCGCGGCCCCGTTCGTAAAATAGGGGCATCCTGACATGGGCGGAGGGGATGACCGTGAAGCATATCGGTTCGGTATTCGGGGTGCTGGTCGGTGTCGGCGTGATCGTGATCGCGTCCTGGGTCCTGGGGCTGGATGATCTGATCCGGGAGAGCCTGCTGCGCGGCCATCTTCCGGAGTGGGTTATGGGCGTGTTCTGCCTGCTCTGGCTGCTCCTGATCCTGAAAGCGCCCTGGGATCTGTATTTTCAGGCGCATGCGGTCGCGTTCGAACAGATGCGTTCACGGGAACGGGGAATGCGATTGCAACAGGGGCGCGAGGAGTACGTACGCACGGTCCGGGGGCGTCTGCTGGCGTTCGCCATCGGCGCACACCTCTTGTCCGCCGCGTTCGTCACGACGGTAACGTACTTTCTGGGCGGGACCATCGGGTACTGGTTCGCCGGGTTCTATCTGGTATCCACACTGTTCCGACCGGCGATTGCCGGGTATGCCTACCTGTGGGAGCGGCTGAAAGCGATCGGTCAGGAAGCCCGGTACCCGCGCGAGGATGTCGAGGAGATGCGGCAGCGACTGAACCACGCCGAGGCGAGCCTGGAACGGTATCGGGAGCAGGCCGCCGAACTGCAGACCGGTATCGCCGCTCTGCGGAGCGAAAAGGAGCGGGAGATCGTCGATCTGAACCATCGCCTGACCGATCTGTCGCACGAGTTCGAGCGGACGGTAGCTCGACTGACCGACAACCAGGAGGTCATCAAGGGAATCCAGGCGTTCGTCCGCCTGATCTCCCGTTCGGCGGCATAGGTGGGGCAGGCGGCGCCGATCAGGCCGGCTTCCGACCGGACACCGGAATCGCGGGGAGGCTGCGCGCGCCCGTCCTCCCGACGGCGCGAACCGCGAAAAGATAATCGTCCTTCGCGAGGGGGAGAACCGCCTGCCCCACCGTCGCCGGGCAGAGACGGCTTCCCTCCCAGTCCGGAGCGGTCGTCTTACGCCAGAGGATTTCGATAAACGCGGATTCGACGGGCGATTCCCAGGAAAGGGTCGTGTCCGGCGAGAGGTCGCCTCTCAGGGTGACGCGTTTCGGAACCGGTGGCGCGGTCGCCAGGTCCGCGATGACGGCCAGATTCGCCCGGGCGACCTGCGCCAGATAACCGTAATCGACAAACTCCGGCAGATCGCCGTAGACGATCCCGTTCTCCGTCCTCAGGTCCTGGTGCTGGTGACGCCAGTCCTCGTTCGGTTCGGTGAAGCGGCAGGCGGCGAAACCCCGGTTCAGGAACGGAGTGTGGTCCCCGCCGCGCCCGTACCGGTCGTTCCGAAAGATCAGGGTCAGGGAAAACCCGCGCAGGTAGCGGCGCACGCTGTCGGCGGCGGCCCGTGCCAGGGTGCGCGAGCGTGTGTCGGCGTCCGTTCCGGTGGCGCGACGCCGCGCGGTTTGTGCCGTCGTCTCGGCGGGGTCGTATCCTGCGGAGAAGAGACGGAGTCGGTGGCTCTCCTTTTTACCGTTCTCGCCGCGCGAGTTGCCGACGATGTCGTTGGTGAACATGGCAACGACGTTCTTCCTTTCCCCGACCATCCGTTCGGCCAGATGGTTCGCGCCGAGAAGGCCCTGTTCCTCGCCCGTCACCGCCGCAAAGACGATCGTACAGGGGTAGCGACGACCGGCCATCAGGCGCGCCAGTTCGAGCGTCACCGCGACCCCGGAGGCGTCATCGTTCGCGCCCGGGGCGGGGGCGGTCGCGTTCATCACATCGGTGACACGGGAATCGTAATGTCCGCTGACCACGATCACGTCGTTCGGACGGCTCTCACCCGGAAGGATTGCCAGGACGTTGGTCAGAACCGCCGGCTCGGGAACCCGGGTTCCGGCGGGCTCGGTCCAGGTGTCCTTCTCCACCTGAAGACGATGACCATTGGCTTCCGAGACGGCTTTCAGCTCCCGATACAGCCAGTCCGCGGCGGCATCCGCTCCCGAGGCGCCGGAGAGCGTGTGTCGCGTCGGAAAGGCGGCCAGGGCGCGGACGGTCTTTTCCAGTCGGTCCCGACGGACGTGGCGAACGGCGTCCGCGACCCCCGGGTCAGTTTTGGGTGGCCGATCGTCGGCACGGACGAGGACACCGGTCGAAACAAAGAGCCATACGGACAGCCATACGAGCATGAAGGAAACGGACGATACGAAGCGATAGGGAGCGCGCATTCACAGGAGCCTTTCCGATGTTTGCGATTGTACTCGGAAACATCGGAAAAGCGGTTCTACGGGGAGGAATCCGACACGGGGCCGGGGAAATTCCGGTAAACGGTCGTTTACCAGGAACCGTCTCCGCTCGCCATGCCTGATTATCTCATGCCGGGGGCATCGCCCGAAACCCTGATCCGTGCGAATGCCGCCAACCATTTCGACTGGTTCGGCGACGGATTTCGGCGCGAAGACGGCGTCCGCTGGAAGGACGGACTGATCGCGTTTCCCCGTCCTCCCGCCGCCGTGGCCGGGGAACGCCTCGACGCGATCCTTGCCCGTCACCGGACACAGGAACCGCGGGAGATCGCCTGCTGGTCGCTTCTTCCGACCGTCCCGCGCGACCTCGGCGCACGCCTCCTCGCCCGCGGGTTCGACCGGGGCTGGCAGCCCCACTGGATGGCGCTGGACCTCGCCCGGAGGACCGATTTTGCCGCCCCGCCCGGCGTCACGATCACGCTCGATCACGAGGGCGAATGGGACGTCGAGGAACTGCCCTATCTTCGTAATACCCGTTTGCCACCGACCTCGCCGCGTCAGTATCGATTTGCGGCCCGAAAAGACGGGAGGATTGTCGGCCAGACTCTGCTCCACGTCACGACGGGAAGACTCGGCGTCGGCGGCATCTATAATGTCGGGGTGGTGCCGTCGGAGCGGGGTCGGGGGATCGGGCGGGCGATCACCGCGTTCGCCTGTCGTCATGCCGCCGCCCTCGGGTGTCACTATGCGGTGCTGAACGCCGCCACGCATATCTACGACCGGATCGGATTCGTTTCGCTCGGGTACGGGCAGACGTGGTTCCTCCGTCCGGAAGTGCTTGTCGCCGAACCGCCGACACCGACACAGGTCGCCTTCTTCGAGGCAGCCGGTCGGGGAGATCGTCGCGCCCTCGGCATCCTGCGGGAAGCACATCCCGGTTTCGATCTCGATGCCCCGCTCGCCTCCGGAATGACCCTGCTGGAGACCGCCGTCCTGAGCGGGAAACCGGCGGCAGCCCGCTGGCTGATCGACCGGGGCGCGACTCCCGACATCATTTTCCTCTGGGAGTTGGGCCGGAGGGACGAGGCGGCGGCGACACTGGCCGCGCGTCCCGAACTCGCGAACCGCCCGGTCGGGCGGGACGGAATGACCCTGCTCCACTTTGCCGCCGCCCGCGATGACCGTGACCTGGCTCTGCTCGCCCTGTCGGCGAACCCTGACCGGACCGCGCGGGACCGTCGCTATAACGGCACCCCGCTCAACTGGGCCGAAATCCTCGGTCGCCACGAAATCGCCGGGCTGATTCGGGTATAACCTGCCGGGAAACGGAAGGAGACGAAGGGAATGGAGTACGTTCGACTGGGCAAGACCGGCATGAAGGTTTCACGTATCTGCCTCGGATGCATGAGCTATGCCGTCGGGGAACTCGGGGCGCACCCCTGGGCGTTGCCCGAAGAGGAGGGACGCCCGTTTCTGAAACGCGCGCTCGAACTGGGGATCAACTTCTTCGACACGGCCAATGTCTATTCGGCGGGTACCAGTGAGGAGATTCTCGGTCGCGCGATCCGGGACTTCGCCCGGCGCGACGAGATTGTCCTCGCCACCAAGGTCCACGGACGGATGCGTCCCGATGTCAACGGAGCGGGACTTTCCCGGAAAGCGATCCTGACCGAGATCGACCACAGCCTCCGCCGCCTCGGGACCGATTATGTCGATCTCTACCAGATCCACCGCTGGGACGCCGAAACCCCGATCGAGGAGACTCTGGAAGCCCTGCACGATGTCGTGAAAGCGGGTAAGGCGCGGTATATCGGAGCCTCGTCGATGCATGCCTGGCAGTTCTGCAAGGCGCTCTATCTGGCGGACCTGCATGGCTGGACCCGTTTCGTCTCGATGCAGAACCACTATAACCTGCTCTATCGCGAGGAAGAGCGGGAGATGATGGGCCTCTGTCAGGCGGAAGGGATCGGGGTGATTCCGTGGAGTCCGCTGGCGCGCGGTCGGCTGGCCCGGCCCTGGGACGAACGCGGGAGCACCGAGCGCGCGGAGACCGATCAGTTCGGCAAGACGCTCTACCGGCGCACCGAGGACGCGGATCGCGAGGTGGTGACCCGTTTGCAGCAACTTTCCGAGACACGGGGCCTTCCGATGGCACAAATCGCGACCGCCTGGATCCTGCAAAAGCCGTATATCACCGCGCCGATCCTCGGGGCGACGAAACCGCACCATTTGGAGGATGCCGTCGCCGCTCTGTCCGTCACGCTGACACCGGAGGAGGTCGCCTCGCTCGAGGAGCGGTACGTGCCTCATCCGGTGCTCGGGTTTTCGTAAAAGTTACGGGGTTACAGGCGACAGGGTGACTTTTCCGGTTTTTCGGTCGATTCGCACCTCGGTTACGCCGTTCGGGGCAAGATTGGCTCCGGTACGGTCGAACGCACCGGTGAAACGACCGCGCAGAAGGACGGAGTCATCCTGTCGGGTCACCGTTGGCGCGCCGCCGACCGCTTTGGTCGCGTTGTACGGAAGCACCGTCACCACCTCGCCGCTGACCGGATTGAAGTAAATCAGCGCACCGGCAACGGGACCGGAATCGTTTCCACCGATCGCGTAGATGACATTATTTTCCCGCTTGTTGAGATAGCGCAGCGACGTGATGTTACTGGTTCCGGCAGTCACCGAGAACAGGAGAATGCCGTTGGTTCCCGTTTCATCGCTGAGAACCGAATTGATCCGCATGTCCTGGCGCGCGCCGGAGGCCGTATCCACCGATACAAAGCTACTGAACGCCGCGTCCCAGGTACCCGCCATTCCGTAAAGGAAGCCCGCGCAAGCGGAGGCGACTCTCCCACCGCTACCGATCAATGTGCGAACGGTAGCGCCCGGTGTGGGTAACGGGGTTGGCGTCGGTGGGAATACCGGCAGGGAGTGAAGGGGCGAGAGCGAGACCGATCGTGCGCCATCGGCGATCAAACGTGTGCCGGAAGGCGAAAGAAGATTGTTCAAATAGGCTGCATATTGTCCGTTCTGATAGTCGGTCAGGTAAAGGAGCGGTGTATTAAAAGAAGAGTTACTCAACTGGTTTGCCCACTGCGGGCGGAAGTAGTTCGCTTCTCCGGGGAAGCCGGTTATGGCTTGCTGATCCTGTCCCTGTGAATCCATCGTCCACATCTGACGGAACGATCCGGGCGTCGGGCTCTGCCGGATATAGACGACCGAGAAGCCGCTCAGGATATTTCCGATGTTGGGCACGCCCGGCTCGAATTCGTTGGCATCGGCGGTGGCGCTCAGGTTCCGGAGTTGAGAACCATCCGTGTGAATCCGCCAGATATCGTAGGTACCGCTACGGTTGCTACTGAAGAAGAGCGCCTTCCCATCCGGCGACCAGACGGGGTTTCGGTCCTCGCCCGCGTTATTGGTGAGGTTCGTGGCCCCGGTCCCGTTCGTATTCATCAAAAAGATATCGCTATTTCCGGAGCGTCGGGAGACGAACGCGATTTTTGTTCCGTCCGGCGACCAGACGGGTTCGGTATCCACGGCGGCGTTATCGGTCAATCGGCGAACGTTGGTTCCGTCCGAGTTCATCGCATAGATTTCCGAATTGCCGTTTCGGTCGGAAACGAAGACGATTTGTTTGGCGTCCGGGGACCAGGCGGGAAGCGAATCGTTGGAGGATCCGTCGGTCAATCGATCGAAATCCAGGCTCGGATTACTCTGGTAAATTTCGGTCGGGTTTTTGCTGACGAAGATCGATTCCTTTCCAAACTGAACGGAGGAAAGTGCGTAGCGAGATCCGGACCAGGTGGTGGGTGTCGGGGAGGGAGTAGGATTGTTCGCCGTTCGCTCTACAATCGAGGTAAAGGTGGCACCGGCGATACCGGTGACGATGGAAGCGCCCCCGCGCTGAATGACCGGTGTCTGGGTGGTTCCTTCGGCGCGGGTTATAAAGGGGCCGATCGTTCGCTCCGTGCCCGAGACGGTCGGAGCGGAGGAGGAACCGCTCGAACCGCCACACCCGGCGACGAGCGAGACAGTGACGGCAATACTGACGGTGACCAGCGCGGCTTCCGGAAGCCAGCGCATCCGGCCGGAATCGATACGAAAAGGCATGCTTGTCTCTCCTGGGCAGTAACGCGGAAGAAAAGAAATTGGGAATACTGGAAAAGCGGCGAGCTATGGGGATGCGTTGATAAGACGTCCTGAGAAGTATTGTAGCGAATAAGAAGACTTGCTGCCAGTTGACAAATTTTCGAAGGGGGGAAAATTTATCGATCCTGGTCAGGGACCGAGGGCGATGGCTTCCTGCAAGGTGCGGGTATAGAGGCGGTTGTTGGCGAGAGCGAACGGGGTCAGACTCCAGGTGCGCCCGGCCGGCCCGAGATCGTTGACCGAAAGCAACGATCCGGCATCCAGAGTTTTCGCGTTGCCGTTGATCACATAGGTCACGCCGAGCATGGTCGTGAAATAGACTTTGTTGTCCGCCGCAATCGGCGCGGGCAGAAAGTTCCAGTGCCAGCCGTCGCGCCGGGAACGCGGGTCTCCGGCCACATCGAATCCCCGTCGGTTCTTCGTCTCCGTGGTCTGCGGCGTGTTCCAGACCGGGCGGTCCGGTTCGCCGGGGTTCCGAATCACCTGCACCGGCAGTTCCAGATACTCGACCTTGCCGGTCTCGATCCCGACACGCCCGACACAGTAGGGCGGGCCGACCTTCGTCTCCGCGTCCGTGAAACAGAGGAAATAGTGCCAGCCGCCCACCGGAAGGTTCGTATACCAGGCCGGAAAGACCCGGTACGCGGGCGAACGCTTCGACAGGTCGATCCCCGATTCGAGAACGTAGGTCTCCGCTTCCGGATCGTACCGCCGGTAATCGACCTTTTCGCTCAGGGACTGCGTGCGCAATAGATTCCCGGTCTCGATGTCGAAGACCTGATGCCGGGCGTTGTCAAGGTCGAACCAGTAGGCGTACTTCGAGTCCCAGTGCATATTGTAAAGGGCTTTTCCGGTCGCTTCGAACCGTCGGATCGCCCGACCTTCCCGACCGGGCGCGAGCGAGGTCAGCGTCATGCCGACCGGCGATTCCGGGACGTCGTGATAGCCACCCCGCCCGTGCAGGATCGCCCAGGAACCGTCCTTGCGCTTGCCCGGAATCGGAGTGTTGTAGTGCGTCAGGGCGTCCTCGGAAATCCAGAGCGTTTTGCCGGTATGTTTGTCCAGTCCGCGCAGGTAGTTCCAGGGATCTTTCTCGCGTTTCGGGTCGTTCTCGTCGCGCGGTTCCATGGTGATCAGCGTCTCGCCGAGAAGAAACGGTTTGAACTGCTTGTTGAACGGCCGACCGCCGGTCGGTTTCCAGGTGCGCAGCCAGACCTTTTTGCCGTCGAGACGGTAGCAACCGACGCTGCCGCTGGCATTGAAGAACCAGACATGGACCCCGTCGGTGACCGGCGACGGAGTGGTGGAATCGCTGAACCCGTAGGCGTAGGTCGATGGCTCCGTGCCGGGCAGTGGCACCGACCAGAGAATCTTGCCGGAGAACGCGTCCAGACAGTGCCCGACGATATCCGCGCCCTCCTTCGGGGCGTCCGCCGACTCCAGAGGCTTCATGGTGGTAAGAAAGATCAGGTTTTCCCAGACGGCCAGTCCGCCCTGCCCGGCCTCGGGTAGCGGGACGGTCCAGGCGACATTGTCATTCCGGGCGACGCTCCAGAGGATCGGCGCTTTCCGTTTCGTCCGCCCGTTGCCGTCCGGGCCGAAGCCCTGCGGCCAGATGTCCGACGGCGGACCGGCGGAGACCGGCAGAAGGGCGGCGATGGCGAGGCCGAGGGTCTCGCGGCGAGTCAGGCGTTCCGAAGGAGCGGTACTCATATCAGGATGTGCCGGGCGGGTGCATGGTGAGATACTGACGATAAAGACTGCAGCGGAAGTCGACCGTGCCGTCCCGGCGTGGCTGGATGATACCCGAGGCGAGCAGCCGGTAGTACGACGTCTGATCGGTGTTCGGCGTCGCGCTGCCGTCCAGAACGGCGCGGACGAAGCGGGTCACTTCGGGCAGCTTGGAGACCGACGCGTGAACGCGCTGCAGGTGATCGGAAAACGGACCGTTGTCACGGGCCGCGTCCTGAATCAGTCCGGCGAAGTCCCATTTGCCGGTCTTCAGCACGTCGAGGGCGCGTCGGGAAAGGAACGGCTGACCGCCGAGAAGGTCATGGATCTCCTCGGCCTCCTGGTAACTGCCGATCGGACTGCCGTAGCGACCGTTCAGTTCGAACAACTGTTGCAGGTTGAAGTTTTCCAGATCGAACCGGCGTCCGACATTGAACGGCGACTGGTTGAGGTCCTGAATGAAGAGATGCGCCTCGGTGGCGTAGGCGATGACCACGGTCAGTTTTTTCCAGGGGCCGTGCGGTTCGGTCGAGCGGGCGTTATGCCAGGAGCGCACCAGACCGAAGAAGTCCGAGGCGAACGGTGCGCCGAAGAGTTTATCCACCTCATCCATGCACCAGACGAGCGGTTCGGGGGCGGCCTCGAGCAGTTCGCGCAGGAAGGTTTCCATGTTCAGATTCGCGCCGAAGATATCGTCCCATTCGTTCTCGAAGTCGTATTTGAACTTGAGCTGTCGGGCGAGGGTGGCGGCGAGAAGGCGATAGAAAACATCCTCGGACGCCATCTGGGTCGCGGTCAGTTTCTGGAAGTCGGTCAGGCCGACGCGCCAGCCGAGGTCCCGCGACTGCTGCGCCGCCCGCGCCTGCAGGGACGTTTTGCCCATCTGCCGCGCGCCCTTGATCAGCAGAATGCTTTCCCCGGCGGCGACCGCCTGCTGCATCTCCCGATCGCAGCCGCGTTCGATATAGAAGGGGGAATCCGGAGGCACCGCGCCGCCGACCGGTTCCAGCCGGATTTCGGTATCGCGCGGCTTGAGCGGTTCCCGGATGGCGGAGATCAGTTCGGCCACCAGCCGCTGGTCGTCGTCCGGACCGCTCCAGAGGAACTGGTTGAGGGGGCCGATCACGGCCGCGACCGGACCGTTGACATCCTCCTCCTCCAATCCCAGGCGAACCGGAAGGATCATCGGCTTGCCGGTCTGCTGTTGCTGATCCTGTGCGGTTTCCAGCTCGAATTCGAGCATTTCGCTCTGCAGCGACTGGGGCGAGACGACGGCGATGACGGCGTCGGCCTCCCGAATCCGCTCCTCGACCTCCTTCAGCCAGGCGCTGCTGACCTTGCGCCCCCGGTCGACGTACACACTCAACCCGTCCGCCCGGAGACGTTCCTCCAGGTAGGCAAGCATCTGCTCGTCGGCCTGCTCCCCGCGTCGATAGAGAATGGCGACCCGGGGAACCGAACCGGCGGCGGCGACCAGGGGTTGCAGTTTGCGTGGCGTATCGGTCCGTCCGAAGCCGTCGCCATGGATCATCGAAACGGAGAGGCGCAGGTTATGTTTGGCCACACCTTCGCCGCCCGCCTTGACCAGGGGCTGGAAGTCGTCAAACTGCGTCAGCCAGGTCGCTGACAGCGCGGAGAGCAGGATGTGACCGTCATCGCCGAAATCCATCACTCGCTGGGCGGTATTCACGCCCTCGCCGACGATGTTCTCGTTGCCGGCGATGTCGAGTTGCCGGTAGACCAGGCCGCTATGGATGCCCATACGGACCGGGATCGGCGGCGGGGTTTTCAGAGCGCGGGCGATCTCGATCGCGCAGCGCACGGGGGCGGTCACATCCTCCCAGAAGAGCAGAATCATGCCGTCGCCCGTCGCCACCGGCTGTGCCGCGCCGCGCTCCCGGGCGGCGCTATACGTGGGCGCGCCGTTGACCGCGGCGTTCAGTCGCTCCATCGTCAGCGGCTGTACGGTCATGCTCAGTCGGGAGAAACCGACGATATCCAGAAACAGGACATGGGCGATCTGGGCGTTTTGGGCGTCGGACATAAAAGACTTTCGCGGAACCGGGGTCACGGGAGACAACCGTCCGGCGGAACGGTACCTCGTGCCTCCCTATTTTACACGCTTCGCGTACGTAAATGAAGATGTTTTTCAGGAAGGGCAAGCGCATCCGAAACGGGGGGGGGGCGGTTGACGGTCGGCACGCCGGATGATATAGTGACGGAGCGGTTTCCCCATCGGGGGGTGTAGTTCAGTGGTAGAACGTCGGTCTCCAAAACCGAATGTCGTGGGTTCGAGTCCTGCCACCCCCGTTGAAAAAAGCCGGAGCCGGAAGGCTCCGGCTTTTCGTTGCTCCGACCAAAATTTAACCCCCCCTTAACAAACCTCCCCCGCTTCCATGGTAAGAAGAGAACGATTTTTGAAAGGAACCTGTTACCGATGCTCCGCCTTTCTTCCGCACGTTCCGGCGGCTTTACGCTGATCGAACTGCTCGTTGTTATCGCTATCATCGCGATTCTTGCCGCCATCCTGTTCCCCGTTTTCGCCCAGGCCCGTGAAAAGGCCCGACAGACGTCCTGTCTCTCCAACTGCAAACAGATCGGTCTCGGTCTGTTCATGTACGTCCAGGATTATGACGAACGCTATCCCGGCGCGCTGCAGTCCGTTCCGCCCATCAATGGCGGCAGCACGACGGACCGACGTATGCCGCTGGATCGACAGCTTGACCCGTACGTCAAGAACGACCAGATATGGCGATGTCCGAGCGATTCCGTGCGCGGCTTCCCCGCCAGCGATACCCGGATTCAATTCTGGGACGGAACCTACCGTGCGCGTAGCCTCTTCCGCTCCTACCAGTATGTGGCGGAAATCTACACGGTCGCCGGTGTCGCCGCCGCCGGTGGGGCCGCGGTTCGTGATACCAATACCGGTCTCAGCACCTACGCCGGGAACGCCGCCTACGATTCGCCGAACCCGGCTCGCGGCAAGGTTCTCGCCCAGATCGACCGCCCGTCGGAAACCATCGCCATTCTCGAAGCCTGGGTCAATGACCCGGCCGGGTTTACCAATGTTTCCTATGTCGGCAGCTCGCATAGCATGGTATTTACCAACTGCGATGCCTGGAAACTGGCCGGACGCGACCCGCTCCGTACCGACGGCATCCACTCGCTCGTGCCCTGCGGCCCCGATACCCGCAAGCCGACCATGGGACATATGAACGGAGCGAACTATGTGATGGCGGACGGCTCCGCCAAGTACCGCACCTGGGGAGACGTCCGCGGGAACGACTTCTACCTGTTCAAGCTGCAGAAGCCGACGACGGTCGTGACCCCGTAACGCGACCGATCACGGCCAGAACCCGTACATCGGGATGCCGGAAGCCATGCTGAGCAGAGTCCAGAGGCTTCCGGCGACACACTCGCCCAGAATCACTCCGTAGAAGAGGGGCAGCAACGCGCGAAACAGCGGAAGACCGCCGTATCGCAAGATCAGAACCTTCAGGACCCAGGCGATCAGCATCGGCATCCAGAGGATGCCCATTCCCCACGACGAAGCGACGGCATACCCGACCGGATGGAAGGGGAAGCCGACGATCCGCATCCGAAGAAAATTCAGCAGAAGGGCGAACGCCGTTCCGACCCCGATAGCGATGGTCGCGCCGGTCTGGGGCGGTTGCGGGACGCGCACCTGCGAGCGAAAACGGTTCCATGGCTCGCTGCCGAAGATGGTGAAGACGTTCGGCGGACCGATGATCGCGCTTTCCGCTCCGTGGACGTAGCACAGGTGCAGGATCGCCCAGAACGCCAGCGCCGGTCCGACAAACCCCAGCACAAGCATCAAACCGAACAGAACCCGCGAAAAACTCCGCTGTTCCCGTCCGAAACCGCCGCGTGACGCCGAGGCCAGCGCTTCCAGCTGGATCGGCATCGGATGGCCGCGATAGGCCCGGTTGAACCCGTAAAACAGTCCGAACAGAGTCAGCGTCTGCCGATCCACGCTGGTCGGTCCCATCACCTGCGGCAGGATGGTGTCGGGGCCGCCCATATGCAGATCGTGCACCGGCGGCCCTAGCTCCCCGCGCATCCGGGTCACCGCCAGCGCGATCGCGAGGTAGATGACCCAGAACGCGGCAATATAAAAGGGCGACATTCCGGCGAACCGGCAGAACGCGCTGAGCAGGATCATACCGATCAGGATCACCGCCGCCGCCGCGCGGTAGGAAATCGGGCTGTCGGCATCGTCCGGGGACGCGGGATGATCCCCCCAGAGATAGCCGAAGATCGTTTTCAGATGATGCCGACCGAGATAGAGCGCGGTCAGCGAGACTCCGAGATAGCCGCCGAGCGACTGCGCCGTCACATACGGAAAATTCGGGGTCCGGTCCCAGGCCATCGCCGCGCTGACGACCGCCTGCCCCTTCCAGAACCAGAAGAAGAACCAGGACGAGAACAGGAAATCCACCGGCAAAAACATCCCGAGCGCAATACCGAAGGGGTAGAACCCGATCGGAACCGTGCCGACCGCGCTCCACGGGCGATCCGAGAAGAACCGGTAGTCGGTCACTTTGATCGGCAGCATCGGCACCGACGGATAGAGAAACGCCAGGCCGTTCCAGAACTGGAGCAGTACGGCGAGGGCGAAGCCGATCCATAAAAGCGGGCTGCGGAAGAGGGGCGTATCGGGCCGCGTGATCTCCAGCGGGATGGTCAGGATCGGAAAGGGGAGTCGTTCCCGTTCGGTCCACTGTCGGCGCAGCAGAACGTTCATCGCCAGCATTACCGCGCAGAGCACCCCGAAAAAGGCGCACCAGAACCCCAGCGGGACGATCCACGCCTGCCAGTTCTGCGGACGATAGAGCGAATCATGACCGGTATAAAAGGCATCGAGCGCCGCCCTGTCGGTGACGACGAGCCACCGGGGAAGATGCGGCAGCAGTATCTCCGCCCAGTTGTTGGCCGCGTCCGCGTGCTGGTGCGCGTGCGACAGGATCGGCAACAGCACCTCCGCCATGTCGTGCCCGGAAAGAGCCGAGGTCATCTGCAGGCTGAAATAGATCAGCAGCAGTTCGCCCCGGTGGAACGCCGCTTTCGGCGCGAACCGGCGCAGCAGGGCATTGACCGGGAGCAGCAGGCAGAGCCAGAAGATGCAGTTGTAGTAAAGCGAGGTCGTGGTCGGATGCCCGGCGTACCGGACGGTCTCGCTGAGAATGACCCAGTACGCGTTGAGCGGGAGCAGCACGGCTAGCGTGAGAAGCAAACGTGCGCGGAGCGGGAATCGTCCGGCCTCGTTGTCGGTCGCCATCGTCGTCGCAGGCGGTTGCATCTGGGGCTATTGTACGGCAAAGAGCGGGCAAGAGCGGCCCTTCCTCCGAAAAAAGAGTCCGCCGAACCGAAATGCCGCCGCATGACGTATGATGATCCCATGAATCGGCTTTTCCTCTGCGGACTCTGCCTGTTGTTGTTCGCGTTTCCCGTCTTCGCCCGGTCGGATGCCGAAATCGCGGCGGAACTGGAAGCGGCAGCACGGGCGTACCGCGTCCCGAGCGTCCTGCTCAAGGGATTGGCCTGGAAGCGGAGCCGCTGGCGACAGGCCGACGGCCAGGTGGGCATCCTCGGAGTGCCGGTCGAAGGACGTAAGGATGCCGACCGGTTGCGCGACGACTGGCGGTACAACCTCCGGGAGGGGGCAAAACGTCTGGCATGGATGTTCGCACGGTCACCGATCATCGGCAACGGGCGACAGGAGGACGGACGGAACATCCTCGAGTGCTGGTACTTCGCCCTCGGACGTTATGCGACCGGCAGGGAACGCGGTCCGGAGATGGAGGCGGAAGCCGATGCCGTGCTGGCCGCGATCGCATCGGGTGGGGAAGGACGCTGGCAACCGGTCCGAATCACGCGGCCGTCGGCGGAAAAACTGGGCTGGGGACGGGGCATTCTCGGACCGCCCGCGCCGTGGCACTTCGGTGACGTGACTCCGCTGCCACCGGTCGGCGCGAAAGGCGCGGAGGTGGCGGTCGATCTGCCGATACCCTACCTGTCCCAGGTCTGGGATTCGCCGGACAACTTTGACGGAGGCGGCGCGTGCGGCCCGACCGCGATGCTGATGATCCTCGCTTTTCACGGCAAACTGCCGGAACGACCGGTCGCCATCAGGGATTCGTATCCGCACCTCAGCCGGTGGGGCGGCCATATCCCGGAGATTCAAAACGCGGTCTGCGATCCCCAACTCGGCGCCGTTCACGCCCGGATGCTCGATTACCTGCGCCCGTTCTATCCGAAAGTCGCCATTTACTATGATGCGCGGGCCACGCTCGACCGGGTGAAGCGCGAACTCGACGCGGGCCGCCCCGTTATCCTGGGGACGACCGTCACCCCGGCCGGACATCTGATAGTGGCGCGCGGCTATCTGGCGGACGGTCGGCTGCTCTGCAACGACCCGGCGGGGAACTACTATGAGGCGGCGCGGAGTGGCAGTCCCGCCGGTTCCTGGTCGCCGACCGGCAACCGCTACTGGAACGGCGGCGGCGAACGCGCGGTCTACGAGTGGGAGACGCTCGGGGTCCGCTGGGTGATGACGCTGGACGGCGCGGACCGGGAATCCGACCGCGCCGAAGACGAGGAGATGCGCCTGCCACCGAAAAAGGGCTGACCGCGTCAAAAAAGACTTGACGGAACTTGAATATAGAGATATTTATATATTGAAATGAACAAGGCAATGGAAACCGAGACGACGGAACTGATCGACATGGAGACCCTGGAAAGGGTCGCCCCGATCATTCGCAATGTCGCCCACCCGCTTCGGTTGCGGATTCTGGATTACCTGAATCAGTCGGGAGAGCCGAAAACCGTCAGCGAAATCATGGAGGCGGCCGGAACCGGACAGGCGATCGTCAGCCAGCAATTGCGGATTCTGAAGGATCAGGGGGTGCTGGTCGCAAAGCGAGAAGGCAATTTCATTCGTTACGCCATCGCCGACCGGAGCGTGCTGTTGCTGCTCGACTGTATCCGGCACCATAAAACGCGCCGAACCTGACCGTTCAAAACGGCGCGTTCGTCGTCGACGATCAACATAGGAAAATAGTTATATCGTAATGATTGTGGGGTCCGGGAAAAGCCGACCCCGGATACATAGGTCTGCCATGATAAACATCCCTTTGAACCGCTCCCAACGAGTCGCCGGCGCCCTTCTGCTGGGAGGCATCGGGGGCATCCTGTGGTATCTCCCGCGCGCCGGGAATGCCCGGGAGGAAAAGCATCCCCCCGCCGTTTCCGCAGAAGCGTCCGAAACAATCCCGGTAACGACAGCGGTCGCCGCCGAACGGGATTTTCCCCGCTGGCATGAGGCGACCGGAACCGTCCGCCCGCAATTCGAGTCGCTGCTCGCGGCAAAGGTGATGGGGCGCGTCGAGGAGGTGACCGTTCGCGAAGGCGACCGTATACGCCGGGGACAGACCCTGGTACGGCTGGATGCCCGCGATTCGGACGCAAGCATCGCCCAGGCGGATGCGGGACTGCGAACGGCGCGGGTCCGCCTGGTGAACGCGAAGGTGGCGGCACGGATGGAAACGTCGCTGAGCGCGGCGCGCATCGCCCAGGCAAAGGCGGAGCTGACCCGGAGTGAGGCCGCTTTGCAGGCCGCGATCGCCCGACGTCAACTGGCCAAGGCCGGACCACGACCGCAGGAACGCGCCCAGGCGGCGCAGGCGGTCGCCGCCGCGAAAGCCGATCTCGATCTGGCCGAAACGACCCTGAAGCGGATGACCGATCTGTTCGACCAGGAAGCGATCGCCCGGCAGTCGCTGGATCAGACGAAGGCGCAGTACGAGACGGCCAAGGCCCGGTACGAGCAGGCGGTTCAGGGGCGCGACATCGCCGAGGAGGGGACGCGAGTCGAGGAGATTCGCGCCGCCGAGGAAGGGGTGCGCCAGGCGGAGGCGGCGGTCCGTGCCGCGCGCGCGGGAGTCCGCACCGCCGAGGCCACGGCATTGCAACAGGAGGTACGGCGGCAGGAGGTACGGCAGGCGGAGGCGCAGATCGGTGAGGCCGGAGCCGCGCTCGCTCTGGCACAGGTCAACCGGGATTTCGCCGTCCTCGATGCCCCGTTCGACGGAACCGTCGCCGAACGACGGGTCGATCCGGGAACGCTGGTCAATCCCGGCGTCCCGCTGCTCAAGGTACAGGGCGGGGCGCGGCGGCTGGAAGCCGTCGTCCCCGAAAGCCTCCTGCCGACCATCCGAATCGGCGCGCCCGTCCGCCTGCGCTTCGATGCGTGGCCCGGGAAGACCTTCGACGGAAAGGTGGTGGAGATCGCGCCTCAGGGCGACAGCGGCAGCCATACGTTCACCGTCAAGGCGGAAATTCCGGCCGGAATCGCCGTCCCGGTCGGGATGTTCGGACGCGCGCGGTTCGATCGAGGGACGATCCGACGCCTGACCGTGCCCCGGTCGGCGATTCGCGAGCGTGAGGGACTGCAATATCTCTTTACCGTCGATCAGGAAGGAACGGCCCGGCTCCGGATGGTGACCCTGGGAACGGAGGAGGGCGAAACCGTCACCGTGCTATCCGGGCTGAACGCCGGGGAAACGGTGGTGACCGGCGGAGCGGAGCGACTGAGGGACGGCGCGCGCGTGCGGAGGGAATCATGAAGGAAGACGCTTCGATCGGGCTGGCCGGACGTATCGCCGCCGCCTTTATCCGCTCCAAACTGACACCGCTGATCATTCTGGCATCGCTGGCTCTCGGTATCGCGTCCGTCGTTCGCCTGCCGCGCGAGGAGGAACCGCAGATCATCGTCCCGATGATGGATGTTCTGGTCGCGATGCCGGGAACGACCGCGCGGGAGGCCGAGCAGCGACTGACCGTGCCGATGGAAAAACTCATCAAGGAGATTCCGGGGGTCGAATATGTCTACACGACGACGACTCCCGGTCAGTCGATGGCGATCGTCCGGTTCTACGTCGGGCAGGACCAGGAGAAGTCCCTCGTCCGTCTGCGGGAGAAACTGCAATCGCACTACGATCGGCTCCCGCCCGGCGCGTCTCTGCCGATCATCAAGTCCCGCTCCATCGACGATGTTCCGATCCTGGCCCTGACCCTGCATAGCGAACGGTACGACGCTCGTGCGCTCCGGACATTCGCCACGCGGGTCGAGACGGCGGTGAAGCAGGTTGAGGATGTGTCCGAAACGACCCTGATCGGCGGGCGGCGTCGGGAGATGACGGTGACGCCGGATCGCGCACGACTCGCCGGATTCGGCCTCACCGTGGACGGACTGTTGCAGGCGCTGAGCGGCGCGAACGAACGGGCGCAGATCGGAACCTTTTCCGCCGGGGACGCCGATATCTCGGTCAAAGCCGGTGCGTTCCTGCGGGATGCGGCGGATGTTGAAAGCATCGTCGTCGGAACGAACCGCGATCGACCGATCTTCCTCCGTGAGGTGGCAACGGTCGCCGACGGCCCCGACGAACTGACGGCGGACGTCCGGTTCGGCTACGGCAAGGCGGCGGAACACGGGAAAAGCGGTCTGCAGCCCGCCGTGACGATCGCGGTCGCCAAGCGGCCCGGCACCAACGCCGTCGATATCGCCCACCGGGTCGAGGAAAAAGTCAAGAGCCTCCGGGGGACGCTGCTTCCCGCCGATGTCGATGTCACGATCACCCGAAACTACGGCGAGACAGCCTCCGAGAAGTCCGGCGAACTGCTGTTCCATATGATGATCGCCGTCGTTTCGGTGACCCTGCTGATCGCCTTCACCCTCGGTCGCCGGGAGTCCCTGGTCGTCGCCGTCGCGATTCCGGTGACGCTGGCTCTGACACTGCTGGTGTTCTATCTGTACGGATACACCCTGAACCGGATCACGCTGTTCGCCCTGATTTTTTCGATCGGTATCCTGGTCGACGACGCAATCGTCGTCGTCGAAAACATCGTCCGGCACTATCGGATGACCGACACGCCGCGTCGTTCCCCGCTGCAGGCGGCGATTCAGGCGGTGGACGAGGTGGGCAATCCGACGATTCTGGCCACCTTTACGGTGATTGCGGCGATTCTGCCCCTGGCGTTCGTCGGCGGATTGATGGGGCCGTACATGCGTCCGATCCCGATCGGGGCGTCGGCGGCCATGCTCTTTTCGCTGGTGATCGCGTTCGCAGTCACCCCCTGGGCCGCCGTTCGTCTCCTGCGCCGCTCCGGGGAGACGACGGGCGGGCCCGGAGGACACGGGTCGCACGACGACGACCTGCTGACCCGTCTCTATCGGCGGGTCATGACCCCGTTGCTACGCTCGCCCGGACTGCAAATCCTCTTCTTTGTCGGCGTGATGGGGTTGCAACTGGGCGCGTTCTACCTGCTGGCGAACCGTTCGGTCACCGTCAAGATGCTGCCGTTCGACAACAAAAGCGAGTTCCGGATAGTGGTCGACATGCCGACCGGCACGACTCTCGAGCGAACCGCTGCGGCGACTCGCGCGCTGGCCGAGTTCGTGGCGACCATTCCGGAGGTGGAGAACTATCAACTGAACATCGGAACGACCGGTCCGTACGACTTCAACGGCCTGGTCCGCCACTACTACCTGCGGAATCAGCCGAATCAGGCGGATATCCAGGTCAACCTGTTGCCCAAAACGAAGCGTAAGGCATCGAGCCACGACATCGTCCGGCGGATACGCCCGGAGGCGGAGCGCATCGCGAAGGCGTGGGGGGTCCGTCTGAAGATCGCCGAGATACCGCCCGGCCCACCGGTGCTGCAGACTCTGGTCGCCGAGGTCTACGGCCCGACGGAGGAGCGACGCGCCGAGATCGCCGCCGAGGTGAAACGGATTTTCGAGACGACCGAAGGCGTTACCGATGTCGACTGGTATCGCGATGACGATCAGACCAATGTCCGCTGGGAGGCGGACCGGGAGAAGGCGGCATTGCAGGGCGTCGATGTGCGCTCGATCAATCGGACCCTCGCGACGGCGCTCGGCGGGAATGATGCCGGTCTGTTCCACGACGAAACCTCGCCCGAACCGATCCCGGTGCGGGTACGACTCTCCCGCTCCGAACGAAGCGACCCGGATACCCTGTCCTCCGTCTTCGTCGCCGCACGGGACGGTCGACTCATCCCGCTGTCCGAACTGATCCGCCCGGTTCCCGCCGTGATGGAGAAGGCGATCTATCACAAGAACCTGATGCCGGTCATCTACGTCACCGGCGATGTCACCGGGCGACAGGAAAGCCCGGTCTATGCCATCTTCGCGATGAATGAGAAACTGCGGCGTCTATCCCTGCCGGAGGGGGGCGAACTGAAGATTCTGAACATCGCCATGCCGTTCGTGACCGAACGACCGGTGATGAAATGGGACGGCGAGTGGCATATCACGCTGGAGGTCTTCCGGGATATGGGAATCGCCTTCGCCGCGGTCCTGGTCCTGATCTACCTGCTGGTCGTGGCCTGGTTCCAATCGCTGAAAGCGCCGCTCGTCATCATGGCGCCGATTCCTCTGACACTGGTCGGAATCCTTCCGGCCCACGCGCTGATGGGGGCGTACTTCACGGCGACGTCGATGATCGGCTTTATCGCCGGGGCGGGCATTATCGTCCGCAACTCGATCATCCTGGTCGACTTCATCGAACTGCGGTTACGGGAGGGGATGCCGCTGGAGGAGGCGGTGATCGATGCCGGGGCGACCCGGTTCCGACCGATGCTGCTGACGGCGGCAGCGGTCATCGTCGGCTCCTTTATGATCCTGTTCGACCCGATCTTTCAGGGACTGGCCATCGCGCTGATGGCGGGCGAGGTCGCTTCGACACTGCTTTCACGACTGGCCGTCCCGGTGCTCTATTACCTGGTCCGGCGGAGGGAAAGTCTTCCTGCCCCGGCCTCGGAAGGAAAGGAATGAAAATGATCGTTCGAAACCGATACGTTCTCCCCGCAGTCCTGGGTCTGTGCGGCGTTGCGTTCCTGACCGGACCGTCGGTTCGGGCGCAAGGCGGACCACCGCCCGGACGCGGTCCCGGCGAGAAGGATATGCAGACGATCCATACGCTGTTCGCCGCGCACCTGGGAACCTGGGTCAATCCCTGGTGGTATGCGTTCACCGCCTTTGTCGGACTGAACCTGTTTCAGTCCGCCCTGACGAATTGGTGTCCGATGAAATGGCTTTTGGAAACGAGCGGAACGAAATCCGCCTGACCGCTCGATTCGTCCGTCGTCATGACGTGGGGATGTGGAGAGGTGGAGATGTAGGGATGTACGGATGAAGCGACCGGAATTCTTCGCGCGAGGGGGAGGATGGGTGCTGGCGCAGGCAATCGTCCTGTTGCTGGTTTTCGGACTGCCATGGATCGCCGCCGGTCCACGCTGGCCTATTCCGACCGGAGCGGTCCCCCTGTTGCGTTTGGCGGGAGGACTGACCATCGCGGTGGGGGCGTTTTTTCTGGCGGCGGGGGTAGGGGCGCTCGGTCGACAACTGACGCCTCTGCCCGCTCCCGGTGAAGGAGGGACGCTGATCACGGAGGGCATATTCGGTCGGGTACGACATCCGATGTACGGGGGTATCCTTCTGACAGGCATCGGAACGGCTTTGGGGGACCCGACGCCACTCCGGTGGCTGCTGACGGCGCTGTTGTGGACTTTCTTCGATCGGAAAGCGGCGGTCGAGGAGCGATGGTTGCGTCAGAGGTTCGGGTCCGACCGTTATGACGCTTATGCCGCGCGGACCGGACGTCTCCTGCCCCGGATCACGGGGCACGTTCGGGAGCGACATCGAAAACGATAGGAACGAAAGCAGGGAACGAAGGGAATGGCGACTCATTACACGACCGAGATATGGGATCAGCGTTACGGCGGGGAGGAGTTCGCCTACGGGACCGCGCCGAACGATTTTCTGCGGGAGAACGCGCACCGGATTCCGACCGGACGCGTCCTCTGCCTGTGCGAAGGCGAGGGCAGGAACGGCGTTTTTCTGGCGGAGCGAGGTTACTCCGTGGTGGGCGTCGATGGCTCGGCGGTGGGACTGGCGAAGGCGGAACGCCTGGCCGCCGAACGGAGCGTCACGATCGAAACGATCGTCGCCGACCTGAACGAGTTTGAGATTCCGCCCGCCGCCTGGTCCGGCATCGTCTCGATTTTCGCGCACCTGCCGCATGCCCTGCGCCGTCGCCTTCACCGGCAGGCGGTCGACGGCCTGATGCCCGGCGGCGTTTTCCTGCTCGAAGCCTATACCCCCGACCAGATCGGTCGCGGGACCGGCGGACCGTCCGTCCCCGAACTGCTGCCGCGCTGGGACGACCTTCGCGACGAATTGGCGGGACTGGAGTTCCTTCTCGCCCGGGAGATCGAACGAGAGATCCACGAGGGACGGTTGCACGGTGGGAACAGTGCGGTCGTGCAGGTGGTGGCCCGCAAGCCGGAGTGACGATCCCCGGCGGTGTGCCGGTTCCTCGCCCGGCGTTTCCGGGCGAGGAACCGGACGGGCGAAGCTTCCTAACGTCGAATCGTGAAGTGCAGGATCACTTTGCCCTCGACGGCCTCCACTTCGGCCCGCTTCACCAGTCCGAGAAGCGTTTTGATCGGCAGGCGGCCGCCCTTCGGCTTTTCACCCCCGGGAGTATCGTCGCCGGTGGGCATGATGTCCGCTGCCGGGGAGGCGGAGGCCCCGGACGCATCCGACGTCGCCTCGGCCAGAAAGGCGGTGATCGCCTCGTTAAGGATCGCCTGCTTCACCGGAACGCTGCCCGTCACTTCCAGCCCTTCCAGGTCCGCCAGACCGTTCGCCAGAATTCTATCGATCAGTTCTTTCATAAGTGCCGTCCTTCCTTAAATATCGTCCATACGGTGTCAGATCGAGATACCGAACAGGACATACAGGATGCCCGGTCGGGTGGTGAATTGCAATACCCGGATCAGATCGGCCAGTTCTCCGGCATCGAGAGCGATGAGCGCCTCGCGTACGTGAATGCGGAGGGTGTTGCCCTCGACGGTCACCGCAGGGTCGGGGAGTTTCATCGCCCGCAGCAGGACGGTTCGTACCAGTTGCGCGGTCGGGCCGCCCAGAAATCCCAGGGAGCGCAGAGTCAGGAGACCGTCGCCCCGAAAGTCGACCTCGCCGGAGAGTTCGAAGTCGAGTTTGACGTTCGGATGGAAGAAGCCGACCTGCGGCTGCAGATAGAGGGTGAAGCGGTTGTCGGGCAGGAGTCGTATCTCCAGGCGACGGGTCGGCAGGTCGCGTTCCCGGCGCACCTGAGTGAACAGGTCGTTGAGCAGACCTTCCCGAAGCGGCAGACGACCGCTGACCGCCGATCCCCGAAGGGCGGCGAACCGGTCGGCCCGCAAAAGGTTGAGGATCGTTTCCGCGATCATGCCCGCTCCTGAACGATCGTCACGGTCGCTTTACCCCGGACGGTGAGGATCAACCGTCCTCCTTCGCGCCGAAACGCCGCGTTCGTCCGCTCGCTTCCGATCATGACACGTATCGGCGGTTGTGTCAAGCCCGTCACGAGAACCTGATAGGGGCCGTCCGGCCAGCCGGTGACGGTGAAGGCGTATTGCTTCGGCGGTTTCGGGACGGGGACGATCCGACCGGGGGCGTGGACGAACGGACCGCCCGGCGCGAGCATCCGGCGTTCGTACAACGGACGACCGATGCTTCGCAGGTAAGGAACCTGCTGAGTCGCCGGATTGATGGCGACATCGTTCCGTATCTGCCCCGGCAGGTGGAAACTGTCCGGGAGCAGCCCCTGCCGCGCCCGATCGCTGCCCGGAGACCCGGCTGCCGGCCAGGTTTGCTGAATCCCGGAGACGACGATGCCGTCCGCCAATCGTTTCCAGATGCCTTGCGGATCGTGCACCGCGAGATCGTAGAGAGCGTTGGCGTAGACCAGGCCGCACCACTGCACCGGCAGTCCGATCCAGTTCGGGGCGACCCAGTGCGTCGCCCCGAGGACCGGGGTCGTGGCATAGACGCCGACCGGATGTTCGGGCACCGGGGCGCGCAGGTAGGTGAACGGAACCCCGGTCCAGGCCCAGTAACGCGCCTGTTCGAGGAAGGTGCGCTGTCCCGATAGCTCATAGCCGAGGACGAAGGCGCGGACGAGATGAGCGGACGCCAGAATGTCGGGCGTGTGCAGCGGGACTTCCCACGTCTGCGCCCCGCGCGGGACGCTGTCCCGGTAGGCCGCCGCCACACGTTTCAGTACGGCCAGCCCGTTCCGGCGCAGTTCCGGGTCGCCGGTCAGGACCGCCGCCTCGAGCACGGTCGCGATCGCCTCCCCGGAGATGCCGTTCGCATGGTCGGCAAAATGCGTCGAACCGAAGTCCGGTCGCTCCGCCGTTTTCTCGTAACGAACCGTTCCGTCGGGCCGAAAACGGGTCAGCGCCTCACGGCCCCTCTGCCGCACCCGGTCCAGATTCTCGGGGACCTTGCCGTGGACGAGCGGCGCGGCGAACGTTCGCACATGCCCGATGCCGGAGAACGCCCGGTCGGCGGAGGGCACCTGCCGGATCGCCGTTCGGGCCGCGCCTGTCAGTTCGGCGACGAGGTTCGGCGCAACTCCCAGAAGACGGGCCAGAACCGCCTGACAGAGCGCGGCGTCCGCCGCGGGACCCGCCCCGAAGTCGCCGGGATAGGCGTGCCGATACGCGTTTCCGACCCGGATGCGGGATGAGAGCCAGCCGGACGCCAGCAGATGCGCGACCGTCGGAACCGAATACGTCGCCGGAGGTTTCGGCAGCCCCGTCAGAGCGACATACGCTTTGACGGCTTCGGTGACGTTCGTGCCCGTGCCGCCGAGAAGGGTCGCGCGGACGACCAGCGGCGTGTTCGCCTTGAGAAGTCGCGAGGCGTAGGGCAGGACCCCGCCCGGCGGACGTTCGTGGTCGCCGAGGTTACCGGGGAGATGCAGCGCCATCACCTGACCGCCCGAACCGAAGCGGCGGTCCGGCGTGTCGAAGTACGGGGCGACCCACTCCGTCGGCTCCCAGGCCAGCGCCAGCCACCGCCCTCCCTGAACGAGCGCCATCAGGGGCAGGGTCAGCATATGAGGCAGCGGCATCTGACGTTGGGATTGCTCACCGCGCAGGTCCGCCTCGCTGCTGCTGGTATCGGGCGCGTCCAGGTATTCCACCCCGGCGAAAAGCCCCTGCGCCTTCTTCGTCCCGAAACCGCCCATCCCGCAAAACAGCGTCAACAGGGGAAAGAATGCGAGGAAGCGGTCGGCGGAGACGGTCAGGGTAAGTCGAAGCCGGAGAACGCCGGGGCGCGGGTCGGTATCGATCCGCTGTTCGAACGTCCAGAGTCCGCCGTCGGCGTCGAGCGCCTGCCCGGTCACGGATTCGCCCGATCGTTTCCAGCTGAAAAAGCCTTTGTCCGGAACATACCGTGCGTCCATCCATTGCAGCGGGGCGTCGGGGCGCGTCTGATAGCCGATATACGGGCGATTGTTGCCGACGGCGAACAGTTGACCGTCGACGCCGACCGCGAAATGGCCCCAGCCTTCGGCGTGTTTGACGGCGAGCGGACCGTGGAGGACCGTCTGCACGACCGTCTCCGCGTTCGTCGGAACGGTCGGCGTTGGCCATGTCGGCTCGGTCAGCAGGACGCGCGGCGTGACGTCCATCCGGGAGATCACGGTGGCATCGCCGGCCCCGCCCGGCGGATCGAAGCGGAAGCGCATGGTCGGGGCCGGCAGCGGCGGCAACGGGACCTTGATCTCGGTCGGGCGACCGCCGCGCACGGCAAAGCGCACCGAGTCCGGTTCGGACGGGCCGCCGTCGGCTCGGAAGTGGAAGATCTGTCCGAGGCCGTTGCGGTCCGCGGTGAGGCGGACGGTCAGCCAGAGCGGGATATTGGCGGGGACCGTGACGGGCGGGCCGACGGTATAGGGATCGCCACCGTTCGCCTCGATCCGCAGGCCGTTCGGGTCCGGCTTCAGAGCGGCGATGTCGTGCGTCGCCTGCCATCCCTGTCGCCCGGCGTCGGTTGTAAAATCGAAAAGAGGCGTTGTTGATTGCATGAGATCGTTAACGAAAAGGTATCAACAACCGGGAAGAATGACGTTCCCATCTTCGACAGGCGCGAAATGAGCGATAGGAACCGGTTGTAAGAACGTCACCATCCCGTTCCCGCAAGGTTTCCTATTTCTCCCGAGGCTATTCCTCCTATGATAGCACGGAATGACCATCGGGCGGTTACCGGTCCCTTCCTCAGGCACAGATTAAATTCGGATCGAATCCCATTCGTTCAATTTCTTCCTCCCTTACTTGAATCCTGCCGTTTCCCTCTCGACTCCATAGGAGAAATAATACGTCTAACGTGCAGGCTATTGCGGTGCCAGAATGAAGGCGGACTGCGACGCACGGCAGCGGTGACGAATGCGTAAGGAGTGTGCTGAAGGCTCTGACGTATCCTTCAGCACTTCGTGTCACGGGTATTCAGCCGAAAGTTTTGGAAGGCACATGGCTAAGTTTTCAAACTTCTTCGTACTCCTCTCCTTTATAGCTCTGGTTAGTGCCGGCTGTCAGTCGGGAAGTGATGGTCAATCGAAAAGTGACTATGTTCCCATGTTGGATCAGGCAACTCTGGATGCTATGAAGAAAGATGCGGAAACTTATCGGTACATGCGTGGTGAAGATCTGGAGCGTTTGAAGCGGATGTCGAATGCTATCGTCAACCAGGAACGTGATCCGACAACGGAGGAGGTGCGCTACGCGCTTTCCGTCACCCGACAGGCGGAACGTTCCGTTAACGTTCTGCTTTGTAAACGGTTAAATTATGATTACTCACTCCATGTGATTACGATGGGCGATTCCGTTCCTGAGGCGGTTCGGGAGGAGGTATTTCAGTTCGGCGTTCGCCTTTCACAGATGACCTGGGACAACCAGAAGGGCGTAATGCCCAAAGAGATACCCGACACACCCGAGAACCGAAAAGAAGTGATCGATAGTTACCTCTTCCAGGCATCAGAAATGTTGCGTGCGTCCGGCGACCCACGAGCCATACCCTATCTCAAAAAATTGAGCGCTTTTCCGTCGCCTGTGGACGAAAAGGCTGGGAGGGAGCTTAAGAATTTGCGAACGATATTGGAGAAACGAAAGAAGGGAGAAAGCAGATGATTCGGTGGATTCCGCGCTTGATAACGGCGTCGGGTTTGTTGCGGACGGGCCGGAGAATGGCTACCACAAGACCATTATACCGGCAACGCACTAAATTCTATAGCCAACCGGTAAAGCGAGGAATTGCGTTTTCGTTAATCGAATTGCTCGCGGTGGTCGCCATAATAGCTCTGGTCACCGCCATCACGTTCGCAGTTTTCATGCAAAGCCGGACAAAAAGTCGAGAAACCGTATGCCTTTCCAACCTGCGGCAAATCGGCCTGGGAATCCTCGCCTATGCTCAGGATTATGATGGCGGATTGCCTCCATCCGGAAGTCCTATTGATCTCAAGACGACGCTCTGGAGCAGTATTTATGCGGAAATTAAGACCATGAAACCGCTACCGGAATTATTGGCTCCCTATATAAAACAGAATGATCTTTGGCGGTGTCCGTCCGATGTCGGTTTTGACCGTAGCGGCTGGGTCGAAGAGGTGTATTTCCCGTCGTATCCCTCGTCATTTCAGGCCCATGGGACCTCCTACTTTTACAATATGTTTGCATACCTGGAGGGAAAATCGCTCGCGAATATGCGAGTGTACGACCCTGCACCGCCGCACGCCGAACACGGAGCATCGGTCGTCAAATTGATGGCGGATGGATCCGGACGGTGGCATGGAGGAAAAAGTCCGAAGGACCATCGTTTCGGTTGCCTGTTCGCCGACGGTCATGTCCGGTTCGTTAGCCGTGACCAGATGAGCGAGATCGAAGGACGGACGTTCGGTTCCCCCCCTCCCTCTCCATAACCTTCAGTGATTCCCGGGTAGTACGTCGGAGAAAAACGATGCCGCTGAAAATTGGTACCCCCTTACCTGCACTGACGGATGTTTCTCGATGGTGGAATGTCAATGGGGAGTTTTCGACCCCTCCCGGTCCGATTCTCGTCCATTTCTGGGCGATGTCCTGCCCCGTGTGCAAAATGAACCTTCCGGTTTTGAACGAGTACCGAGACCGTTATGGTCCCCTCGGTCTATCGTTTATTTCCGTTCATATGCCACGGGGACCATTCGACCTCGATACGGGAGAGTTGGAAGAGGCCCTTTGTACTTTGCAAATGACCGAACCCTGCGCTGCGGATAATCGGCATGTTCTGGGTCAACGATTCGATACCGAAGGAATGTGGCCGGTTTATTACCTTTTTGATCATGATAGTCGGTTGAAACGTTATGCCGCAGGGACAATCGGCGTTCGATTGCTGGCTCCCGTACTGGAAAGACTCTTTAGCCGAGGGATTTGTCAGGAGTTTCTGTCGCTCTTTCCCGGTCTCTTCCGCAACCTGTTGTGAATCCTTTCGACGAATCTGACACTGATGAATCGTCCGTAGTGATGGAAGCGAACAGAGAGGCAACCTCTGTAGTACTAAAATGTAAACAATAACGGACTGACTTATTGGTCCCAGCCCATTTTGCCGTTGATGCTGATGCTGTAGGTCAACTGGCGGTCGTTCAGCATCGAGTAGACGGCCCAGATCAGTTCGGCGGTGAACTCCCCGGTCACCAGACCGATGGCGAGTTCGCGCAGTTTCAAGGTTCCTTTCAGGCCGTAATACCGCTGAACGAAAAATTTGATGATCAGGACGATCAGCAGGCCGAACCAGTAGTAGTCGACGCCGAAGTTCATCGCCAGAGCGTACCCCGCCGGATGCAGCCAGAACCCGGGTACCCGGAACCGGATGAAGTCGAGGAGCAGGACGACACCGAACCCGAGGGCGACTGCCAGCATGGCGAACGGGTTGGGCGCGCGCGGC
Source organism: Capsulimonadales bacterium (assembly GCA_033762295.1). GTDB lineage: Bacteria > Armatimonadota > Armatimonadia > Armatimonadales > Armatimonadaceae > JANRLW01. The sequence continues at coordinate 38,097 of JANRLW010000002.1, forward strand.
GTTCCCTGAATCTGGGAAATGATCCCCGAAACCTCGCCCGCGACCCACGGGTTGGGCGTCCACCGGTAGCCCAGGTAGATATGGGTCAGACAACCGCAGACCGTACCGAAAATGATGGCGATAATCAACGCCCCGAAGATCACTCCCTGAGACATCCCGACCCGGTCCGCCAGGTACTGCGCCTCCAGCAGGGTCGGCTGCGGGTGCGTCCGGTGCAGTCGGTTCATGATATGGAACGTCGTCATCGTCCGCGCCACCAGCGCCTGATTCAGTCCCGCGGTCCCGTTGAAATCGATCACCATCTGGTGCGGCCCCATAAAAGCCATCTCGTGGGTCGGCGCGCCGAGCTGAGCGCGAAGGCGGGTCACCGCGATCGAGAAGATCAGGTAGAGGCCGATATAGAACAGAACCCATTCGAACGGCAGGCCGATCAGCAGACCGAACATCCCCAGACCGAACAGGCAAAACGCCAGAAGGAGGGCGACGAAACGGTACGAGAGGCCGTTGGGGCGTAGGTCGTCCGTCCGGTTCAGGAAGATGGCGTCGCCGATCTTTTTCCAGTGCGGGCGGGCGAGCCACATACCGGAGAGAAAGAGAGCGGCGAACGCGCCCCAGCTCTGCTCGCTGAAGTAGGGCGGTGACGGGAAGAGACCGCCGCCGCCGAAGACGCCCTGCTCGTTGCCGAGGATATAGGCGAAGATCTGGGTGATTTTGCGGACGAAGAAAAAGAAGAGCAGCGAGAAGAGCAGATCGGTCGGCATGAAGAAGCCGAGAGCGCTCATATAGGGGAAGATGCCGATCGGGGTCCATCCGGTCTGGTTCATCGGCGGCGACGTGAAATACCGGTTCAGGTCGTCCAGAAATCGGATTTTCAGCGTCGGTATCTGCGGATAAAGAATGCTGAATCCGTTGATCATGTCGATCGTGAAGACCAGGACGAAGGCGGTCCACAGAAGTCGGCTTTTCCAGACGCTGTTCGGGCCGCCCGCGTCGGCGATGGCGAGCGGAATCTGGACGATCGGGAAGGACAGCTTTTCCTGGTAGATCCACTGCTCCCGCAGCAGGGCGTTGATGCAGAGCATCGCCGTCGAGAGGAGGGTGATGAACGCGGTCCAGGCTCCGATTTTAGGCCACCAGAGCGGAAGCTGCGAGAGGAAGAAAGCGAACGATTTTCCGCCGTCGCGGAAATCCTTGAGGGCAGCCGGGTCCTTCAGAAAGAGCAGGTCCGAGAGAACCGGCAGCAAACGCTCCCGGTACTGGGCGTTCGTTTCCGAGTACGCGCCGAATCCGTAGATCTGGGGAGCGAACATATCCATCCATTCGCCGGACATCGCGCAGGCGACGGCGAGCATGGCGTAGAGGATGATGATCTCCGCTCCGGACAGAGCGATACGCGGCAGGACGCGCCGAAACGGGATGTTCAGCACAGCAACAACCATGGTCAGGGCGACCGGCGGAACCATGAGCGAGAAGATACGGTCGATCCCCTGATCCTGCGACCAGAAACAACAGAACGGCGTCAGCAGAATGCCAAGAAGAAGGGGCCGCAACACGCGGAACCACGAATTCATACTGGACAGGTTCGTTCCGGCGGCACGGCGTTCCTTCCGGGGAAGGGTTTTCGGTCCGCCGGGGGGAACGTAACGCCAAATCCCGAACCCGAATGAAGGATGCAAGCAATGTCTCCGAACCGTCGACAATTCCTGGGGATGTGTGCCGCCCTCGGTCTGCCCGCCCTGCTCCCGGACGAGGTCCGCGCCGACCTGGCCGGTTACGTCGGCAAGCCCGATCCCTCCTTCGCCTGGAAACTCGTCACCAAAGAGGAGCGGGGAAGCGGCACGGTGCATCGTCTCCGGCTGACCTCCCAGACCTGGCAGGGGATCGTCTGGGAGCATGACCTCAGTCTCTATCTGGCCGAAGGAACCACGTTGCCGCAGACGATCGCGCTGTACAACACGGGGGGCGGCGCGAACGCGACCAACGACCTGATGGGAATGGACCTGGCGCGCCGGTCGAAAGTGCCGATCGCCTTTCTCTACCATGTTCCCAACCAGCCGCTGTTCGAGGGCAAGAAGGAGGATGCGCTCATCGCCGAGACGTTCCTTCGCTACCTGAAGACCGGCGACGACACCTGGCCCCTGCTGTTCCCGATGGTGAAAAGCGTCGTCCGGGCGATGGACGCGTTGCAGGCGTACGGTCGGCAGGAGATGAAATCCTCGGTCGAACGTTTCGTCGTGTCCGGGGCGTCCAAGCGCGGCTGGACCTCCTGGCTGACGGCGGCGAGCGGCGACCGGCGCGTGAAGGCGATCGCTCCGATGGTGATCGATACCCTGAACATGCCGGCCCAGATCAAGCATCAGCGGGAAGCGTTCGGAACGACCAGCGAACAGATCAGGGACTACTCCGAAACCGGCCTGACCGAGGCTTTCGCCACCGAGACCGGCCGTAAACTGATGCGGATGGTCGATCCGTTCGCCTATCGCGGTCAGTTGACCCTGCCGAAGATGCTGATCCACGGCGCGAACGACCCCTACTGGACGGCGGACGCCATCCGGCTCTACTGGGACGAACTGAAGGGTGATAAGTGGGTCTGTTACGTTCCCAATGCCGGTCATAACCTGATCGAGCGGACGCCCGGCAAGGACCCGAGTCCGGAACGCGCTCTGAGCGCCCTGGCTGCCTTCATCCGCAGTCAGGCCGGAGGCAGCCCGCTGCCGCGCCTGTCCGTGAAGGAGACCGAGGCGAAGGGCGAACCGTACCGACTGGAGGTCCGAACCGACCGAAAACCGGAGGCGGTGCGGCTCTGGGTCGTCCGCTCGGAGACGCAGGACTTCCGGCCGAAAACCTGGGAGGAGATGGTCGGCGCAGTGACCTCGCCCGAGGAGCGGACCCGCGTGTTTACGGTGGAACGACCGGCATCCGGATACCTGGCCTGCTTCGCCGAACTCAGTTTTTCGCTGGACGGCGCGACGTCGCCGCTTTGCACGTTACCCAAGGTGCTCGCCGGAGCGTAGGAAAAAGTAAAAAGCGGTCCGGGGGATTTCCCCCGGACCGCCCGGTACTCGAATCTGCGAATCGGATCAGTTGGTACGGTTCCCGTTCGGCCACTCGATTCGTGGATGAACGATCGGGATGACGCCGGGAACGCCCGGTCTGCCGCCCGGCAGACGGACGATCGGCTGCGGCGGACGGGGGGTGATCGGCGCACCGGGCTGGTACCGACGGAACGGTATCCCCTGAGGGGGATTACAGTCGGGGCGGCCCGGACGACCGTACGTCGTGATCCGAATGTTATCCGACGTCGTGTAGGTCGTCGTCTCACCGCCGGGCAGCGCCGGAGGATAGACCACCGTGTAGCCCGGAACGACGTAGACCGGCGGGACGTACGGCTCGAAATAACCCGGATTTCGAACCTGCGCCTCGTAGGCGGCGATTTCGCCGGGCGCCCAGTTCTCCCGGGCCGGCGGCGGATTCGGCGGCAGTTCGTAGGTCACGTTGCTGTCCCGATCGGTCCGTGAACGGCGGGTCGTGCGTACCGTCCGCGGCTTCGGCGGCGGAGCCGTCTCCACAACCGCCGATCTCTCGTCGGACTCGTTCGTCGTCTCCCGCGCGGCCATAAACCGTTCCATCAGGGTATCGGACGAATGCTTCCGCCAGTCGAGACGGATACCGCGTTCCCGAAGACGCGCGGCAAGGATCACCCGCTGCCGCAGGTCCTCGTCGTCGCCGGCCGCCACCAGGTCGGTCTGGGTCCTCTTCAGTTCGGCGAGGGACGCCTTTCTCCAGTCCAGGGTCAGGCCGAGTTGTCGAAGCGTGTTCGCCGCCTGTTGTCGGGCCGCCGTGTCCTCCGCCCGATCCGCCTCTCCGTCGATCGCGATATGGATTGTCTCCGCCGGGGCCGGTTCTTCCTGGGCCCGGGCCATGCTGACCGGCGCGCACGACAACGCCAGGGTCAGCAAACTCACTCCCGGGGAAAAACGATGAAATGAAAACATTCGAACCTCCTTCCGCTCTGTCCGAACGGACTCCACCCATTCCTTATTACGGCGGTTCCTTTTCCATCGTTCACGGAAAATCGTGAACTCTTCCGGTACAAATGCGGTATGGGAAGAGGGTTTCCCGAAAGGGGCGACATCCCCGCCGTCGATCCGGCGTTTTGACCCCGCATTTACCGGGGACCTTCGGAAAGGCGATAGAGCCTCCGGAGAGGGAGCGAGTCACGCCCGCCATCACGGCGCAGAATTTTCCATGGAACCTCCATCCTCGCTCACGCCTCGTATAGAGAATTGGAGTATAATGGCAGTAATCCTTAAAGCGGTAGGGCCCGCCGCCGACAGGGGCCAGGACAACACGTTGCCGATCCTTGAAAACCCCGTCATCGTTCGTGATAATCCGGAGCGGAACGAACCCTCCGGCCGGGACAGCGGAACCGCGATGTCCCGTGACCAGTCGCGCGGAGGACGTCCCGCGTTGACCTCCAACCAGCAGAAGATCACCGACAATCTGGGACAACTCCTCGATGTTCTCCCGCCCGCACTCCGCGTCTGCCTCGATCGAGAGGAGCGGTTGGAGGACCTGCAGGAGATCGTTCTGGACCTTGGCCGCCCCGCCGAGGCCCGACTGCCCGGTCGCGTGGTCGAACTCGCTCCGGAAGCCGACCGTAACCGCGAAATCATTGTCGGTCAATCCCTGCCGATCGTGCCGATCGGACCGGTGCCCGGCGAGGTCACGCAGGAGGATATCGATTACGTCACCTCCCGGATCGGCGACTTCGGTCAGGATAACCGCGCGGGGATCGAGCGGACGCTCCACCGCATCTCCGCGATCCGGAACCGGCGCGGTCGGATCGTCGGACTGACCTGCCGTATCGGGCGCGCGGTCTACGGAACCGTCGATATCATTCGCGACATCGTCGAACAGGGCAAGTCCATCCTGATGCTCGGGCGACCCGGCGTCGGCAAAACCACGAAACTGCGTGAGATGGCCCGCATTCTGTCCGATGAGTTCAAGAAGCGGGTGGTTATCGTCGATACGTCCAATGAAATCGCGGGGGACGGAGATATTCCGCACCCGGCGATCGGACGCTCGCGCCGGATGCAGGTCCGCGTTCCCGAGGAACAGCACGCGGTGATGATCGAGGCGGTGGAAAACCACATGCCGCAGGTGATCGTCATCGATGAAATCGGGACCGAACAGGAGGCGTTCGCGGCCCGCACCATTGCCGAACGCGGCGTCCAACTGATCGGAACCGCGCACGGAAACTCGCTCGAAAACCTCCTCCTCAACCCGACGTTGTCGGACCTGGTCGGAGGGATTCAATCGGTGACCCTCGGAGACGAGGAGGCGAAGCGGCGCGGCACTCAGAAGACCGTGCTGGAGCGAAAAGCCCCGCCGACGTTCGATGTCATCATCGAGATTCTCGAAGTCGACAAGCTGGCCATTCACCATGATGTCGCACGCGTCGTCGACAAGCTGTTGCGCGGGCAGCAGCCGCGCCCGGAGATTCGCGTCCGGATGTCGTCGGGCGAAGTGGAAGTGATGCAGCGGGCGGAAATCCCGCCGGATCGTCCCGGCGAGCGCAGCGGCGGCACCTACGGAATGTCCTTCGATCCGGTCGAACCGACGCAGCGGGGGTACGGCGGAGGACGTGGCGACTTCGGTATACGTACCGACAGCGGCCGTCGCGGAGAGCGCGGCGAGCGCGGAGAGAGCGAACGGATCGAATCACGGATCGAGGGCGGGCAGGAGTCCGGCGGAATGGAACCGCCGGCCAAACGCAACCTGCCGGCGACCGTGCGTATCTTTCCGTACGGCGTCTCTCGTTCCCGTCTGGAACGCGCGATCGCCAACCTGCGGGTACCCGCCTACATCTCCAAGGATCTGCAGGAATCCGATGTCGTGATCGCCCTGAAGGCCACCTTCCGACGCGACCCCGGCAAACTGCAGGAGGCCCGGAACCGGTCGATCGGGGCGTATGTCGTCAAGAGCAATACGTACATTCAGATCGAAAATGTCGTCCGCGAGGTGTTCGGGATCGAGGGACAGGCCATGCCGACCGATGAGGAAGCGGCCATTATGGAGGCGGAAGAGGCGATCGAGTCCGTCATCGCGACCGGCGAGTCGATCGAACTGACTCCGCAGAACTCGTTCGTTCGCCGTCTGCAGCATCAGATGGTCGAGTCGGCGAACCTGCTTTCCGAATCGGTCGGAGTCGAGCCGAAACGCCGAATCCGGGTGTCTCGCCGGTAAAAATGTACTGAAATATTTCATCCGAACGAACGAGTTCCGGATTATAATGAAGGACGGCTGCCGAGCAGGGCGGTCGTCCTTCGCTATTTGGGAATTGCGTCCGGCAATCTGAGGGGGATATGAGACGGACCCGGCGTATCGTAACGGGCATTCTTGCGGTAATGCTGGCGATCAGCGGCGAAACGTTCGTCGGGGCGAACTCAAAGGACTCGACGGATGCGGTCCTGCGCCGGGTCCATCGCCTCATTTTGCTCACCAACCGTCAGCGGGCCGCGCACGGTCTGGCTCCGTTGAAACGGCAGGAGAATCTGGTGCGGGCGGCGTTCGCCCATGCCCGGGATATGGCGGCGTTCGGATACTTCGCCCATTCGACACCGCAGGCCGCCCGAGGAACCGAGGATTACGAAGAGTATGCGCGACGTCATCGGTACCCGGGACGGGCGGGACAGAATCTGTACCGTGGCGAGGTCGGGGCGGAGCGGATCGTCGACGCCTGGATGACAAGCCCGGACCATCGCCGAAACCTCCTCGACCCGCGCTACTGTGAGATCGGCGTCGGGTTCGCCCGCAACCGGGAGGATGGCACGACCTACTGCGTTCAGTTTCTCGGTGTCCGCCCGGATTATTACGGTATCGTCATCGAAAACGAAGCCTATCGGGTGACCGGGAGGAACGTCCGTCTGTTCCTGTACGGGAACGATCGGATGACCCGGATGCGTTTTTCCAACGATGGTGAAACCTTTTCGGACTGGGAACCGTTCCGCAGCGAACGGGATTGGAGGATCGGGGCGGCGGAGGGCGCACACAAGGTCGTGGCGGAGTTCTCGGATACCGAGCGAATCTATCGTTGCAGTGACTCCATCGTTCTCCTGCAACCTCACGATAGTTCCGGCGGCGTCCGCCACGTGACGGAAGCCCGCCCTTTGCCGATGAGAGCGATCAGTGGCAACGCTCCTCCATAATCGCGCGACAGCGGCGAGCCAGAATTTTCAGTTGTTTCCGTGCTCGCATCGGAAAACGGACTTTTCGACGGCTGAGCCCTCGAAAGACGGTGCGTACTGGCATGGTTCCCCCTGGATTCGAAACTCCATCCTTAACGGACAAACAGTCGATTGACGATTAATGCCACCTGTTGTTCCCTGTATACCGGTGATGATCGGCCATTGAGCGATTTTTAAGTACGGTGAAATATTAGACAGGTGCCTGAGCGAGCGGGCGATCGGACGGACGAATCACCCGGAAGACGGAAGCAGGCATATTTCGTGCCGTATCTCCATTGTCGGACGGAAGAGTGACAAAGACGACAGGAAAAAGAGACGGTTGCCTGACGGGAAGACGGATTTTCAACGGACAAGCGAAAAAAAACAAATGCGAACGCTTCTTCTGCGGATCGGTCATTTATGGTCGCTGCCCAATACGCTGATCGGGCTGACCTTCGGCGTCGGGGGGGAATACGGTATCGATCGTCGGAACCGGGTCGTACGGGTGCGCGGCGGCTGGATGGTTTCTATCTTCCGTAGACTGGGCTACATCGGGATGTGTGTCGGGGATGTCGTCCTCTACGCGGGCGATCTTCCCACGGACTATCCGGCGGTCTACCGCCATGAACTGGTTCATGCGGTCCAGGGCCGGATTTTCGGCCCGTTCTATCTGCCTCTGACCCTGGCCGGTTACCTCCTCGGCTTCTTGCTGGCTCCGCGAGAGGCGCACGATGCCAGCCCGCTCGAGATCTGGGCGGATCTGGCGTCGGGGAACGGGCATCGCAACCGGTACCTGCGGCGATTCCGAAGGTGACCGGGTCCGAAGAACGCAGGATCGGAAGGAACCCGGCAGCCACGGTCTCCGACCTGTGGGAAACAGGACTTATCTCACACGTTCAGGACACACTGCCATGACCCTGCCGGATACCCGGACAACATCGCGGGGGACCGCTCCGCTCCATCCGACGACCGCTATCGGCGGAGACGAGATTACGATCCGGATCACCTTCACCGACGGAAGCGAAATCGCCCTGAAAAGCGTCGTGCAACTCGGGGAGGAGTTCACCACGGCCTCGCGTATGAACGAACTGATCAACGCCAACCTGCTCGCGTTCGATGTCGATGGGCATACGATGCTCTTTCCCGTCAGTTCCATCCGCTTCATCGAAATCTCCCCCGCGCTTAAAATTCCGAATCTGCTGATTCACTCCGCGTTTACCCTGGTTCGGTAGACATCAGTTTCCTTCACGGGCGCGGAGTACGCAGGATTTGACATCGACTCCGTAGAATAGGCGAAAGTATGGAAGGTCCGGCTTCCTGAGCTGCCGCCCGTTTGACCGTTTTGGACACCGCTTCCCCGACGGTCAGGTAAACGCCGGGGGAAGGTGCGCTCATCGGTTTCGGACGGGAAAAGGAAGTGAGGATGGACGCGAGGGGAGCCGAAACGGCGGAACGGCGCGTGACCGACCGATGGCCGGGTACCGAGGGAACGGTCACGGGACTGGCGCTGGCGGAGGTCGATTATGCGACCGATACGATCCACCTTTCTGACCGGGCAGCCCGGTTGTTCGGCATCGGCGAGACCGCGAGGATCGTGCCGCGCGCCGCAATCCCCGACTATCTGCATCCCGAGGATCGAGAGACGTTTGTCCGGCTGACGGCGGAGGCGACCGACCCGGCCGGCCCCGGATGGTTCGAGTGGGAACCGCGTGTCCTGCGCCCGGACGGACGAATCCGCTGGCTTCTCGCCCAAAAACAGGTCTTCTTCGAAGGCGAAGGGACGAACCGACGCCCCCGGCGCGCGACTCTGGCGCTGACCGAGATTACCCCGAAGAAGCAGGCGGAGACCGTCCTGCGTTCGGTCCACGATACCTTCCGGCATCTGGTCGAAAACTCCCCGTTCGGGGTTTATGTCGTCGACGCCGACTTTCGACTCGCCCATGTGAGCGCCGGAGCGCAAAAGGTCTTCCAAAATATCCGTCCCCTGATCGGCCGCGATTTCGCCGAAGTGCTTCGTTTCCTCTGGCCGGAACCGTTCTCCTCCGAAGCGATCGAACGTTTCCACCGGACCCTGCAAACCGGCGAACCGTACCACGCGCCCGATACCGTCGAAAACCGGCAGGACATCGAGGCGGTCGAGTCGTACGATTGGAAGATCGAGCGGGTGCTGTTGCCCGACGGACGTTTCGGCGTGGTGTGTCATTTCTACGACCTTTCCGAACGAAATCGGTACGAATCCCGCCTGCGGGAACAGCAAAAGTACGTGATGGAAATCACCTCGCTGGTTCCCGGAGTGCTGTATGTCTTTGATCTCGCGGAGAAACGAAATGTCTTTGTCAACCGCCGGACAGGGGACGTCCTCGGGTACGGCGAGGATGAAATCCTCGCGCTCGGAGATCGCTTCGTGCCGGAGGTCATCCATCCGGAGGATGCGCCGCGAATGGAGGCGCATATCGGGCGAGTCGCCGGCCTGGCCGACGGCGAGATCGCCGAGATCGAGTATCGTTTTCGCGACCGAAACGGCTCCTGGCGCTGGTTTCAAAGTCGGGACACGGTTTTCAAACGGGATGAGAGCGGGCAAGTGCGGCAGATCCTCGGGATTGCCACCGAGGTGACCGATCGCAAACTGGCGGAGGAACGGTTAGGCGAGTCCGAGCAGAAACTGCGTCTGGCGGTCGACGCCGGGCAGGCGGGAACGTTCCGGCATGATCTGGCCACCGATCGGGTGGAGTGGTCCCCGCAGCTCGAACGAACGATGGGACTGGCGCCCGGCGAGTTCGGCGGAACGTTTGCCGATTTCTTCGAATTCGTGCATCCGGACGACGAAGCGCAGATTCGGGAAACCATCCGGGACGCCATCGCCCGCTGCGGAGAGTATGCGTTCGAGTTTCGGATGGTGCGTCGGGATGGCGCAATCACCTGGCTTACCGGGCGGGGCTGTGCGTACGGACGCGCCGGAGTGGGCGCGGAAACCATTACCGGAGTCACCTTCGACATCACCGAGCGCAAACGGGCCGAACAGGAGATTCGGGAGCTGAACGGCCGACTGCACCGCGCCGTCTTCGAG
>JANRLW010000003.1:0-9146 GCA_033762295.1 Capsulimonadales bacterium
TTCTGGCGTTCAGTTTCTCGGCGTTCGTCGGAATCTTCTTCGGGTTCTATCCGGCCTTCAAGGCATCCCAGCTGTCTCCGATCGAGGCCCTGCGATACGAATAACCCGACTTCGCAAATCGTAGCGGAAAGGAACGAATTCAATGATACGAAAGACCGTACTGACGATGGTAGCCGTGTCCGCGCTTTCGGGCGCGGCGTTCGCTCAGGGTCCCGGCGGCAACTTCATGGCGAACCTGCCCCCGGCGGCGCAGGCCAAAATGAAAGCCTGGCGCACGTGGCGCGACAACCATAAAAACTTCCAGCAGCTTACCGGCACGCTCCGCGCCATCACCGAGATGGACAAGGAAACGTCCACCAAACTGACCAAAGATCAGGCCAAAAAGATCCTGACCGTCATCACCCCCTGGAAGAGCAAGCCGACCATGACCGATCCGCAGGCGCGTACCGTCATGAACGACATCGCCAAGGTGCTCAGCCCGACCCAGATCAAGCGCTATGCGGCGATTCAGGCCGAAGGCCGCGGCGGTATGCGCGGTGGTCCGGGCGGCGGCGGTCCGGGTGGCGGGGGTGGATTCGGCGGACCGGGCGGTGGCGGACCTCCGGGCGGGGGTGGCGGTTTCGGTGGACCGGGCGGTGGCGGACGCCCCGGCGGCGGAGCCGGTGGTCCGGGCGGCGGTCGAAACTTCGACTTCTCCAAGATGCCCGACCCCAAGGAGTACAACCCGCTGAACCCGGCCTCGTTCCCCGAATCCCCGATGAGCGCGCGAAACAAACAGCGCGTCACCGAGTTCTGGAACCTGGTGAAGTCCCGCGCGGCATAGTAGCGAAAAGCCACGCAAAAAGCCGTTCAAATTTCGAGAACGCCCAGCCGACAATCAGGTTGTGTCGGCTTGGCGTTTTCGCATTTCGGGGGTTCAATAGAGCGTATGATTTACGTTGGTCTGTGTGACGGCAAGGTGGCCCTCGACAACATCCCGCCCGATCGGATCGCAGAAAGTCTCTGCCGCAAGGGATGTGTCCTGTGGGTCGATGTCATCGATCCGACCGAGGACGACTGGCGGATGCTCTCCGAGGAGTTCCGTTTTCACCCGCTCGCCGTCGAGGACGCCCGCAAAAAGAACCAGCGCGCCAAGATGGATTTTTACCCGACCGACCCGGACGGTAAGGCGGGTTACCTGTTTTTCGCTCTGCGGACCTGGGCGGGCATCGAACCGGAGAAGGAGTCGGGCGATGTCGTCAACGGAACCCGGGAACTCGATGTTTTTCTGGGCCGCAATTACATCGTCACCATCCGCAACGGGACGTTTCCGGCGGTCGAGGAGACGCGCCGCCGCTGGCAGAACAATTTTTCGGATACCAGGGTCGCCAAGGACCGCCCTTCCTTCCTGCTCTATCTCCTGCTCGACGCCGTCGTCGACGAGTTCTTCCCGGTCGTTGATGCGGTCGATGACGCCATCGAGGAGGTGGAAATCGCCATCTACGGGGAGGAGAGCAAGCCGGCGAACATGAAGGACGCCATCCGCCTGAAGCGAGAGCTCCTTCTGCTGCGGCAGGCGATCACCCCGCTGCGCGATGTGCTGAATCACCTGTTACGAACCGACGACGAATACCTGCTGCCGAACGCGCTTCGAATCTACTTTCAGGACGTTTACGACCATACGCTTCGGCTCGTCGAACAGGTCGATCTGCATCGGGAAATTCTCTCGGGCGCGATGGAGGCGACGATGGCCCAGACCTCGAACCGCCTGAATCAGGTCATGAAGACGATGACCGCGCTCTCCACCATTCTCATGTCGGCAACCGTCATTACGGGAATCTACGGAATGAACTTCGACAATATGCCCGAACTTCATTCGAGGAACGGTTACTTTATCGCGCTGGGGGTCATGATTGCCGTCGCTCTCGGGTTGGCCGCCTACTTCCGAAGGATCGGATGGTTCTGAAGTTTCGTCCGCCGATTCCCCTGCAGGGAAACCGCAGTGTTTCCCGTTTGACCCGAGGTTGTAAGATGTTATAATCGGTCTATGCCGTTTCGTGCCCCGGCGCGCGTCGCCCTTCTGCTGACTCTTCTTTTTCCGTTCCTGCTTCCGGCAATCGCCCACTCCGCCCCGCCGAACGAGATGCCGTCGATGACGGTCGGTCGGTTCACGGTGGACTGGACTGCCGCACGGGGTCTGTCCGTGATGGTGGATGGCGTCCCCCTCGTGCGGCAGTCGACCTTCTATCTGGTGAAGTCGGGGTGGACCGGTGTTCTCTTCGATCCGCGTCGGCTCACGCCGACCATCGATGTCTCGCGCGCCGAGGCGAATTCCCGTTCGGTCACGATCACTCAGGAGAACGAAAACGCGGTCTGCCGTTATGTGCTTTCGGCCAGGGAGGAGGACAACGGTCACCTTCTGGAAGTCGCGCTGACCTACCGCCTGAAAACGGACGTTCCGGCCGAGATCGAATACGCCGTGGGTTATCTCTCCGGGCCGGTTCTGGCCGGAGCCACGCTCACCGGGAATGCGGGTGAGGTTCCGATCACGCCGCGCGAGATCGCGGTCGCCCCCCCGCCCGCGCGGTTCTCCCAGGAGGAAAACCGCCTCTGTCCGCCCTTCACCGACATCTCGCTGGCGACACGGCTCGGAGTTCTGAATATCGCCTGCCCGGAGACTCCGTTCCGACCGGTAATCTTCGACGCCCGCTCCGACCGCCAGGAATGGGCGAAGGAGTTCCCGGTCTTCTGGCTGGGGATCGGTTCGCCGTCCCGACCGATCCGCTTCGCGGACGGGGAGCAGACGATTCGTTTCCGTTTCTCTCTCGCGCCGCCGACCGCCGCCCCGGGGATGGTCGCCCCTTCGAGCGGCGAAACGGTGACCCGGTATTCGATTCGCCCCGATGCCGTCGTGCCTCCGGTTCCGGGGAAACCCCTGGTGATTCCCACCCCGAAACGGATGTCGCTTGATGCAGTGGCGGCACCGTTCCGGCTGAGCGCCGCCACCCGGCTCGTTCTCGACAGCGAAACGCCCGGGAGCCGTCGCGCCGCCACCGTTCTCCGGGACGCGATCCGCGAGCGGACCGGATGGACGCTTCCGATCGTCCGAGCGGTGACGCCGGGAAAAGGCAACGCGATCCTTCTGGGGGTGGCGGGCAAATCGCCGAAGTACCGCTCGGGAACGCTTGCACCGCCACAAAAGCCGGAAGGCTACCGGATTCAGCTTCCCTATGTCGTCGGTAGCGACGAGGCCGGCATTCTCTGGGCGGTGCGGACGGTCGTTCAACTGCTCGCCACGGACGACCGGGGACCCTACCTGCCGCCGGTAACGATTTCCGACTGGCCGACCCTCGCCGTTCGCGGCGTCCATCTGTTCCATGGCCGGAACGCCCTTCCCTTCCACGAGCGGTTGATCGAACGCGTTCTGTCGCCGTTCAAACTGAACACCCTGGTGATTCAGGCGGAACAGGTGCGCTGGGATCACGATCCCGCCGTCGCTCCGACCTGGGCGGGAACCCCGGAACAGATACGCCGCGAGATCGCCTTCGCCCGCGAACGCGGTCTGACCGTTTACCCGCTCGTGCAGAGTTACGGGCATATGGAATGGCTTTTCAACAAGCCGAAAAACCGGGACTTCGCCGAAGACCCCGACACGCCGTACGCGGTCAACTTCACCGATCCGTCGGCGGTCCGGTATCTTGAAGGTTTCAACGCCGAAGCGGACCGCGTCTTCGCCGCCCCGGCATTTCATATCGGACTGGATGAAGTGACGATGCGGGGACGATTCCCCTACCGTTCCGCGCCGCGCACCTTCCCCGAGTTGTTCGTCAAGGCCGCCACCCACTGGCACGATTTCTTCGCCCGACGCCACAAGCCGATCTGGATGTGGGCCGATATGGCGTTACACCCGTCCGAGGTGGCGCCCTCGTTCGGAACCGCTCCGTCCCCCGCCGATGCCGCGAAGGTCCGGGCGGGCCTGCCGAAGGACATCGTGATGGTCGACTGGCAGTACGGCGCGCACGATCGTTTTCCGTCCCTTCGCAAACTGAAGGAAGCCGGTTTCAAAAAACTTATCGCCGCGACCTGGTTCAATTCGGACAACATCCGGAACTTTGCCGCCGCTGCCGCAGAGGAGAAGATCCTCGGCTGTCTGCAGACGACCTGGTGCGGCTACGAGTCAAGCGAAGCGGTTCTGGGAACCATCGAACGCCGGCAGTTTACGGCGATGGTGCTGGCGGCGGAGTACTTCTGGAACGGCGGCGCAAGTCCCGCTCCCGACCGCCTGCCGTACCTTGCCGAAGAGGTGTTTGCGCGACAGTGGCGCGGACCGCAGACCGTCGATCGGCGCACCCGTTCCGGCTGGACTCTGAATCTGACCACGCTGGGCACTCGCCCGGTCGAGGATGTCGTGGGCGTAGGTCGGCGGAACCGACCGGACGGATGGGAAGCCGGAACCGTTCGTCTCTCCGACGGTACGGTCTATGAGATCAACGAACGGGCGATCCTTCCGTATGGGCCGCTCGCGCCGCCGGGCGACTATCCGAGGGAGGTGACGATTCCGACGCGCGCCGCCCCGGACGCTCCGGCGCGTTCCCTCCGCCTGCTGATGGCGGCCTCTCATCGCACCGAAGCCGGAACGGAGATCGGGAGACTGGTTGCCACCTGCACCGATGGCACGACGTTCGAGACACCGCTCGTCTACGGACGCAATATCGCCTCCTGGGAGGATGGCCTTGTCCTGGCCGACACGCCGGTCGTGATGCGAACGGCGACCCCGGCCGGGCAGACCGGCTATCTTCGCCGAACGGAGTTGACCGCGCCGGCGGGCAAATCGATCGCCACGTTTCGACTGGTTTCGGCGGCCAGGGAGTCGGTCCCGATCCTCTTCGCCGCCACCGTGTTACGATAATGCGAGACTCAATCCGTGGCGGGGTCGGGATGCGCCAGCGGATGGGCGGTATGGTAGATATCCTCCAGACGACCGACGGAAACGTGCGTATAAATCTGCGTCGTCGCCAGGTCGGTGTGACCGAGCAGTTCCTGCACCACCCGCAGGTCCGCGCCATGATCCAGCAGATGCGTGGCGAACGAGTGACGCAGTGTGTGTGGCGTGACCTTATGCGCGGCGGCGACGCTCTCGCAATACTTGTCGAACAGGCGACGCAGACTGCGATCGGAAAGACGCCCGCCAAACCGATTGAGGAAGAGGGCGTCGGTCGGTCGGGCCGTGGCGGTCCGCAGGGCGGGACGTCCGTTCTCCAGATACGCACGCAGGGCGGTGACGGCGGGACGTCCGAGCAGGGCGATCCGCTCCTTATCCCCCTTTCCCCGGCGGACGCGCGCCTCGCCCTCGCCGTTCTCCTGAAAGCGCAGATCGCGAACATCCAGGGCGACCAGTTCGCTCGCGCGCATTCCGGAAGCATAAAGGGTTTCGAGAATGGCGCGGTCGCGCAGTCCGTCCGGGCGTCCGGTATCCGGGGCCGACAGCAGATCGGTTACCGCCGTCTCCGAAAGGGCTTTCGGCAGCGGACGCCCCTTGCGCGGGGTCGCGAGGTTCCGGGCGGGCGAACGGGGGGTGATCGAACGCTGTGTCAGAAATCGGAAGAAGGCGCGGAGGGTGGCCGCCTTACGCGCGACGGTCGCCCGTGACAGTCTCCGCTCCTCCGTGAGATGTGCCAGATAGGTGCGGAGATGCGCGGTCGTGATCTCGGACAGCGAGGTAACCGAGTGTAGCTCCGGATAGGCGAAAAACTGACGCAGGTCCTCGGCGTAGGCGCGGACCGTATGGGGGCTGGCTCCGCGAACGCCGGAAAGATGGGCGAGGAACGCATCGATTGCGGCGTCCGTTTGGGAAGGGGTCGGCATTATTCGAACAGGAGGGACCGACGGGTTCCTTGACCCGTCGGTCCGGAGACGGATGGGGAACGATCAGTGACCGGTCGTCGTGCCGACGATGGAGCCAACGTCGGTAAAGACCGGCAGATAGTCCCGCCAGACTTCGTGTTTGCTGCCCGCCACGTACTTATTGAGGGAGATGTACGGCGTGTATCGCGGTCGTCGCGGCGGACGCGCCAGTTTCATCCCGATCTTCTCGGCGAGTTTGTCACCCTTTTTGGTATTGCACTTCCGGCAGCAGGTGACAAGGTTCTCCCAGGCCATCCCACCTCCCAGACGTTTGGGGATGACATGGTCGATGGTCAGATCCTTCCCGGTGATCCCGCAGTACTGGCAGGTGTAGTTATCCCGGGCGAAGATCGACCGTCGGGACAGCTTCAGTTCCGGGAGAGGCCGCTTGACATGGTGCCGGAGTTTGACGACCGACGGGGTCGTATGCCGGGTTCCGTCGGCGGCCATCGTGTCCGCAACCGGACGTTCGTGCAGAATGTCCGCCTTACCCAGGTAGACAAGCACGATGGCGCGCCGCAGATTGCACACGTTCAGCGGCTCATAATCACTGTTTAGAACTAGAACCTCCTGGCTCATCTCGACCTCTTTGCTCCTCTGGCGGACGGTCCTGAGCGGATCGCCCGTGGCTGCCGTTATTTGATCGCCTGCCCGTGTCGCTCCGCTAAAGAGCGAACGGACAAAACGGAGATAAGTGACGAAACGCCGAAAAAGTGACCGGAAAAACAAAAGGCCCGCTTGCGAGAACGCAGGCGGGCCTTCGGTGGTCCAACGCTTGTAGGCGCGTGTAGACCGCTTGCCGATGTAGGGCTAGCGTCTGCGCCCGGCCCGCCAGAGTGAGCGCCGCCTCCGTGCCGTGAAGACCGCCGTCAGGCGAAACGCCTGCCGTTCGGACACGCCACCCGTAAGGGGCCAAACTCTGCCGGGACTTGAGAATCATTGCCAGTTATGGATTTTACCATCCCTATAATAACCGATACGTTCGATTGTTGCAAGCGTGGGGAAAAACCCCCGGAAATCCCGGGGTATTTGCACCTTTTTTCACAAATAACATCGGAACCCCGCCGGGGCGTATTGACACCGCTTTTCCTTTGGTTTATACTGTTACGGATTTCACAAAGTCCGAATTATTTGACCGTCTTCAGAAACTTCCCGACCGCCGGCAAAGGGCGATCGGAGGTTCGCATCATACTCTTCCGGTCGGCCTTCGCGCCGCCGTCCCGCTGCGGATGCGCTAACCCCGAGCGGCGGATTGCGCCGGAGGGCAAGACAGCTTGCCGAAAGGAGTCGCTTCTTAATTATGGCGACAGGAAAAATCGTTCAGGTCCAGGGGCCGGTCGTTGACATCGCCTTCGAACCCGGTCAGCTTCCCCCCATTTTGAATGCCGTTCGTATCCCGCTGGGCGATGCCGCCGCCGTCGCGTCGGCCGTCAGCGCCGGTCAGGTCAATCTGGCCGATACCAATGACCTCGTGGTCGAAGTCGCGCAGCACCTCGGCAACGATGTCGTCCGCTGCGTCGCGATGTCCTCCACCGACGGTCTGGTTCGCGGTCAGGTCGCGATCGACGCCGGCACGTCGATCGCCGTTCCGGTCGGTCCAGAGACTCTCGGCCGCGTCTTCAACCTGCTGGGCCGCCCGATCGACGAACGCGGTTCGGTGATTGCGAAGCAGTACGCTCCGATCCACCGTTCCGCGCCCGAGTTCGAGGACCTCGCCACCAAGCCGGAGATGCTCGAAACCGGCATCAAGGTCGTCGATCTGCTCTGCCCCTACCTGAAGGGCGGCAAGATCGGCCTTTTCGGCGGCGCGGGCGTCGGCAAGACCGTCACGATGCAGGAGTTGATCCGGAATATCGCCGTCCAGCACTCCGGCGTCTCCGTGTTCGCCGGGGTCGGCGAACGCACTCGCGAGGGCAACGACCTCTGGCTCGAAATGTCGGAAGCCGAGTTCAAGGATAACGAAGGGAACGTCGCCCACGTCATCGACAAGACGGCGATGGTCTTCGGCCAGATGAACGAGCCGCCCGGCGCGCGCCTGCGCGTCGCGCTGTCCGGTCTGACGATGGCCGAGTACTTCCGCGATCAGCAGGGCGCGGACGTGCTTCTCTTCATCGACAACATCTTCCGCTTCACTCAGGCCGGTTCGGAAGTATCGGCGCTTCTCGGTCGTATGCCGTCGGCGGTAGGCTATCAGCCGACCCTGGCCGAGGAGATGGGCCGTCTGCAGGAGCGCATCACGTCCACCCGCAAGGGATCGGTCACCTCGGTGCAGGCCATCTACGTCCCTGCCGACGACCTGACCGACCCGGCTCCGGCGACCGCCTTCGCCCACCTCGACGCCACGACGGTTCTTGACCGGGGTCTCGCCGCGCAGGCGATCTTCCCCGCCGTCGATCCGCTCGCCTCGACCTCGCGCATCCTTCAGCCGGCGGTCGTCGGCGACGAGCATTACCGCGTCGCCCGCGGCGTCCAGCAGATTCTGCAGCGGTACAAGGAACTTCAGGACATCATCGCGATTCTCGGCATCGACGAGCTTTCCGACGAGGACAAGCTGACCGTTACCCGTGCGCGCAAGATTCAGCGGTTCCTGTCGCAGCCGTTCTTCGTCGGCGAGGCGTTCACCGGCACTCCCGGTCAGTACGTTCCCAAGGACGAGACGGTCAAATCGTTCGGGCGCATCCTGGCCGGCGAGGGCGACGACCTGCCGGAGCAGGCGTTCTACATGGTCGGCAACTTCGACCAGGTGCTCGCCAAAGCGCGCACACTGTAACCGTCCCCCTCCGAAAACACCGGCCCGGAACGCTTGTTCCGGGCCGGTGTTTTTTTGTCTTGGGAAATAATTAGCCTATCAGCTGCATTTCATGCATTCAAACGTTCACCTTGTAATCGGTCTGCCATCCGACCGATAATACACTCAATCGCCTCGGCGATTCCAAACGCGTCCTCGCGATCTTTCCGGATACCGGCCTCGTGTGCCATGGAGCCGCATGGTTACCCGGTCGACTTCGCGGAGGAGATCGAACCGCTTCTCCGGGCATCCGAAACGCAAGAGGACGAAAAGCAACTCGCTCCCTTGATTGAGGCGTGCGCCAAATCGGAGGTCAAACCATGAAGAATACATCATCCGTCCCCTCTTCCTCCATCCGCCCTGCGCCCCAACGTGGCTACACTTTGCTGGAAATCCTGACGGCGATCACGGTCCTGATGATCCTGATGGCCATCCTTTTCCCCGCCTTTGCCGCCGCCAAATTCAAAGCCCGCCA
>JANRLW010000004.1:0-42171 GCA_033762295.1 Capsulimonadales bacterium
GAAACGAGGCAGCGGCGACAATACTGAGCGGGCAACTGTTTGGGAAGATAGCACGGGGCCAGGAATTGATGTCAAGAGAGCCTGCACCTCTCGGGGGAACCCCCGAAGAGGAGCAGGCTTTTTTGCCATTTGGAACCTCTCCCCTGCCACCCGACGCAGCCCCCTTGACCGTTCCCCCCGGTGCGTTGGCGCACCGGGGGACGGATCGCGGGTTATTTCAGCCAGGGAAGCAACAGGGACGCCAGCCAGAGGAAGACGGCAAAGCCGATCACATCCTGGAATGCCGTCTCAAACGGTCCCGCCGTCGTCGCCGGGTCGAATCCCGCCCGCTTCGACAGCATCGGGATGACCGTGCCCATAATGCTCGCCGTCAGCATCGAGCAGGTCATCGCGCCGCCGATGACGATCCCGAAGGTGAAATGACGCGCCCAGAGCGCGCCGATCCCACCCAGAACGACTCCGCAGGCTACCGCCATCAATAGCGCCGTCTGGGCCTCCTTGCGTACCGCTCGACTCATCTGAGAGACCGAAACATGCCCGGTGTCCAGACCACGCACGATGATCGCCGCCGCCTGCAGACCGACATTTCCCGAGATCGCGGAAATGACCGGCATGAAGGATGCCAGCAGGATTACCTCGCGCAATACCCAGTCGTAGCGTGAGATGACCACGCCCGCCATCAGTTCGATCGCCATCGTCCCGAGAAGCCAGGGTAAGCGAAGTCGCGCGACCTGGATCGGCGACCGGCGCTCCATCTCCTCAGCGTCGGACCCGACAAGTTTCATGTAGTCTTCGTTGAAGGATTCGACGAGGACGTCCACGACGTCGTCGACGGTGATGATACCGGCCAGGTTACCCTGACGGTCCAGAACCGGCAACGCGTTCAGGTCGTACTTCGATATCAGGTTGGCGGCCTTTTCCCGGTCGGTATCGACCGTGACCGTGATCGGTTCCGGCAACATGATTTCACGGACCGGGCGCGAAGGTTCGGAGCGAACCAGTTCACGAAGACCGACGACACCGACCAGCGACTCCTCACCGCCACCGCGCGGACTGGTGACGTAGACGGTGGAAAGCATTTCCACATCCTCCGCCGCCGTACGAATGGCAGCAAAGGCGTCGTCGACCGTGGCGGTCGCCGAGACCCGGACGTATTTGTCCGTCATCAGACGTCCGGCAGTCTTCTCCTCGTACGAAAGAAGCTCCCGGACCTCGGCCGCATCGGCGGGGGCGCGCGCCTCCAATTCGTCGAGCAGCTCCTCGGCGCGTTCGGGGTCGTTCTCGGCGGCTTCCGCGACGACGCGCGCGGCATCGTCCATCGGCAACAGGTCGAGCAGGCCGGCGATCCGCCCCGGAACATCATGGTCCAGGAGGTATCGCTGTGTCTCGGTATCGAGTTCGTCGAGAACCTCGGCGGCGCGTGCGTTGTCCAGCATCGAGAAAACGGACAGAGCGTCCGCATCCGCGAGATGGGTCATCGCTTCCGCGATATCGGCAGGGTGGACTCCGTGGAGGGCGACGACGAGAGCGTCGCCGCGTACCGGCTCATCAGCGGCATGGTCGCGCAACACGACGGACAGCCGCTGAACGAGCTCTACACGCTCTTCGGCGGACATAGCATTTCCCTTTCTGCGATCTGGGAACGCCGCACAGGCGCAAACGCGGTTTGCGCTCGGAGATGGGGCCACGCAAAAGGGGACGACGCATCACGGGGCGGGAGCGCGGGCGCTCCCTGGAAGACGGATTACCGCGTTCGGAGAGGGAGACCGTGCCACCGCAGAGGTCCGCAAACGGTTCCCTCCGCACGACCCTCACCGCACCTGTGCAGCGAAGGACTACTGGCGTTTCCTGACATGGATTTGGAATTTACATCGTTCCGGGCGTCAACCAACCCGTACCCGTTTGTGCGAAGTATCGGACGGCGGAACACAGGATTATACCGCAGATTCCCCGCCGTACAACGAAAAGGACGGGAATCCTTTCGGAAGGTGCCCTGGAAAGCGCAAACTCGATCGGTGCGACGTATAGTAGGATTATCCATGTATCGCGTTTTACTGATCCGACCGGAACGGGATGGGTTGAGCAAGGCCGACGAGTCGGTGCTGCTCCGACTTCTGACCGATGCCGGTTTCACCCTGCGAACGACCCCGCTGGGCGAGGTGGGCGAAGGCACCGAATCGCTCTGTTTCGCGTTCGACGGCCGTCCGCCGCATCTCCTTCTGGTCGACCTGACCGCACCCGCCTCGGTGCCGATCGGTTCGTTGCCACTCCGCCATATTCAGCGACTGCAGAGGGAGGCCTGGGGCGAGGAGGCCGAACCGTTGCCATTGATTGCCCTGATGACGTCCGGACACCTCGGCAACCGGGAATGGTTTTCGTTCATCGATGATTTTCTGATGCCGCCGCACGCCCCGGACGAACTGGTGGCGCGGATCCGGTTCCTGCTGTTTCGGCGTCAGCATATCGCGGAACGGGATGTCGTTCGTTATCAGGACCTCACCCTCTTCATTTCGGAAGCAAAAGCCGTCGGTTCCGACGGTACGCCGATTCCTCTCACGCCGAAGGAGTATGCGCTGTTGAGGTTTCTGGTGACGCACCGGGGGCGGTTTTACTCACGGGAGCGGCTGATCGACTTCGTCTGGGGGGCCGATTTCGAGGGCGGCCCACGAACGATCGATATCCATATCCGGCGGCTGCGAATGAAACTGCCTCCGACGGTGACCGAACGACTGGAGAATCGACGTGGAGTCGGCTACGGATTTATCGGGGAGACCGCTCGCGGAAAATGAGACCGGGACCCCGAGCGACGGAATCCGTTCGGTGCGGGATTCAACCGACCTCCGCGCCTTCCGCCGATCCGGCGCCCGCCAGCGAGCGCAGCAGTTCGGCGACGCTCCATGCCTGCCACGGACATCCGTTCGGATGATGCGGCGCATCCCCGTCAAAAACCTCGGCTAATCCCCCGACGCCGTACTCCTCCAGGTGACCAAGAAGCGGAGCGGTCAACTCACTGACATTTGCATTCGCCCCGTGAACCCGACGGAAAAGATCGAGGTAGGCCCCCAGAAGCCAGGGCCAGACCGTTCCCTGATGGTAACTGCTGTCCCGTTCGTTGGGACCGCCCTGGTAACGACCGCGATAGGCCGGGTCGGCAGGCGAGAGCGTTCGAAGACCGAACGGCGTGAGAAGCTCCTCCGTCGCGACCTTCAGTACCGCTACCAGGACGTCGGGCGAAAGACCGATGCGCGGCAGGGCGGCGGCAAGCACCTGATTCGGACGAACGGTCGGGTCCGGCTTCCCATCCGGGCGAATCCCGTCGTAAAGCCCCCGACCATCGGCACGGACGAACCGCTCCACAAACGAGGCTCCGGCAAGCGCCGCCAGATCCCGGTAGGGCCGGGCCGCCTCCTTCGGGGACCATTCAGCAACGATCAGGAGGGCGTTGATCCACAGCGCATTGATCTCCACGGCTTTGCCGGCGCGCGGGGTGACCGAGATCCCGGCAACCCGGGCATCCATCCACGTCAGGTTCCCGCCCGGATCGTCCGCGCTCAAAAGACCGTCCTGCGGATCCATCCGGATGCCGAATCGGGTGCCTGTCCGGTGCGTCTGAAGAATGGTGACAAGCGTCGGAAGCAGTTCCTCCCGGAAGGCCCGATCGCGGCCGACACGGGCGTAACGGTCACACGCATGAACGAACCAGAGCGTCGCATCGACCGTGTTGTATTCGGGAGTGGCGTTCGCGTCCGGGAAGCGGTTGGGAATCATCCCTTCCGACACATGGGCGGCGAAATCGCGCAGGATCTCCCGGGCGACGCTTTTCCGGCCGGTCGCCAGGGTCAACCCCGACAGAGAGATCATCGTGTCCCGCCCCCAGTCCGTGAACCAGGGGTAGCCCGCCAGGATCGTCTGCCGACCGTCGGGCGTCCGGATCAGGAACTGATCCGCGTTCAACGCCAGGCTGCGCTGGGCGACCGGAGAATGCTCGTCATCCAGTTTGGCGGTCTTGAGCACGGCGCTCAGGTGGCGGAGCGTTTCGCGGTAGGCGACGCTTCCCGTCTGGGGCGTTTCCTTCTCGATGGTGGCGACCAGATAAACGGAGCGTCCCGGCTGAATCGTCACCCTGGCCACCGTCGGGCAGAAAACGTCCTCATGAAAGTCGAAGCCCCGCTCTCGCTCGCGCTCGTGCACGACGTTGTCATGCCACCAGTGAGCCGGCTCGAACGAGTACGGAGCCTTTTGCTGCGTTTCCAGCGTCAGCATCACCCGGGGAGCGTCCCAGACCGCCTGAAACAGCCAGCCCGAGCGATCCGGAAGAGGTTCCGACCGCATCGGAAATCCGGGAAACGCATGCATCTCGGTGTGGTAGGTCTTCCACGTCATGAGTGGAAGCATCTCCAGGACGACGGGGTCTTTCGCTTCCGGTACCGAGTAGTGGACGTAAACCGTGTTCCGTTCCCTGGCCAGAAAGATGGACTTCACCAGGGTCGTTCCGCCCGGAAGATGGTAAACCCAGGTCGGCGTCGGATACGGCGCAAAATGATGAAGGTGGTTGTAACCCTGCGGATGGATCGTTCCGTTCGGGTAGCGATTGGCCGAAAGTTCGAAGGTGTCGCCCTGGCAGGTCACCCGTTCCTCGACCTTACTGATCAGGGTCATCCGGCCGTAAGGCTCCGGCAGCATCGCGACCAGGTAGCCATGGTACCGCCGGGTATTCGCGCCGGAGAGGGTACCGGACGCATAACCGCCGACACCGTTCACCGTCAGAAACTCGCGCCGGGAAAGGAGATCGAACCGATCCTGACCTTCGGTCGCCGTCGGAATATCGAATGATAGGCGGGAAACGGACACGTCCTGGAAGCGCTCCTGAAAATGTTTGTCCCGGAAGTATAACCGTTCGGGCCGAATAAATCAAGCACCGGAGACCCATTCCCCCCGAAACCCGTCGAAGACCTATACTCCGGGAGCCATCGGCAGGCGGTTCCGTCGCTCCTCCCGTTGCCAGTATCGGGAGCAGTGCGGCAAAAAGTCACAGTGCGGGCAGTGGTCGTTCGGCACGGGCTTCACGGACTCCCAGTCCTTCGACCGGATCTCCTCGCCGGTTTCGGCGCATTCGGCTGTCAGGGAGAGACGATCGGTCTCGGGAAGTTCGTAGGATGCCTTCGCTCCGGTCCGCAGAGCGACCAGGGTCGAAAATACCCGGCGGTCCGGGTGCCGCGCCTTCAGCAGAACCTGGTAGATATTCAGAGCCAGCGACGAAGAGACATCCTCCACCGAGACCGTCTCCCGCCCCGATTTGTAATCGACGATTTCCAGACTGCCATCCGGGTGCTCGTCCACCCGGTCGATCCGTCCCGAAAGCGCGATTTCCGGGGTCAGGTCGATCCGCAACGTTTTTTCGGCGTAAAGGAGAACCGGAGGCGGTGCGGTTTGGAGAGCGTCCCGCGCCGCGACCTGCGCCGCGTGATACTCGCGCAGGATTCTGGCGCCCTCCTCACGAAACTGCGCCTCCTGCTCCTCTCCCTGGTAACCTTTCGCCACCCAGAGCGTCTCCAGCGAATCGGTGAGCGCCTGTTCGGAGACAGTTTCCGAACCGCCGGCCGCATGGAACGCCTCCAGCGCACGATGAAGCGAGTGTCCGAACGCGTGACCGGCACGCGCCCGATGATACAGTCGGCCGAGCTTATCGATATATTCCAGCCGATATTCGGCCGGACAGCGAAAATACATACGCAGTCGGGTGGGGGACAGGACGAACTTTCTGGCCAAGCGGCACACTCCCTTAGCGAATAAGCGGACGAAACAGATACCGTTCGCGGGTGGCGAACCGCTTTCCGCTTTCGTATAATCAAGTGTACCGTTCGTCAATGGTTCGAACGCTTTCCTGGTAATGCCCGGACTTCGAAATCGGTCCGGACGAAAGCGCCGAAAAGTATCACAACGTTCTCCCTGGTCGTCCGTGGTTGCTCGCTCCCGCTCGGAAAAAGGAAAATCCCATGTTGAAACGCTCGTCTCGTTTCGCTGTCACGTCAACGCTGCTCCCCCTGCTCGCGGTTACGGCCGGCTGCCAGTTCCTCCCGAAACAGGCGGCCGCGCCGACCGTCGCGCCCGCTCCGACGCCGAAACCCGGCCCGCAACCGCCAAAGATCGATTATGCCCGGATACGCCCGAACGAACTCGGACAGATACCGGTCATTATGTACCATGAGATCAAGGGAACGCAGAACAAATCGCTCACTCGTTCGATTGCCGATTTTCGTAAGGATCTCGAACTGATGTACGAGGCCGGGTTCCGCCCGGTAAATCTGTCCGACGTGGTCAACGACCGGATCGACGTCCCGCCCGGAAAGTCGCCGATCGTTCTGACCTTTGACGATGCACGGGCGAGCCAGTTCCGGTTGATCGAAACGGCGAGCAGCCTGAAGGTGGATGAGGACTGCGCTGTCGGAATTATGGAAGCATTCAACAAAAAGCACCCGGACTGGGCGCTTCGCGGCACGTTCTTTGTCCTGCCGAAGTCGAAATCGACGCTCGAAACGTTCGGACAACCCGGAATGGGCGCGCAGAAAATGGCGTACCTGATCGAAAAAGGGTTTGAGATCGGCAACCATTCGACGTCCCATAAAAGCATGCGGAAAATGACCCCCGCCCAGATTCAGCAGGAGCTCGGATACGCCAATAATATGATCCTGAGCGAGGTTCCCGACGCCCGGATCGACGTTTTCGCCGTTCCGATGGGCGTTTTCCCGAAGGACAAGACGTCCTGGCAGTACCTGCTCAAGGGGACCTACGAGGGCAAGGAGTACCGCCATAAGGCGGCCTTCGCCGCCGCCTGGCGACCGATTCCGTCCCCCGCCTCCAAAAAATATTCCCCGTATCAACTGGAGCGGATCGATTCGATCAACGGAACGAACGGGGTGCGCGACTGGATCAAAAAGCTCACCACCACCGGTTCCGGTTATACCCGCTATGTGTCGGATGGCGATCCGAACGTCATCTCTTTTCCGAAAGGGGAAGGGAGCCTGGCCGATACGGGGAAGATCAAGGCGGGGGGGAAACTCGCCTATGCCTACGAACCGTTCGGTGGCACGGGCGGTTCGAAACCGATCATCAGCGTCGGCGGGTCCGACCCGAACGTGCAGGATCGACCGATCGATACGACGCCTCCGGGCGCGAAACGGACAACGGAAGGAACGGTCATTTTGCAGACCCCGATCTCCAGCGGGGGATAGTTCGTTCCTTCGGGTAGACTTTGGCTGCATGAAAGTCGCAACCGCGGAACAAATGCGCGCCATCGACCGGCGCGCCATCGAAGATATGGGCGTTCCCGGCGCCGTACTGATGGAAGCGGCAGGAATCGCCTTGAAGCGAGCCTGCCAGGAACTTCTGAACGGTGAGGTCTCCGGGAAGCCCATCGCCTGTTTCTGCGGGCTGGGCAATAACGGTGGGGACGGGTTCGTGGTCGCTCGTCATCTGGCCGGTATCGGCGCGAAAATCGTCGTCTTTCTGGCAGGCTCGCCGGAGGATATTCGGGGAGACGCGCAGGTGCATTTCCGCCCCCTCCGTTCCTGCGGCGTACGGGTGGTGGAGGTGGCGTCGCCCGAGTTCGAACGCGCGATCAAGGAACCCTTCCGTCTGCTCGTGGACGCCCTGCTGGGAACCGGTGGGCGCGGTCCCCTGAACGGTCCGCTCGGACTGCTGATCACGCATCTGGTCGAACTGGCGGAGCGGGGGATTCCCGTGGTCGCCGCGGACTTGCCGTCGGGCGTCGATGCCGATACCGGTGCGCCGGTCGATTTTGTCGCCGTTCCCGCAACCCGTACCGTGACGTTCGCCCTGCCCAAGCCGGGGCTACTCCACTACCCCGGGGCCTGGTATGCCGGGCAAATCACCGTGGCCGATATCGGATTGCCTCGCTCACTCCTGACCGATAATCCCTCGCTGCAGTTCGAATTGACCGTCCGGGAGTCCGTCCGCGCCCTCCTGCCGGAACGGAAGCAGACGCGGGACAGCAATAAGGGGACGTACGGCTCCGTTCTGGTCATCGCCGGTTCGCAGGGGATGATTGGCGCGGCGACCCTGACCGCCTCTTCGGCTTTGCGGGCCGGGGCCGGCCTGGTACAGCTGGCAGTTCCGGAAAGTCTGGTGCCGGTCGCCGCACAACTCGTTCCCGAGGTGATCGTTCGCGGGTTGCCGGAAACGCCCGAACGGTCCCACGGCGGGCCGGACGCCGTCGATATCGCACTGGCGCTCGCCGAACGTGCGGATGCCGTCGCCATCGGACCGGGAATGGGCGGCAACCCCGCCGTCGCTTCCTTCGTCCAACTGTTTGTCCGTCGGGTGGGAAAGCCTCTGGTCGTCGACGCCGACGCTTTGAACGCGCTGAAGACCTCGCTGACCGCCGTTCGCTATCGGGGAACCACGCCCACCGTATTGACACCGCATCCGGGGGAACTCGGAAGGCTGCTTGGAACCTCGGCGGATCGGATACAATCGGATAGACAGGAAGCCGTGTTGCGGACCGCCGCCTCTTTCAAAGCGGTGACGCTGCTGAAAGGCGCAAGAACCCTGATTGCCGCGCCGGACGGACGAATGGCGTTCAACCGAAAGGGCAGTGCGGCCCTGGCGACCGCCGGTAGCGGAGATGTTCTGACCGGAGTCATCGGCGCTCTCCTCGGCCAGGCTCTTTCGGCGTTCGATGCCGCCCGTGCCGGGGCGTACCTGCATGCCCTGGCCGGGGAGATCGCGGCAGAGACTCTCGGTACCACCGGGGTGATCGCGACCGATGTTCGCGATCGCGTTCCCCTGGCCCGAAAAAAGCTTTACGAAAAGGATTGTGTGGACGAGCTATGACCAAATCATCCGGTAGACTTCTGGCGATACCGATCGTGTTCGTTCTGGTCGCCCTTGCCGCCGGGGCGCAACCGCCAACGCCGCCAACGCCGACCTCTTCCGTTCCCGCCGTTCCGTCCCCGTCCCCTGCCGCCTCACCCACCGGCGCTTCGCCCGTTCCCTCTCCCGCCGCCTCCGCGACCGCCGCTCCGGCAATGCCCTCCCCGGCGACGACATTGCCGGCGTCGCCGGGAGCGTCGCCTGCCGCCGCGCCGTCCGGAGCACCGTCCGGCGAACCGTCGGGCGAACCGTCGACACCGGTTGAAACGGCCGCTTCGTCCGCCACCCCCGCCGTCGCACCGACCGCGACCCCGCTGGTGCTCTTTCCAACCACCCCGGGACCGTTGCCCTCCGGGATTTCCGCCTCCGGCAACCCGACCGTCATCGTGGTCAACACACAACCGACCCAGACCGGTCCGACTGCCAATAGCTGGATTCCCGGTCTGATCGGCATCGGATTGCTCGCCGTAGCCATCACGGTCGGCGTGCGGATCGCCCGACAGCGGGGGCTGACGGTCGAAAGCGGTTTGAAACAGCTCGGCGTGGACCTGCCGCAGGACGGAATCGCCAGCGTTCCCGCCTCCCGCCCGGCTCCGGCGAACGAACCTCCGTTGCCGTCGCTGTCCGACCTGCCGCCCCCACAGCCGGCCCAACCCGCTCCCCCCTCGATGCCGATCTCCTCATTGAAGCCCAAAGTCGTCGACGCGCCCCGACCCATGCCCGTCGCCGATCCGGGACGTGCCACGACCGCAGGAGCGAACCTGCTCGGGCTGAACGGCAGTGTGGTCGGAGAGGTCTTTCCGTTCGAAAGCGAAATGACGATCGGCCGTGAGAAAGATAACAGCCTTTCTTTACCGGGTGAGGGGACGGTTTCCCGACGGCACGCCCGTATTGAAGAGGAGAACGGCGCCTGGATCGTCACGGACCTGGGCTCGAGCAACGGAACCTACATCAATGGCAAGCGTTTGACCGCGCCTCAGGCGCTCCGGCGCGGCGATGAGGTGCAGTTCGGTTCGTTACGCTTCCGTTTCGAAGCCTAACCTTTACGGCCGGATAACCGACAAGGAAAAAGGGGACGCAACGGGAAGATTCCGAGAAGAGACGTTCACCCGGCGGAGGATGCGATGAGGATCACCCATGGATAGTATGCAGCGGGTCACGGGGCGAGTGTTGCTTTTCACTCTGGCAGGACTGGCGGCGGGCCTTTTCACCTGGTTCGTCTCCGACCTGTCCGGTCTGGTACGGATCGGAGACACCGTTGGCCGGCTTTCCGCCGAGGAAAGCCTGGCGTACTGGATCGTGTTCGCCTGCTGGGGCGGGTCTATCGGCGTTCTTCTCAGCGTGGCCGACGCTCTGGTGACGGGGTCCCGGCAGAACTGGCTGAACGTGATCGGCATCGGCGTCGGTGTCGGTATCCTGGCCGGTATTTTCGGCGGGACGCTCGGAATGGGAGCATTCGCCGCTCTGTACGTTTTCCCGGCGAACAACCCGTTCGACTTTCTGCGAAACGTGATCGGGCGGGCGGCCGGGTGGGCGTTTATCGGCGGATTGGCCGGAACGGCGCCGGGGTGGCGGAAATGGAACCTGCCGCTCGGGCGTAACGGACTGATCGGCGGACTGATCGGCGGACTGATCGGCGGTAGCACGTTCGAAATTATCCCGTACCTTCTGGTCGGCATGGCGCGGCCCGGCATCGTCTCCCGGCTGTTCGGATTCGCGATCACCGGCGCGATGATCGGCCTGTTTGTCGCTCTGGTGCAGCAACTGTTGAAGGAAGCCTGGATCCGGGTGGTCGTGGGACGAAACGAAGGGAAGGAGATTCTGATCGAAAAGCAGGAAACCACTATAGGTCGCTACGAATTATCAGACATAACTCTGTTTGGTGATCCGAAAGTAGCGCGAACCCATGCCATTCTCACTGCGTTGCCGGGCGGACGATACCGGTTGCGGGATACCGGAGAGTCGCCGCTCGGAATTCTGGTCAACGGCCTGAAGGTAAGTGAGGAAACGATGGTGAAGAATGGGGATCAGATACAAATAGCCGGCAAACTGCTGGTATTTTATGAGCGTTTCACCAAAACGCCGACCGCTCCCGCCCCCCGTGATGTCGCGGAACCGGCGGGAACTCCGTTGCCCTCCTTCGGGCCGTCGCTGGCGGACCTGCCCGCGCCGGGCGCGGCGCCTCTGCGAATGTCGGGAGGGGCGGTGGGCGGGACCGGGGCGGCCGTTTTGCCGGTCGATGTCCCGACGACGGCGACCGAACTGGTCGTGGTGGCGGGACCGCATGCGGGGAAACGGTTCCCGCTCCGTTCCGGAATCGTCGCCGGACGCGACCCCGGAGTGGAAATCCCGCTACCGGAGGACAGCCGGGCGTCGCGACGTCACGCCCGTTTCGTACGGGAGGCCGAGGGTTGGATCGTCGAGGATGCCGGTTCGACCAACGGAACCTTTGTCAACGGTCAACGAATTACTCGACAGCCGCTGGCAAACGGGGATAATCTGATCGTCGGGACCACCGAGTTCCGTGTGGAATAATCGGTCTTTATACGTATTTACGAAGGGACAATGCAGATGAGACGGCGACGCTACGGAGACAAACCTGCGCCGAGCGGACCTTTTGACCCGTACGGCAATTCCAACCTCCCTCTGGAGGAGCAATCGACGGAGACCGTCCGTCCGGAGGACGACCCGCACTCCAACCGGTTTCCACAGTCGCCGGTGGAGGACGCAGCGATACACGACCAGGGGCATCCCGCTCCCGTCCCGCCCGCCGCGCCGCCTCCGAGTTTCGCCGAACCCGTCATCCCGCCGCCTCTCGGGCCGACGATCGGTCCGACAATCGGTCCGACGATCGTGACGCCGGTGGCGCATTCGCGGGCATCCGAACCGTCTGCCGCTCCGCCTGTTTCACCGGTCGCTCCGCCTGTCTCACCGGCCGCCCCGCCGACCTCGACCGTCGGACCGGTTCCCGCCTATATGCCCGCCGCCCCGGAGACCGGTGGGGAGGCGTTACGCCTCACCGTGCGCCTGGGAAATCGCTATGCGTACTGCGCCGAACGGACACGCCAGCATGTGTACACCCAGGTGACGGCGACCGGTCTCGGCGCGTCGGCCGGGGCGCGTATGCCGGTGAACATCGCGCTGGTCATCGACCGATCCGGATCGATGGAAGGCGAACCGCTGGAGTATGTCAAGAGGGCCTGTAATCAGGTCGTCGATATGCTGACGCCGCAGGACGTACTGTCGATTGTCACGTTCGAAACGCAGGTCGAAGTGCTCATGCCGGCCCGCCATGTCACCGACCCGTACCTGATCAAGCAGCACATCGGTCGGATCGCGCCGGGAAATACCACGAACCTTTTCGACGGCCTCTACGCCGGGGGAGCGCAGGTCGGGTCCGTACCGCTCGAGGGGTATGTCACGCGTGTTCTGCTCCTGACCGACGGAGAACCGACGGCGGGCCTGAAGGACTTTCAGAGTATCGTCCGCCAGGTGGCCGACCTGAAGTCCCGGGGGATCACCGTGACCGCCCTGGGCTTCGGCCCGGAGTACAATGAGGAACTGATGGCGGGAATCGCTCGGCGCGCCGGTGGAAACTATTACTACATCGCCCGTCCCGAGGATATCCCGGCCGTTTTCGAAAAAGAGATCAAGCAGGTGCTCGGGACCACGGCCAAGAACGTCCGCCTCCAGTTACAGATGCCGCGCGGAGCGACCGTTCGACAGGTGTACGGGTCGCCGCCGACGTTCGGACCGCGTACCGCCGAGATCACGCTCGGCGATATGGAAAAGGGAGCGACCATCAACAAACTCTGGGAGATGGACTGGGAACCCCGGCGGAGCGGCACCTTCCGCGTTGCCAAGGTCGTTCTGACCTATGATGATGCCGTGCAGGGGCATACGGAAACGATCACCGGGAACGCGATTGTCGAGTTCGTCACCGATCCTGCCACCCTGCCGTCCGGAGCGGATGCTACGGTCGCTCAGGAACTGGCGGTGGTGACCGCGTCCCGAGACCTCGAGAAGACGATGATGGGGATGCGGACCCAGCAGTTCTCCGTCGCCGATTTCACCCGCGCCATCGAGCGAACCCAGGCGGTACTGGCCGAACAGGGACGAACCGAAGCGGCGAACGACCTGGCGCAGGCCGCACAGGCGCTGAATCGCGGGGACGACGCCAATATCGAAAAGACGTTGATCGGTACGATCTATCAGCTCGATCAGGGGAAACGTTAAGCTCGCCTGAAGCGCGAACAAGGAGAAAGAATGATGGACAGCAACGCGACGGTGGCGATGCCGAACACAGGATCGATCGGCGGAGAGCGAACGCAATTTTTCGTTCTTCCCGAGCGATGCGCGATGGACGTTTCGCCCTGCCCGCTGCTCACGGGCGCAATGTCCCCGGACGACGGTTTCTGTCGGGAATGCGGCGTCATGCTCGGCGCACCTCTCGGAGAGGGGATGCTGCAACGACCGCTGCCCAAACTGATCGATATGCAGGGGCGCGAATTCGCTCTGCACGTCGGTCAGAATATCGTCGGTCGGGAAGGGGCGGATATCATGCTCCCCGACAAGACCGTTTCCCGACGCCATGCGGTTATCGGCGTCGAGGAAACGGGAGCGGTCTGGGTCGAGGATACCGGCAGTACGAACGGAACGACGCGCGATAACGTCCCGCTGGAACGTCAGCAGCGCGCCTATCTGGCCGACGGAATGACGCTGCAGTTCGGCTCGATCCGCGTGAAAGTCGTCATTCCGGCAGGGGTCAGCGTCGATCTGGATGCGTTGCCCGCTCCGGAACGCGTCAGCCGGGAGGAAAACGTCCCCGCTCTGGCCGCGCCGGGGGGCGCCACGCCGGCCGCCGTCCTGGTCGGTTTCGACGGTTCCACTCACGTCCTGACTTCGACGAACACGACCTTCGGCCGACGGCCCGGCAATACGATCGTCCTGACCGGCGACTCCTATATCTCCGGCAGCCACGCTCAAATCACCTATGAGAACGATCGGTTCCTTCTCACCGACCTGGGCAGCACGAACGGAACCAAGGTCAACGGTCAGAGACTGGCCGCCCATACTCCCGTCGTTCTTAACGAAGGGGATGAGGTAATGATGGGGCAGACGACCTTTATCTATCATAGCCCGACCAACGGCTGACGACCGGCGACGGGCGGACTGAGGATGCGAACGTGATCTGTACGAAATGCGGTACCAGCAACGTCAACGAAGCGGATGCCTGCCGACGCTGCGCGTCGCCGTTGCATCCGGCCTGGATGAAGGGCAAGATCGCCTGTTACGTTCATGCGAACCGGGAAGCGGTAACCGCCTGCGGCGTTTGCGGCCATCGCCTCTGCGCCGCCTGTGCCGTGAATGTCAACGGGATCGATTACTGCGATGCCTGCGCTCCGGCGACGGCGGTGCGGCCCTCCTTCGACAGCGATTATGAGCGCCTCCCGGTTCTGACCGCCGAAAAACAGGTGCCTGCCACCTTTACCCGGCGTCTTCGCGCCTGGCTGGTCGATATCATGTCGTTCGTCTTTCTGGGGGCGTTGATCGCCATGTTCGGCTGGGCGTTCACCGGGCGGATCGCCTGGGCCTATTCGCCAAAGGTGGGTGGTCCGGCGTTCTTCATCCTCTGGAGTCTGCTGCTCGTCGTCGGAACCGTGTATGGTGCGGTCGTCACCTCGATGACCGGTCAGACCTTCGGGAAACAACTGCTCGGAGTCATCGTCCTCACCAAAGGCGGTCACATCGTCGACGTGCGTTCGTCCGTGTTGCGGGCGTTGATGGCCGTCGTCTCGGCGTTGCCCCTGGGACTCGGATTTCTGTGGCTCCTCTGGGATAAGCAGGGAGAGACGTGGCATGACAAGGTCGCCGGGACGCGCGTGTTCCAGTATGAGGAGATTTCGTGACGTTAGCGAGACGTCCGGTGTATCGATCGGGCGAATCTCGCGGGCGACCCACGCCGGAAATGAGTTTGACGGTCCTCTATGAGTGAAACCACCGATGAATTCGATGCCGCCGTTCTGGTCAGCGGCTGGGCGGCGATTGCCGAACGCAAGCCGCAGCGGCATGTCCATGTCGATTGGGCTGCCCGTACCGATATCGGACGCCTGCGCGAACACAACGAAGATAAGTTCGACTTCTTCCTGCCGACCGACCCGACCCAGCTGGCGATGCGCGGTCGGCTCTGGGCGGTGGCGGACGGAATGGGCGGGCATGCCGCCGGGCAGATCGCATCGGAAGCCGCGCTGAAAACCGTCGTTCGCGCTTTCTTCGCCGCCGCCGCCGCCGAGGATACCGAAACCGCCTTGCGCGCCGCTCTGGCCGAGGCGAACGCGCTGATCCACCATGCCGCGCGTCAGTTCGAACGAAAAGCGGGGGGGATGGGAACTACCATCGTCGTCGCCATCGTTAAGGAAGATGTCCTGACGATCGCCCATGTGGGCGATTCCCGGCTCTATCTGATGCGGGAGGGCGACGGGTTACGCACCCTGACGGTGGACCATTCCTGGGTGGAAGAGCAGGTAAGGCGCGGTGCGATGAGTCGGGAGGAGGCGGAACGCTCCCCTTACCGGAACTACATCCTTCGATCCGTCGGTGTGGATAAGGTGGTGGAACCGGATGTTACTCAAATCACAGTACGCCCCGGGGATACGTTTCTCCTTTGCTCCGACGGACTTTGCGGGTATATTAGTGATGAATTAATAGCATCTACGCTTTCCGGAAAAAACGCATCGCAGGCCGTACTGGATTTGATCGATGTCGCCAACGATGCAGGGGGCAAAGACAATGTCACCGCGTTGGTCCTGCGAGTGCTCGATGTTGTCGATTTTGCCGACCGCTGAGAGGAAACGCCCGAATTTCGGCGTTTCAGGATAATTCGCCCATGACGCAGACGGGAATTCCGACCGCCGGACCTCAACCTACCGGCATGCCGACTCTGGGGAACTATACCCTGGTGCGGGAGATCGCACGCTCCAACGATATCGTCTGGGAAGGCGTCGATCCCCGTATGAACCGACGCGTCGCGGTCAAGGAACTGAACCTGCCGCCGACCCTGACCGGTCAGGCGCGACGCGATCGGATCGAGCGTTTCTTCCGGGAGGCGCGCGCCGCCGGCGCGATGAATCATCCCAATATCGTCACCATTCACGAAGTCGGCGAGGATCGTGGCCGATACTTCATCGCGATGGAGTATCTCGAAGGTCGGACGTTGCGCGAACGACTGAGTGTCGGTGGCGCGCTCCCGATCAAGGAAGCCGTCTTTATCGCCTGCGGTCTGGCCGATGCTCTGGCATTCGCCCACTCGCGCGGCGTCGTTCACCGCGATATCAAACCGGAGAACGTACACCTCCTCACCGACGGGCGCGTGAAGTTGACCGACTTCGGGATCGCCCGCATCCAGCATGAGACACAGTTGACCGTCGCCGGTCAGGTCTTCGGAACGCCGTCCTATATGTCCCCGGAGCAGGTTCTCGGCAAGGAGATCGATTATCGATCCGATATCTTCTCCCTCGGGGTCCTGCTCTACGAAATGGTCACCGGGCGGCGTCCGTTCACCACCGAAGGCGATTCGGTGGTGACGATCACCTACCGGATCATGAACGACCCGACGCCCCAGGCGATCGGCGTCGCGCCCGTTCTGAACGGCGTGATTCAGCGAGCGACGGCCAAATCGCCGGCCGACCGGTACCAGACGGCGACGGAGTTCGGCACCGCCCTCCTCGCCGCCAGTCAGTCGCCGTCCCATCCCGCCGATCTTCCGGCGACCGGGGGAACCCCGGCGCAGCCGACCGTCGCCTACGGAACCGACACCCGCATCGGGACGCCGCCGATCCTGCAAAGTCCCGACGATTGGGCCCGTCAGGCGGCCCCGAGCATCGTCCCTCCGGATTATCGACCGGCGGTGAACCCGGTGCATCCGGTCGCCCCGACGCTCGCTGCGAATATTCCGCCGGTCCCGGGCGCATCGCCTACCCCGCCCGCTGTCTCCCGCAACAGCCGGACGGGAGCGCTCCTCGCCATCGTCGTCGCCGTTATTGCGGTCGTCTCCCTCGGGTGGTTTGCGGGCCGTAAAGCGTACGAAAGTTTCAACCTTCAAAACCGGTCCGCCGAGTACAAACAGCTCTACAAAAAGGGAGCCGAACTGTATAAGTCGGCGCGTTTCCAGGAGGCCGCCGCGATCTTCCGACGAATCCGTCTTTCCGGAGTCGCGGACGCCGGAGTGGTTCGACAGGCCGCCGATGGCGAAGTGTTCTCCTATCGGCAACTCGGACAGAGCGCACAGGAGCGGAGCGATTTCGCCGAAGCGCAAAGGTGGTTCCAGGAAGCGTTGAAAGTGTCGCCCGGTGACCGGCAGGCCCAGTTGGAACTCGAAGCGGTACAGCGTCGCCTTCGCGGAGAGAACGCCGCCCTGTCGGACGACTATCGCGCCGCCCCCCCGGCGTCGTTCGACAACCGGGAAACCCGGACTTCAACGCTGGCGAGCAACGCGCCGATGCCGGGCAGCGTTTCGACCGAAGCGTTCGTCCAAAATAACGCGCAGGGGGAGATGCGAGCGGCGCCCCTGCTCCAACAGGGCATTCAGGCGTTTCAGCAAGGGGAGATCGAAACCGCCAAACGGCTCTGGAACGAAGCGAAGATGGAGGGGCCGGGGTCCCGCTCGGGAATCATGGCCGGCGAGTACTACCAGGCCGTCCTCGAGGGACGAAACCCGTTGATGGGGATGTAGTCCGCGGAGGCCCGGGGGGGGGGTGACGGCGACCGGACCCCGAATCCGGGCCGGACCGAAGGTCAGTTCAGCCAGCCAAGGACGTGTCGCAAAGCGGCTTGCGCCGGTTCCCAGTCCGGTTCGAGCCGAAGGGATTGGTGGAACGCATCCCGTGCCTCCTGAAATCGCCCGGCCTGCTCCAGCAGCCGACCCCGATGGAAATACGGATAGTGGCGGCAATCGTACTCCGGCGCCGCAATGGCGCGATCCAGCCAGACCAGCGCTTCCTCGCGGCGTCCGAGCTCGCTGAGGTAAACGCCGATGTCGTTGTAGGCGTTGCCGGTCTCCGGAGCCAGTTCGACGGCGTGTCGACATTGTTCGATCGCCGCCTCCCATTGTCCCCGCATCGCCAGGACGACCCCCAGCGCGGTGTACGTTTCCGCCAGCGGAAATAACTCCAGAGAGATCCCGTAGTAGGCCGCGGCATCCTCTATATCCCCGGTTCGGAACCGTTCACGACCCAATCGCAGATACTCGCGGGCGTCCGCCAGCCGATCCGCCTTCGGATCGACCGATTCGGACGTTTCGTGCGGGGTGGTCGTCTCCGTTGCCTTCACGGGTATCAGAACTCCTGTGTTTCCCCCGGCTCGAAAACCAGCACCCGGACGCCGGACTCCGCGTCCGCCAGCGCCTGACGGAACGCCTCCGGGGTTCCCGTCAGCAGGCCGAACGTGCCGTAATGCATGGGAACGACCGAATCGACGGATGACATCAGCGTGACGGCTTTCGCCGCTTCGCGCGGCCCCATCGTGAAACGGTCGCCGATCGGCAGAAACGCCAGTGACGGAGAGTAGAGCTCGCTGATCAACGCCATGTCCGAGAAGACCGCGGTATCGCCCGCGAAGTAGAACGCGAAGGGCCTGCCCGAATCGTCCTCCGTGCTGACCACGAAACCGCACGGTTCCCCGGCGTTGATCGTTCCGCTGTCGGTCGTGATCGTGCTGGAGTGGAAGGCGTGCGTCAGGGTGATCGTCAGGCCGAGGTCGGCGCGGGTCACGGACCCCCCCTTATTCATCGGCTCGATGTTTTCCACTCCCTGCGTGCCCATATAGGAAAGGATCTCGTAATTGGCGGCGACCGGACAGCCGAACGTTTTTGCGACTTCGATCGCGTCGGCGAAATGATCCGAATGCCCGTGCGTGACGAGCAGGAGGTCCACCGGTCCGAGAGCGGCTATTTCCTTCCGTTCGGGCGGACAGACCGGATTGCCTTTCAGAAAGGGATCGATCAGGAGACGTTTTCCGTTCGGCAATCGGATCAGAAAGGTCGAGTGTCCGAACCAGGTCAGGGACAGGCCGGCTGGCAGTGACATAAGGTCCTCCGTTCCCTCGGCGAGAGACGCTGAATGCAGGTGTATTGACGCTATTTTACCTTTCCGAAGCGGGTTTCGGTTCGGTGAGGATACGTCGAATCACACGGACACGTTCCTCATAGGTATGGTCGGAGAGGGCGGGCCG
Organism: Capsulimonadales bacterium; assembly: GCA_033762295.1. Classification (GTDB taxonomy): domain Bacteria; phylum Armatimonadota; class Armatimonadia; order Armatimonadales; family Armatimonadaceae; genus JANRLW01. The sequence continues at coordinate 19,120 of JANRLW010000004.1, forward strand.
GGAACCGGCCAGCGATACCGGTTCGTTCAGGGTGATCCAGGATTTGCAGCCGTAATAGTCCGGCTCCAGCGGTATCTCCGCCGGACGTTCCAGCGCATATACCCGTAGAAAAAGTGCGTACAGGGGCTTTGTCGGTTCGTTCTCGACCCGATAGCGGAGGAAGGTGTCCGAGAAAATATGCTGACTGGCAAGACGGAACAGGCCGTCGAACTGGGTGACGACATGAATCTCGGTGATGTGCGCCCAGGCGTGAATCCGCTCAAAGTCGCCGGTCGGACGGCGGCGACTTTCCTCGTGCAGCCAGGACTCGTAGCAGGGCTGCAGGGCGTTGCGCTGCTCCTCCATATGCAGATACGTCGGAAAAAGCAGGACGTTGCGCGCCTGCACCTCGAATTCGCCGCCCTCCTCGCGGATGCCACCTTTTCGAAGCAGCAGGATCTGTCGACCCTCGCGAAGGGCGCGAACGACCACCGCCCATTCCTTGAGGGTCGAGGTGAGGGTGGTCGGCGTGGCGGAAATTTCGGCAGCGTTCATGTTGGTATTTACCGGCGGAACCACGCGAAAGTTTCCGGCGAAACGGGCCGCGAAACGTCTCTTCGCGGCCCGTTCGGTGTCATCGGTGTCGGTTGTGGCCGACCGCGATCGGGAAGGAGTCAGCGTCCTTTCATCAGGTCGGTCACACCCAGAAGGTCGGAGTTGGTCACCTCGGCGGGGCGAGGTCGGCCATTTTCACGAACCTGTACGCTCGGACCGCCGTTTCGAGCGGGGATGCCGTTCGGAAGACTTTTTTCGCGGAGGGCGGTACCGCCGGTCGTCGCCGGTATCTCCTCAGCGACCCGGCCGGAGGCGCGTCGTTTGAGTTCGGCGATTTTCTCGGCAGCCGACAACCCGACCGCACCGTTGACCATTTCCGTCGCCGGCAGAGGGGTCGGCGCGGACTCGACCAGTGCCGACAGCTTCGGGCCATGGATCTTGGCCATCATCTCATCGGTCAGGCCGTTGTCGTTGTCATCGTCCGGAACGATCGCTTCCTCCTCGGGTTCCGGCTGCGGGAAGTTCAGGGTCAGCCACTGAAGGATCGCCTGACCGGGGGTGCCACGCCAGGAGTTCGCGGAGGCGTTCCACCAGTCCGCTTCACGGAGCATCGCGCGGAGTTGGGGGCGGTTCTTGTCGTCGAGCGTCGCGTTATACAACTCCGCACCGAAGAGATAGGACTGTGCCAGGTCGGCAGCCAGGAGGTTGGCGCCTTCCAGGTTGGCGCCTTCCAGGTGGGCTTTCGCCAGAATGCAACCGGGCAACTGGGTTCCGCACAGTCTGGCGCCGACCAGGAAGACTCCGTACAGGTACAGGCGTCGCGTGTTGCGCCATTCCTCGAAAGCGCGGGAGGACGCTTCGGACTCGGGCGGCGGCGGCGTCAGGGCATGCAGGGCATTCGCCAGGGCATCACGGGCGTCCAGGAGGCGGGCGCCGCGCACGGCGAGCGTGTCGATCAGCGTATTGTTGCCGCTGGCGGCCGGTTCGCCGAAGGTCGCTTGCGCGATCCGCAGGGCCGCCTGACGATCGCGCAGGGCTTCGACTTCGGGGTCCTGCGCCAGAGTGATCAGACACCGCAGGGTCGCTTCCTTGTTGGCGGAGAAGGAGAGGAAGCCGAGGAGCGGGGGTAGAGCGCGTTCCTCCGCGCCATGCTTTGCCAGATAACGTCCCAGGGTGTCGGTGAAGGCGCGCAGGGCGGCGCGGTTGGCTTCCGCCAGCGCCTGGATCAGGACGTACAGCATCCGCTGTCCGCCTTCACGGGCGAACTGAATCAGGGCATTCAGAGCGACACGAATCTCGTAACGAACGGCCGGATGTTCCTCCAGCGGAACTGCCGCCGCCAGACAGTTGGCCGCCGGTGCAAAAAACGGGTATTTCTCGGACATCAGCGCCCCGGAGTTGCCCTGCAGCTGTTTCAGCGCCAGATCGGTAAGGCAGCGCGCCCCGTAAATACGCATCACCGGGTTGCTGGCGTCGCCGACCCGATAAAGAGCCTGCGCCAGTTCGTTATTCAACGCATGTCGTTCCCACCGATCATCCTCATATTTCCAGCGTTCTTCGAACCGTGCGAAATCCATGGACGGCGGAACATCGGAGGCGGGCGTCACAGGGGGGGCGCCCTGGGTGCCGGGAGGGGATATGGCAGAGTTATTTATATTGTTTATCGGTGATTTTTCGTTTCGGTCGCCCCAGATTCGCATTATGTTATCTCCTGAGAATGGCCGGATTAAGCCTACCCCAATATCTGCAATTTCCATGCCGACCGCCGAAGATTCCCATATAAATACGGGGCACCTTAACGGTGTTCGAATTCAGAGCGCGGCGGGTGCGTCGGAGGACCCGGAGCGTAAAACCAGAACCGCCAGCGTGAGCAGATACGGGAGCAGGGCCAGCAGATCCGTCGGCACCAGAGCCGCAAATCCGGCGGTTTGCAGTGAAAGTTGCAGCGCATCGCCAAAGCCGAAGATCACGGCCGCGAGAGCGACGACCGGCGGATTCCAGCGGCCGAATATGACGGCGGCGAGAGCGATATAACCGCGACCCGCCGTCATATTCTCGGTAAATGCTCCCAATCCCGTCAGGGCAAGTGAGACTCCTCCGAGTCCTGCGAGAAGCCCGGAGACCGCGCAAGCGCCCCAGCGTAGCCGGGCGACAGAGAGGCCGGCCGCCTCGGCGGCCTGTGGATTCTCGCCGCAGGAGCGCAGACGCAACCCTAACGCCGTATGAAACAGAACGACCCGGACGGATACCGTCGCCGCCAGAGCGACGACGGTCAGGAGCAGATCGGGAACGGTCGCCGTCGTGGCCCACCCCTCCGGGCGGAGTCGGACCGCGAACGTGGTCAGGCCCGCCAGACCCAGATTGAGCGCGACACCGGACAGGACGCCGGGAACACGCCAGACCTGGGTCGCGGCGGCATGCAGTAAGCCGACCAGCAGTCCCGCCGCCGCTCCGGCCAGAAGTCCGGCGACCCCGCCCAGAACGGACGCCACCGCTACGGAGACGAACGCGCCCGCAAGCATCATCGCTTCCAGCCCCAGAGCGATGACCCCGGCGCGTTCGGAAACGACCCCGCCCAGAGCGGCGAAGATCAATGGCGTGGACAGACGAAGAGTCGCCAGCAAGAGTGCTACTATCAAACCTCGCTCCCCTTTTTCCGGGCGGCGACCGCCAGAATCAGGATCGCCTGGACGACGGCAATCACCTGTTTGGGTGTCTCCGTGTCGAAGGCCATCGCCTCCCCGCCCGCCGAAAGCGCGCCGAAAAGCAGGGCGGAGGGCAATAACGCCAGAGCGGCGAACAACGTGCGAGGAAACCCCGCGCCCGCGACCAGCAGAGCGACCGTCAGCCCGTCGAACCCGTAACCGATCCCGTAGAAGTCCGCGGGAAAGCGGCGGAACGGCGTTTCGCCAAGGACCGTCACCGCACCTGCCGCCCCGCACAACGCGCCGGACACGACGAACGCCACCCTGCGGACGCGATCCGGCGAAATTCCGGCGACCCGCGCCGCGTCGATTCCCTGACCGACCGCCCGGAACTCGAAACCGGGGACGGTTCGAAAAAGAGCGATCAGGCAGGCGACGGCGAGGCTCAGGGCGATCGGCAGGCCGAAATGGACATCGTACGACGGAAGAAGACGGGGCAGCCAGACGACGGTTTCAGCGGTCTGCGGGGCCTGTCCGGCGGCGTCCTTCGCCGGACCGGAGGCGAAAAAGTGCGTCAGATTCCCGGCAATATAGTTGAATAGCAACGCGGTAATGACCTCATGAACGCCGCGCCGTTCGCGGAGAAGAATCGGCGGCAACGCCCAGACCGCCCCGCCGACCATGCCGCCGACCAGAGCCAGCGGCAGAAGTACGATCGGGGGAACGCCCGGTATCGCCGCCAGCAGGGCGGCGGTCAGTGCGCCGACCGCCATCTGGCCCTCCCCACCGATGTTGAATCGTCCGGTGGCCAGCGCCAGAAAGACAGCCGATCCGGTCAGAAGCAGTGGGGTGGTCAGGCGCAGCGTGTCATCCCATCCGGACGGACTGCCGACCGCTCCCCGAAGCAGGGAGGCAAACGCCGCGATCGGCGCAGCCGGATCGTGCCGCACGAGAGCGATCAGGAGGCCGCCCGGAAGGAGGGCGATCGAGAGCGAGAGAAGCGGACGCAGAAGAGCGAGGAGTGGCCGGAAAAAACGTTCGGTCATGCGTCGGTCTCCGCGCCGGTCATCCAGCGACCGATCCGTTCCAGGGTGGCCTCGCGCCGCGCGGTCATCCCGGAAACCCGGCCGGCACGGAGAACGACGATACGGTCCGACAGGCTCAGCAACTCCTCCGGGTCGACGCTTTGAAGAAGGACCGCGCAGCCTCGCTCCCGCTCACGGACGAGGGTCGACCGAACGAAGGCGGTCGCGGCAAAATCCAGGCCCCGTGTGGGCTGTGCCGCAATAAGGAGGGCCGGTTGCCGGGAGAGTTCGCGAGCCAGTACCAGCTTCTGCTGGTTTCCCCCGGACAGATGACGCAGGGCCAGATGCGGCGCCGCCCCGCGAACGTCGAAGGCTTTGACCTGTTCGTGGAAGAAAACGGCCATTTCCGGTGCGCGAAGGAAGGACGCAAGGCCCCGGAAGCGGCGGGTACGTTGTTGCCCGAGGATCAGGTTCTCGGCACAGGAGAGCGGGGGAACGATCGCCTGCCGGTGCCGGTCCGGCGGAACGAAGCCCATGCCGGCCTCGCGCCGTTCGGCCACGGAAAGCCCGGCAACGTCCTGTCCTCGGAAAAGAATTTGCCCCGAGGCGATGCCTCTCAAACCCAGGATCGCTTCGAGCAGTTCCGTTTCGCCGGAACCCTCCACGGCGGCAATCCCCACGATTTCGCCCGGATGCACGATCAGCGAAACATCGCGGACGGCGTCGTTGCCCCGATCGCTCCCGACGGTCAGGTGTCGGATTTCCAGGATTGGCGCGGACGGCTCGGTGGGAGCGGTCGATGGTTCTCCGGTTGCATCGGAGGGAAGGAGGGTATCGTCGCCCACCATGGCCCGCGCCAGAACGGTCGGGTTCGTTTCGGACGTCGGAGCGGTCAGGACGCGTCGCCCGAGACGGAGCACGGTCACGGTGTCGGCGTGCGCCATCACATCGTCCAGATGATGGGTCACGAAAACGACCGTCGTTCCGGAGGCCGAAAGTCGCCGGACGCCCTGCCAGAGTTCGCGCGCTTCGTCCGGTGTGAGGACGGCGGTCGGCTCGTCCAGAATCAGAACCCGTGCCCGACGGTAGAGCGCCTTCAGAATCTCCACCCGCTGTCGGGCGGCGACGGTGAGATCGGCAACACGGGACTCGGGATCGATCGGCAGTCCCTGGGCGCGTGCGAGGTCCGCGACCAGAGCGGACGCGCGCCGTCGATCGAACCGACCGTGCGCGACGGCGGCGCGCTCGTCCCCGAGGAGAATGTTTTCCGCAACGGTGAAGGAGTCGATCAGTTCGAAGTGCTGCTGCACCATCCCGATCCCCTGGCGCATGGCGTCCGCCGGGGATCGAAAACGGACGGGTTGTCCGTCGAGTCGAATCTCCCCGGCGGTCGGCGCCCGGAGACCGAAAAGCACCCGCATCAGGGTGGACTTCCCCGCCCCGTTTTCGCCGACCACGGCATGGCGTTCCCCCGGTCGAAGCACCAGATCGACCGCATCCACGGCGTTCGTTTGGCCGAACGTCACCCGGATTTTTTCAAGACGGATTTCAGGAGCGCGCACGGGGGAAGACATCGGAGGATTATAGTCCGACCCGCCTCTCCTGTCAAATGGGTGAAGTCTTCCCCGTTTCACCTTCCGTGACCGCGCTGTCAGCACCGGATGCCTGCACAGAACTGTATCCCTGCCTGTCTCCGACTGGCGAAAGGGCGTCGAATAAATTCCATCTTGATGACGAGCGAGCTTCCGGCTAGAATGGCGAGGTCGTTCGCCAGGTCGCTTCCACACCCTTGGCCTGTCGATTCCGGGAGAAGAGAATGCCCGTCCGTCCGTCCGCCCTGTCCTTCGGTGAACGAAAAACGGAAACCGTTCCGGTAACCATCCGGAGGATCACGGTCGCCCTCGCGTGGCTGTTCTGGTCGTTCCTGAGCCTCGGGTCGGCGGCGGCGCAAACGGCGTCCGCATCGAACCTCGGGGTGGCCAACGACTACAACCTTTTCGTGCTCGAGGATGTCAGCCAGAGCGGAAGCGATACCGAGGGACGCATGGCCGTGGGCGGGAAACTGACCCTCTCCTCCTACGATGTTGCGAGCCTCATGGGCGACGGCGCCGGGGTCCATCTGGTCATCAGTACCGGCCCCTTCGAAATGACCTACGGTCGAATTCGTGGCAGCCTGATCTCCGACGGTCCGATCAAACTGCACAATCCCACGGCCCTTGGAAATGTCTCCGGCAACGGCAGCGTCGCTTTCGACCAGTACGGTACGGTCAGCGGCAATGTGACCTACGGCACCACCTTTTCCAACCACCCCGGAAGCCGCACCACGATCTCCGGCACGGTGACCCGGAGGACGGTGTCCCTGCCGTTCTCATTCGCCGCCGTTCGGGCGGACCTCCATTCCCTGACCGATCGCCTCAGAAGCGCTCCGGCCACAGGCACGGTGCAGGTACGTTACGGCGGCATTACCTGCGTCGGTAACCGGGCAGGGTTAAACGTTTTCAACGTCAACGGCACGGACCTGGCGAACTGTAACAGCCTGACCATTAACGTGCCATCGAACGCGACCGCGGTTTTGAACGTTTCCGGCACGAACAACCGCATGCGGAACTTCGGATTCACCCTGCTGGGAGGGGCGGACCGGACACGAATCCTGTACAACTTTCCTGAAACGACCACTCTGACGTTCTCCGGAATCGGCATTCAGGGAAGCGTGCTGGCGCCTCGGGCGGCACTGACCTTCAGCAACGGCGTTTTGAACGGCACGCTCATCTGCAAGAGTCTGACGGGTCCGGGGCAGATGAACCTGGCCACCTTCACCGGCGATCTGACCACCGGGTCCTCCGTGACCCTGGCGGGTCTGTCGGTACTCCCGTCGTCGGTGATCGGGGGGCAACAGACGGCCGTGGGAACGGTCACTCTGTCCGCCCCGGCTCCGTCGGGCGGTGCGTCGGTGTCGCTCTCATCGACGAACACGGCGGCTCAGGTTCCGACCGCGAGCGGTTCCGGCCTGTCGGGTAGCGTCCTGGTGGCGGCGGGGCAAACGAGCGCAACGTTCCCGATCGTGACGAGCGCCGTGACGGTGACCACTCCGGTGACGATCTCCGCCTCGTACGGCGGGGTGGGAAAAAGCGCCCCACTGACGGTCAACCCGCCCCCGTTGCCGACCGTGCTTTCCCTGGTCGTCTCGCCCTCGTCGGTCGAAGGAGGCGCGTCCGCCACGGGGACCGTGACACTTTCGGCGACGGCGCCCACCGGTGGCGCGACGGTAGCGCTGACCGTTAACTCCACGAAGGTGACCGTGCCTGCGTCGGTTACGGTCCCGGCAGGGCAGACCCGCGCTACCTTCACCGTTTCCACCTCCCCGGTTTCGAACACGACGACCGCTCTCCTCACCGGTAGTTATAATGCCACCTCGGCGTCCGCCCCGCTGACGATCACTCCGCCGACCCTGGCCGCGTTGTCGATCGCTCCGGAGAGCGTCAAAGGGGGCAAGACGGCGACCGGCACGGTGACGCTTTCCTCGGCCGCCCCGCCGGGCGGCTCGATCGTCCTGCTGTCGTCCGGCTCGGCGAAAGCGAAGGTCCCGGCGAGCGTCACCCTGGCCGCCGGCGCGACCTCGGGAACGTTCCCGATCACCACGGAGGGGGTGGCTACGGACACCCCGGTGACCGTCACCGGCACGATGAACGGCGTCAGCAAAGCCGCTTCCCTGACGATCGAGGCGCCCGATCTGGTTTCATTGACCGTGATTCCGTCCTCCGTGAAGGGGGGCGTTCAAAACGCGGGCGGCGTCCTTACCCTGGACACCGAAGCGCCCACCGGCGGTCTGGATATCCGGCTGACCAGCGACCGACCGGAGGCGCAGACGCCCGGGTCCGTCCGCGTACCGGCCGGCCGGAAGACCGCCGATTTCACCGTCACGACCGGGACGGTCACCGACCCGGTTACGGCGACCCTGACCGGAACCCTGAACGGCGTCGATACCGCCGCGACACTGGAAATCGAACCGGTACCCATTTCCCTGACCCTGACCGTCGCGCCCACACCACAGATCGGAGGACGGTCCTCGGTCGGAACCGTCACCCTGTCGCGTGCCGCGCCCGCAGGTGGGACCGTGGTCGCGCTTTCCTCGGCGGACAGCGGCATCGCCACCGTTCCGACCAGCGTCACGGTTCCGGAGAGGGAAAAGACGGTCACCTTTCCCGTGACCACCAAACCCGTCGCCGTCGTGCGTCAGGTGGAACTGACCGGGACGGTGGGCGCGAACTCGGACTCCGCCGTTCTGGAAGTGACGCCGCCCCGATTGGTTTCGCTCACGGTCGATCCGAGCGTGCTCAAAGAGGGAAGTCAGGCGACCGGAACCGTGACCCTGTCCGGTCCCGCGCCCGAGGGCGGGATCACGGTCTCCCTCGATCGGAGCCTGCCGGCGCTTTCCCTGCCCGATACGGTGACGGTTCCCACCGGTTCGACCGAAGCGACCTTTAAGTTGACGGCGGGCAACGTCACCGGAGACACGGTCGTCACCGTTTCGGCGACGCTCGGACCGGATACCGAAACCGCCACCGTCACGATACCGTACGGCGAGGTCGACCTGCTGACCTTTGAGGTCACTCCGTCCGCCGTTTTCGGAGAGACCGATGCGACCGGCGTCGTTACCCTGACGAAGCCCGCTCCGGTAGGAGGCGTGACGGTCGCGCTGGCCAGCGACAACCCGGCGATCGCCCCGGTCCCGGCTCGCATCACCGTTCCGGCGGGGAGCGCGTCGGCCTCCTTTACGATCACGACCGGACGGGTCACCGCGGTGACCGTCGTCACGCTTTCGGCGACGCTGGGGGCGACCACCCGGACCGCGAGTCTGACCGTGTCGCCGTATCCGTGCGAGGGCTACCTCCAGTACGGGGACGCCGACGTTCTCGGCACCGGAACTTATATCCGGGACCCGAAAACCGGGACCAACCTGATCAGTCTGTTGCCGGGGCAGATCACCGTCTCCTCGCTGTTACCGCTCCGGCATCTCTTTCCGTTTTCACCGGCCGCGAATGATTTTCCGGGTACCGACCGAATCTATGTCGGTAACACGCAAACCAATGTCCATGACGGGTATTCCAGCTCCTTACGAACAAAAGGGCCCCAGATCCTTACCCTCGATTACTCCTCGCTGGTACCGCCCCATCAGACGATTACCCGGCTGACGCTGGGCATCGGCGCGGACGATTTCCAGTTCCCGCCGTTCCGTCAGCCGTTCATTGCCTCGATCAACGGTATCAGCCAGCCGATCCTGACCGACTTCCTCAATCTTCTCGACCAGACCGGGCCGGTCGTCCAGTTTTTTACCATCGGGATCGATCCGGCCATCCTGACGCCGGACCATAAGCTGACGCTGTCCATCGACCAGCTCGGGGATGGAGGAGACGGCTGGGCGATCGATTTTCTGACGGTCGGCGTTCGAACACAGTGCGGTCAGGCCGAGGTCGGCGTCCACCTGACGATCGCCCCGGCCCTGGTGGTCGGTGGTGCGCAGACCGCCACCGGTACGGTGACGCTGCGGGAGGTAGCCCCGCCGGGAGGAGCCGTCGTTCAACTGGTCACCACCAGTCCGCTCCTGACGGTCCCGCCCGCCGTACTCGTGCCCGCCGGCGAGCGGTCCGCCCGCTTTACGATCGAAACGTTGCCGGTGAGGCAGGCGACCCCGGCGACCGTGATCGCCAGCTACAACGGGGAGTCTCCGGCGACACTCCTGGTGGATGCCCCTCCGATTGTGCCGGTGCAGCTCATTGTGCAGCCGGCCAGCGTCCAGGGCGGCCAGCAGAACGCGACCGGAACGATCATCCTGACCCGTCCGGCACTGGCGCAGACCGTGGTTACCGTGAACCTGACGAGCGGGAACCCGGAAGTCGCTTCGGTTCCGGCGGAGGTGATCGTCGGCAGCGGTTCGAATCAGGCCAGTTTCCCGATCACGACGAGGAGCGTCACGGCGGCGACCACGGTTCCGATCCGGGCGACGATGTACAACGGAACGGTCGAAGCGGAACTGGCGGTGCTGCCGGTCGGGGCCGTCGGCATCGTCGGCCTGACAATCGCCCCGGAATCCGTACGGGGCGGCGCGTCGGCTGTCGGCACGATAACTCTCACCGGACCCGCCGGTGTGGGCGGGCAGCGGGTCTCGGTCTCGACCGGAAATCCGTTCCTCACGGTCCCGGCAGTGGTGACCGTACCGGCGGGCAGTACGACCGTCGCCTTCCCGATCAAAACGACCGCCGTGGCGACGACCGTGAGCGGGGAGGTAAGGGCGCGACTGCTCGATTCGCCCAATACGGCGATGGTAACGGCGATTCTGACCGTGCTTCCGCCCGAACTTCTCGGCCTGACGGTCAGTCCGACCACGGTTGCGGGAGGGCAGAGTGCGGTCGGGACCGTCACCCTTTCCTCGGCGGCTCCGTCTTCGGGCGTGGTGATCACGCTCAAATCGTCGCGGGGCGATGTCGCGCCGGTTCCCGCAACGGTTACCGTGCCCGGAAACGCGACCAGCGGAACCTTCGGCATCAACACGCGGACCACCCCGGCAAACGTCACGGCGACCCTGAAGGCGACCCTGGAGGATTCGGAGAGAACGGCATCCCTCACGGTGACGACCGCCGGAGTCATGCCGCCAGGCGTCGCTATCACCGCCCCGACCGATGGCGCGGCGATCCGGACCGCTCTGCCGGCGACGATTACGGTTGAGGCGACCGGCGCTCCGTCGACGGGGGGCACGATCGACCGGGTGGAACTCTATTCCGGCGACACTCTGCTGGGAATCATGGCTCCCGGCGAAGTCCCGGGAACCTTTACCCTGGCCTGGAGGAATGTCACGGCGGGCGACTATACGCTGTCGGCGCGTCTGACCGACAGTAACGGCCTGTTCGCCGTCTCCGCGCCGGTGCGGGTCGCGGTATCGGAGTCCCGGAACGTGACACCGACGCCGGTCATTTCTCCGGAAGGCGGCGCTTACTCCGGGTCGGTCACGGTCACCATAACCGATGCGGACCCGAACGCGACGATTCTTTATACGACCGACGGCTCGGACCCGTTGACGCGAGGCACGGTTTATACGACTGCTTTCACCATTGTCGATAGTCTGACCGTCCGGGCGGTCGCGGTCGACCCCGGCGCGGGGTTCCTGCCCAGCGCCGTCGCCAGCGAGAGTTACCTGATCGACAACGGGATACCGGGCAACCCGGACGGCGGGCTTTCCGTGGTGATGGACGCGCCGACGGACGGACAGACGGTCACCGAACCGGGGGATATCATCGCGACCGTGACCGCGCCGACGTCCGGCGCCCTGTATCAGATCGCGGCGCGGCTCGCGGATCGCACCGGGACCAACGGGGGCTGGACCGTTCTCGGCTCGGGGACGGTGGGAGGGGGAACGACGAGCGTCCGCGCCCCCTTCGATCCGACCCTGCTTCTCAACGGGCTTTACGAGGTTCGGGCGGTGGCGATCGGACGCGACCAGCGGCGTGCGGAGGATAGGTCGTCTTTTGTCGTCGAGGGCAACATGAAGATCGGCAACTTCAAGCTGGCCTTCAACGACCTGACCATCCCGGTGCGCGGTATTCCGATCACGATCTCCCGGAGTTACGACAGCCTCGACAAACGCGTCGGCGACTTCGGTGTCGGCTGGACATTGCAGATGACAAACATCCGTCTGCAAAAATCCTGTCCGATCGCCAACCACTGGGAGCAAAGCGGCACGGATTTCCTGTTCGGCAGCAAGTTCTACACGCTGGAGCAGACGCGCAATCATTACATCACGATTACCTTCCCGTCCGGGGAAGTGTACCGATTCGCCGCTGCCTACTATCCGTACCAGCAGGGAATTCTTCCGATCACGGCGGCACGTCTGGACTGGGTTCCGGTCGGGCGGACGCGCGGCACGCTGACGCCGGTCGGGGACGATCCGTCGGGCACGAACGTTCTGGTTGCTCCGGCGGACGGTGGAAACTTCGATTACGGCCTGCCACCGCGTCCGGTGTTTCTGGTCGGCTATGAGGAATTGGAGTACGAGCCGACGCTGTTCGACCTGAGGACGCTCGACGGTACGGTCTTCCGAATCGACGAGATCAAGGGCTTGGTCCGGGTCACCGATCCGAACGGCAACTCCCTGAGCTTTTCGAAGGACGGCATCCTCTCCTCGACGGGTATGAGCGTCTCGTTCACGCGGGACGGGCAGGGGAGAATCACGGGCATTACCGATCCGAACGGAAACGATCTGACGTACACTCCGGACGGCGCGGGCAATCTGTTATCCTTCACCGATCGAGCGGGCAAGGTGACCCGGTTCGCCTATGACGCGCGTCACAGCCTGATCCGCCTGACCGACGCGAACGGCAACGATCCGTTTACCAACACCTATCAGCCGAACGGTCGTCTTTCGGCCACGACCGACAACTCCGTCGGAGGTACGACGGTGTTCACGCACGGCCTGGACGATCCCGAACTGGACGACCGGACGGAACTGATCACGGACGCTCAGGGTAACCGGACGGCTCTGAGCTACGACCGCCGGGGCAACATCACGCAGACCACCCGTGTCCTGCTGTTGCCGGGCGGCGGTCAGCGCGCGATTACCACGTCCGCCGTCTACGGCGATACCGCCAACCCCGATAAACCCACCCAACTCACCGACCCCCTGGGACGAACGACAGCGCATACCTATAATACGCTTGGCTTGATCGAGACGACGACGGATTCCCGGGGCATCGTCACCACGACCAACCGCTACGATACGAATGGTCGGCTCATCGCCGTCGAGGACGCGAATGGGGTCGCCGTCCTGAAGCAGACATTTACGTCGACCGGGAAACTTAAAACGGCGACGGACGCCCTCGGACATACCACCACTTTCGAGTGGAATCCCGATGGAACACTGGCCCGGTCGATCGATGCGGCGGGCGGCGTCCGAAGCATGGAATACGATCCTCAGGGAAGGATCACGAGGGCGACGAACGAACTGGGTCATTCGATTGAATACCGTTATACGCCGAATGGCTATATCGATCGGAAACTGACGACCCGCAACCGTCGCCTTCTGGCCGGATGGGACGGAGCTTCCTCCCTCGGACTGCCTTTGCTGGCGAGCGCCGACCCCCTCGCCGAGCGCTTTGCGCGTTTCCCCACGGAAAATCGTCGCCCCCAGAGAGGGCCCGCCGCATCACCGGCCCTTCCTACCCTCCGCCATTTCGTTCCTTCGGGGATGCAGGAGGAGACCGTCGTCGAAGAAATCCTTACGAAATATGTTTACGATAAAAACGACCGCCTGATTCAAACCATCTTCCCGGATGGCAGTTCCTCCCGGGTCGATTACACGCCGACAGGACAGATAGAACGGATGACCGATGTCCTGGGGCGCACCACCCGCTATGCCTATGACGCCCAGGGACGGCAGCTTCGGGTGACCTTCCCGGACGGAACGGAGGCGAGCGCCGCCTACGATAATCTCGGCCGCCGGATCTTCGGGACGGACCAGGGCAATCGACGTATCGGTTACGTTTATGACAGTCTGGATCGGATGACCCAGGTTTCGTTGTATGCGCCCGGTGCCGCTGCGCCGACAATCTCCACGACTTACGTCTACAATGACGCCGGGCAGGTATCAACCGTCGTCGATGGCAACGGACACAGCACCCGAACCGATTTTGACGATCAGGGTCTGGTTCGGAGGGTGGAGGATCCGACCGGGGCCTATATCCTGTTCGATTTCGACCGCAACGGTCGTCCGTACCGACTGACCGATGCGCAGGGCAATACCCGAACGCTCACCTTCGACGACGCGGGACGGACAACGGCCAGCACAACGGCGGATGCTCGGGGCGAATCCTCCGAGACGGTACGTTATGTTTACGATGAATTGCATCGTGTTAAGAACATCGTGTCGCCGTCCGGACGCACCGACTCCTATGTCTATGATGCGAAAGGTCGTGTGATTGCGGCCTCCAACGCTCAGGGGGAAACGACCAACTACGCCTATGACGAACTCGATAACCTGATTTTCGTTACCGATCCGAACGGGCGAACCGTGCGTCGGGACTACGACAATGTCGGACGTCTCATTCGACGTACCCTTCCGGGCGGACAGTTTGAATCCTTTACCTACAACCCGGACAAAAGCCTGGCGAGCACGACCGATTTCAACGGATACGTCACCACCTACGCTTACTTTCCGCAAAGTCGGCATCTATCGTCGGTCACCCCGGACCCTCGACGGAACGAATCTCCGATCCACTACACCTATTTTGCCGACGGTCGGCCACGCACGGCAACCCGGGGCAACCTGACCACCACCTATGGCTACGATCCCCTCGGACGACTGACCTCCGTGACGTCGCCGGCCGGAACCGTTTCCTGGCAATCGGATAACGAGGATAACCGAACGAGCCTGACGACGCCGGCCGGAACGACCACCTATACCTACGACGACGCCGACCGTCTGCTGACCGTGACGCCGCCGGGCGGGATCGGCGTTACGACGTATGCTTATGATCGGATCGGACGTCCGATCGGAGTGACACGGCCCACCGGCGTGACGACCGCCTACGGCTATGACGGCGCCGGCAACCTGACGAGCGTGATCCACTCCGGGGGACCGTCCCTCGCCTACACCTACGATCCGGATGGTCGCCGCCTCACCATGACCGACGACCGTGGGACCACCACCTATGCCTACGATCTCGCGGGCCGCTTGATCGGAGAGTCCGGACCCGGCGGACAGGTCGCCTACGGGTACGATGCGGCCGGGAACCGCCTGACCACGACCGAGGGCAACCGGACGACCTTCTACCATCACGATGTCAACGATCGACTGCTCAGCATTCAGGGGGCGGAAGAACCGATCGTCTACCGGTATGACGCCAACGGCAATACCATTGACGCCAACGGCATTGCCCTGTCTTACGATTTTCTGAACCGGATGATCGGGGCCGGGGATAAAACGTTCGTTTATGACGCGGAAGGAAATCGCCTTCAACAGTCGGGGCCGTCGGGAACCGTTTCCTACCTGAACGACGGCGGTAATGTGGTGGCCGAATACGTTCAGGGGCTTCAAACCGCCCGTTATGACTACGGTCTGGGTCTGGCTTCCGGCTGGCGAGCGGGGGAGGGAGCGTTCCACTACCTGACCGACGGCCAGGGCAGTGTGGTCGGCCTGAGCCGTGGGGGCGGTAGCCTGTCCGATCGGTACGTCTACGATGCGTTCGGCAATCCCCGGCAGGTGCAGGGAGCGAGTGGGAATCCGTTTCTGGGCATCGGCGGCGAGCAGTACGATGCCGATACCGGCCTGTATTTCCTCCGGGCACGCTACTACGATCCCCGGACCGGTCGGTTCCTGTCTGCGGACCCGCTGGGCGGTAACCCCGAAAACGACTATGCCTATGCGATGGGCGACCCGGTCAATAACAGCGATCCGTCGGGAATGGAAACGCTGGCGGAATCGCTGACGGTCAGTTCCCTGGCCCCGATGGTGCGTGGGGCCGCTCAGACGCTGGGAGGAATCTGGAACGGCGTCGCCAACCATGCGGCGGACATCGCGATCGGGAAGTTTACCGGGAGTAATCCGGAAATCGAACTGGAGGGGTTTGCGCTGGCGGCGTTCACCGGGGCGATGGGAGGGATCCATCCGCTTCTGGGGGTGGCCGCGCAGATCGGTTCGTCTCTGGTGGTGACCTATCGCGGATTGCAGGACGCGCTGGATGTGATCCACGACCCGAACGCCTCGGCGATGGAAAAACGGATGGCGGCGTTGACGGCGACCTTTCAGGTGGCGGACTTCACGTTCAACAGTTTTGTCTCGGCATTCCATGCCGGTCAGATAATGAAGCTCAACGGCTACGGTAGTCGTGGGGCGGATGGGATGGACGCGCTGGAGCAGTTGAGTCCTCGGGGTCTTGGGATTCGTGAGGAGTTCAAGAGTACGACCTCGACGTCGTTGTTCGCCACCGGTCAAAAAGTGCGGAACCGGGAGGTATACCACTGTTTCACGAGGGAGAAATGCTTCCCTGCCGGAACGTCGGTGGTGGCCCGGTGGAGCGAGGAGGAACCGTCGGACGATCCGAAATCGGCCCCGGATCGGGTTCCGATCGAGCGGATCGTGTTGTCGGAGCGTCAGGCGCAATCGGAGGCGGAGGGGGTCGCCCGGCGCATGACGGGTCGTTCGCTGAGTGAGGGCCTGGTGTGGTCGCTTCGTTCGGGTCACTGGTGGGTAGTGAGTCGGGACGAGGTGACGGGGAAGCTGGTGTGGCAGCGGGTTCGGACGACGAGCGTGAACGAGACGAGCGAGTTGGTGTCGGTTTGTCTGTCCGACCGTTCCGGCAGGATCGTGGAACGGATCGCAGCGACTTCGGAGCATCCGTTCTTCACGTCGAAAGGTCAGGTAAAAGCGGGAGACCTGGGGATCGGGACGGAGATCCTGACGCGCGCCGGTCCGCCGCTCATCGTCGCGAAGGTGGAACGCGTCACTCGACCGGAAGGCGTTGCGGTCTACAACTTCGAAGTCGAGGGCGACGCCAAAGCGGGGGAGAAGGCACATAGCTACTTCGTCGGACAAGCCAGCGGCGTCTGGGTACACAATGGATGTACAGGGAAAAATTACACTGGCCCGGGGATGAGCGCCGCAAGGCGGCAAGCGTTGCCGACAACGCCCGGTATTTATTTCGTCCGCAATGACGCCACGGGCCAGAAATATATAGGTCAAGCGGGAAATCTGCAAGATCGCCTCTTAGACGCTAAACATGAGAATGCGCGCAGAATACTTGATATTGGATCAGATGCCGATGTTAAGATAACATTCTATGCAGTAACATTTACAGGCAATTCTGCGACTGACCGTGATCATGCTCTGCAAGTGGCTGAACAGATTATAATGAACCAGAATGGCACGATTCCGCAAAGTCGACAAGCCAATGCAACATGGCTAAATAGGATTCCGGCGCTATCACCAGCCAAGTTCCGACGTTTTACAGATACCTTGCTACGAAAAACAAAGAGAACATATCTTGATCTGACGCCAACAATCGGAAATGGTCAAGATTACTAACCAATTGTGCTATTCGGTTGTAGCCTTCGGACCTCAAATACAGGCAATCTCGGCGATGCCCACATGCCGCCTTGCCTGAAACGAGAGTTCCTCCGACCAAAGCAACAGCAGATTGTACGCCGCTGACACAAACGTCAATCGAGCCTCCAAAGAGGGCCACGTTCGGTTGCTCACCTTCTTCAGATGCAAAACCGTCACCAAAACCGAGAACAAAGACTCGATCAGCATCCGAAGGTTGTTCTCCCCCCGCTTACAGATCACCAGGAAAGCCAAATCCCCGCCTCGCTTCGTACCACGATGGAAACCGCTGTCCGCATACAACGGAGAGCAAATCCCCTCCCAGTAGCGCCATTGACGCTGGAAATCTCCGTCATAAGTATTGGCTCCCTCGGCGTCCCAGTCACAAATCCGACCACGAGCGTTCACCAGAGCGGCATACTTGATGCCCACGATCCAGCGATGGTTGGACTTGACCTTCTTCCCGATCTGACGCTTGCTTCTGCCTTCCCGTCGTGGGTGGATCAGTTCGATCCCGAAGGAATCGGTAAATCCCAGAGGGGCGTCGGTTGCCATGAAGGCATCTGCCAGTGCTTGATACTTGGTCAAGAGGCGAAAGAGGCGAGTTCTGTCGGGCAATCGAGGAAAGAAGTCGGTTAGGTTGGCCTTTGCCCATCGCCAGAAGGCGGTCTGGCTTCTTCCCTTGATGGCGTAGAGGATTCCGAGGGTGACGATCTCGCTGGGCCAGAGGTGGGCACGCGGATCTTTGTTCCGGTTTTGGGCAAGCGCGTCATCGACCGTGACGAAGAGGTGGAGGACGAAATCGGCGATACAATACATGGCGGTCAAGCGGTTCCTGAGATGGGTTTTGGTGTGGTAGCCTATCTTATTGAAGATGCCGCTTGGTTGCATTTTCTTTGTCTTCAGTTGTTAAAGAGCGTCAACAATACGATGCGTACAATTGGTTACTAAGGGCTCGATATGTATTTTGAACCACCGAACATGGACTCAGCAGAATCCGTCCGGTTCTCCGATGGCATGATTCAGGACCCCCTCAGCAGGAATACGTTTCTTCTTTCGGAGGGTTTACCTCAGTGTCTTTGCCCTCAAACGATCAAGAACGTAACGCTTTTCGAGGTCAAACGGCGATTTTTGACCGCACTGCCAGCCTTTATCAAGGAGTTTACGAATCTTGAGTTTTTGCATCTTCCCGCTTATACCGCGAGTTCGTTGAAGCCTGGCGATTTGCCAGATTCCGTTCGAACTCTTCTCGTTTATGGCGGTTCGATCAAACTACACTCCGAGTTGGTATTGCCTTCTCTTGAAAAACTCGTTGTGACTCAAGGAGAATGTCGGTTTCATCATTCAACATTGCCATGTCTGAAAATGTTATCAACGGATCTCGATAAAGAGAACCGGATTCTCACGCAGGTGTTACGGCTAACGCAATTAAAACACCTTTCAATTGGTCCAATTAGGAACGAAAATCTATTCCTGGAACTGTCTGCATTATCATTAACCTCACTTAATATACGACCAGGAAGTGCTTTACGTAGCCTTGATGGAATCGAGTTAATTGGTTCGCTTACCCAGTTACAACTGACCAACTTTCGTCAACTTGCTAAAATCGAGAGGCTTAATGAATTGATCGGACTAATTGACTTAATCTTTTTGAGATGCTATATAGAAGACTTGAATCCGCTCAACCTACACCCAAGCTTGAAGAGTTTAACTCTTTGGTCCTGTAAACCAGTTCCGGAACTCACGCCGGTAAATCATATTAAAACGTTAGAACAATTGGTGCTAAGAAATTGTGGTTCCATCGATTCGAACCTACTAAAGCGACAAATAGACACAAGGATTAAGCTCATTCTCTGAGATTTGACTTCCGAAATTTGCTTCTTCACTGCCTCAAACACTCTCTACGCCTTCTGGGATAGCGTTGTGACGGGGGAACTACTGGACCGTAGTCAAAGGCACTCAAAGCTTTCGCGCCCCAGCCCATACTCGGCTCAGATTGACCACTTGGTTCCTAGACAGGTTATCGTTTCACATCCGTTGATTCGACCCCGTTTCGTGATATGATTTTTGCGTGTACAACACCTCGCCTCCTTGCCCCTTTTGCCAGCAGATTCAACCCGTTGTCTACTGGGGAACCAACGAAAGCAAAACCCGACGATTCCGCTGTAAAGACTGCAACAAAACGTTCACTCTCGACCCCATCGCCAAGCACATCTCCCCCGAAAAGGAAGCCCTCATCGCCCGACTCCTTCAGGAGCGACTCAGCGTCGAGGCGATTGCTCGCGCCACTCGTTGCGCCAAGCGAACCGTCTACAACGTGCTCAAAAAAACGCAGCAAACCTCATCCGAGAGCCCGATCCCTCCTGCGATCCTTCCCTCGAACTAAAGCAGGATGCCCTGGAGTTGGACGAACTCTGTATCAGTAAGAAGCGTAATCTGTGGCTTTGGACCGCCGTTTCTCGGTACACGGGCCAAATCATCGCGTGGGTCCTCGGCAGTCGTGAATGGCATCACCTGACGCGACTCTGGGAGAAGATTCCCCGGAAATGGCGTCGCCGCCGGGTCTATACGGACGGTTTTGGGGCGTATGCGGCTTTCTTCTCTTCTTGGCAGCATCGTGTCTGCCGGAAGTTCGACGGTGGCACCTGCACGGTGGAGGGGGTGAATAATTCGTTGCGTCATCGTTGCTCTGCTCTGGTGCGCCGGACGAGTGCCAAGTGTCGGTCAGAGGGATGGCTTTTCGATCGGATTTCCTGTGCGGTTTTGGCGCACAATCGGAACGGACCCCCTGGACTCCGCTAGCCTCCGCTTGCGAAACGATCGCACGTTTTTCCTCGACCCGAACCGCGATGATGTCATCACGTCGCCAATTTGAAGCACGATAGCTGAACCGTTAGCATATCAGACATTTTTCCGCCGGTACGCCGGTGGTGGCCCGATGGAGCGAGGAGGAACCGTCGGACGATCCTGCCGTGGCCTCGGATCGGGTTCCGATCGAGCGGATCGTGTTGTCGGAGCGTCAGGCGCAATCGGAGCAGGCAGGACATTTAGTCGCCCAAAGATTGGGGGGACCAGGGGGACATCGTTCGGGAAACATTGTGCCAATGGAACGCCTCCTTAACAATGGAGACTTTAAGAGCTTTGAAAACCGAATATTTAACTTGGTTTTCGGCGGGACGGACGTACAACTGCGAGTAACTCCGACCTATGGGCCGAACACGGCATCGTCGCGACCGGAATGGATTCTTTACGAGGTTTTCGATAGGAACCAGAGTTTATTGTTTCAACGTAGGTTTTTTAATCCTTGATATTGCCTCTTTTGGGAATCGGTACGAATGGAAGACACTGTCAAAACGATTCTATATAGCTTTTTCTCGGAGATGCACGAGTGGGAGAATGGCAACCTTATCTTGGACGATATAGCAAGAGACTGGGACTCGAGATATCACGAGTTTGTCGAAAAAGAGAAAGAAAGATGGTCACTATTCCTCGAAATCTTCGCTAAATATTGTATTGGCTCTGGCGAACCTGCACGAACTAGGTCATATACGTCATTATTCGAATATTCCGTTGAACATGAGTTTATCGATAAAATTATGTTCGTCGACTTAGATTTGGCGGAAGTTGAAACGACTCGGCGATTGCGAGGAGTTACTGAACGATTTAAATACACGCTAAGCCGACACGAAGGAACATGGCGGATTGTCGATAATCGATTGGAGCAAAACCCTGATGGATCGTGGTTTGCCGCACCTTTGTAGGTAGTGTTACAGCGGCAATTAGGCGTCAGGGGGGCATCTCGCTTCCCTCCGACGATAAAGACAACGCATTGCTGGCAACGGGTGACGCCGCCGCCAACAAAACCAATGCCACAACTGCATCAGGTCGGTAGGTCGTAGCCACAGAAAGCCCCACAACAAACGACGCACCACCGACAACGTCAACGGCACCAATTCCAATACCGACCTGTGTGAACGAGACGAGCGAGTTGGTGTCGGTTTGTCTGTCCGACCGTTCCGGCAGGATCGTGGAACGGATCGCAGCGACTTCGGAGCATCCGTTCTTCACGTCGAAAGGTCAGGTAAAAGCGGGAGACCTGGGGATCGGTACCGAGATCCTGACCCGCGCCGGTCCGCCGCTGATTGTCGCCGGTGTCGAGAAGATTTCCCTCGATGAACCGGTGCCGGTCTTCAACTTTGAGGTGGATGACCCTGCGGATAAGGGAGAAGGCGGAAGCAAGCACAGCTATTTTGTCGGACATGACAGCGGCGGACTTTGGGTACATAATGGCGGATGCATTGATGTTAACCTTCCTGTGCCGCCAAATCGTCGGGCTTATATCACTTACGCTATCAAAAATGCAGGCGAAGTGGTATATATCGGCAGGGCAACTTCAAAGGATAAGGGCGCGACCCCTATGGACGCGTGGCGCTATCGATTGAAGGGAGGCCACGACCATTTTCATCCCGAATTAGGAGATGAAGTAGAGATTATCGATGTCCAAGAATCAAAGGCGACATCCCAGGCTGCCGAGTGGATATGGTGGCAATTCTACGGCGGCAGCCGTGACCCGGGAACAAACCTTTTACGAAATGTCGATCCTCCTTTCAGCGATCGCCTTGATCTTTGGCGAAAGAACAAGCCCAAAATTATAAGATATTTGAAAGAAAAGAGATGAGGGAAGAAGACAACGAAACGTTTTTTGAAATGGTATTTCTGCCAAAGTCTCTGGCCGATCATGGTTTTCGTGGAAGAGACGAGATCGAAGATCCGTTGGACCAATTGTTGACCTCAAACGGTTTCGGCGAAGTGACTGGCGGCGGTAGTGGCGTTCGCGGAACAAATATCGACTTCGTTCTGGAATCGGGTTCTCTGGAGGTGGCTCTGCCTGTCGTCAAGCGTTTTATGCGGGATGCTAAACTCCCACCTACCACCCGTCTTGTGCAACGTCTGCCGGTTTTACAGGAGCATTCCTGGTAGGGCGTCCCGGCCGGACGGATTTTTGATTTGAAGCGCTATTGCAAAAGTAGGGAGTTGTCGAACGAGCAATTTGGTCGCCGTCGGTCTCTCGGATCGTTCCGGCAGGATCGTGGAACGGATCGCAGCGACGCCTGAGCATCCGTTCTTCACGACCCGAGGTCAGGTAAAAGCGGGAGACCTGGGGATCGGGACGGAGATCCTGACCCGCGCCGGTCCGCCGCTGGTCGTCGCGAAAGTGGAACGTGTCACTCGCCCGGAAGGGGTTGCGGTCTACAACTTCGAAGTCGAGGGCGACGCCAAAGCGGGGGAGAAGGCGCATAGCTACTTCGTCGGACAAGCCAGCGGCGGAGCCTGGGTACACAATGGGTGCACTTTCGTTGTCTGGGTTGCCGAACCACGTGGGACGGGAAGTGCGGCCGTTTTTGAGGATGGTGCGATGGGAGCCCGGTCATTGGTCAAACTTCGTTCGAAAATCGTTCCCGCTTTGGTCTATGACAACCCGAACGTTGATGCTGGAAGCAGTCGCGGTTATTCTTACGTTATTGACCCGTTATTAAAGTCGTAAACCAGCCCTTTCGAAGCACGCTCGAATGATCTGAGGACGACGGCGCAGTTTCGCAACGGCCAACCCCAACTCGTACCGCAACTCAGGAACGTTCCGGCAACACACGTTCCCCAGACAACGCTTCAACCAGCGCCAAACCCCCTCACCCGGATTCAACTCCGGGGCATACGCCGGAAGACGGATCAACCGCAAACGACGAGCAGCACCCGCCTGCAG
>JANRLW010000005.1:0-11537 GCA_033762295.1 Capsulimonadales bacterium
CGTTTGACCGGCACGGTCATCATGGACTGAGTCTGGTAGCCGGTCTCGCGGTCGATCTCGGGGTTAAAATCCTTGCGTTCGGCGACATTCCCGGTGAGCAGGGACTGACGTGTGCGGAAAACCGTCCCGCAGATGCCCTGATCCGCCGGGATGCTTTTGCCGATCAGCCGGTCGCCCGCGCCGCCGAGAACGTTTCGAAAGACCAGGGTATCCGTTGTCGGGTCGAAGAGCAGAAGCGAACCGGCATCGGCGCGAAGGACGTCCAGAGCGATCTCCAGCGTCGCCCGGATGATGGCGTCGACGCTGGCGTGGGAGAAGAGGGCATCGCTGGTCCGGCGGATCGCTTCAATCTGGCGGTTCTCATGTTCGAGGGCGGCGAGCAGTTCCTCGCGCGTCATGTCGGACGGCGAAATAGCGGACGGACTCCGCGTCTCGGCTCTCTCCTCTCCGTTCCCGGTCACGCCCGCACCCCCGTTTCTGAAGGTTTTGTTGAGTATCCTATCGCGGACGCATTCGGCGTGCCAAAGTTCGATCGGACGCCGGAACCCGGTAATTTTCGTCATTCCTCCGTCAGCGTGAAATCGACTTCGAAGGTGCGACGCCAGGGCAGCCGGACCGAGCCGGGCGCGATCCGGAGTCCGACCCCGATGCCGCGCGGCTGCAATCGCTCCGTCAGCACCTGCGTCAGTCCGGAGGCGATCGCGTCACAGACCGCGGCCACCTGCTCCGGCGACTCCGGGTCAGGGTCGCGCCGACCGAACGTACGTTCGCAGAAGAGCCGCGCTTCCCGACGTACTCGCGCCTGATAGCCGTAATCCTCCAGGAAGCGATGGGTCAGGAACGCCGCCTGCGACCGCCGTCGCGCCGGATCGTCGCCGATAAACCGCGAGCAGACCGCCTGCGCGACGACCGTCCCGAGCGTGTTCCCGGCCGTGTTCCAGCCGCCGTACGCGGCAAGCGAGGAGGGATCGACCGGCGAATCGGGCGCAAGGAGCCTTTCCATCGCCAGCGGGTCGGAACCGTTGGGGTAGGCGACGTCCCCGAGGGCGACCGACCGGCCCGCCCGCCGCCACTCACCCATCCGTTCGAACAGGTCGCGGTAGTGCGGTTCCCGGTCGGCGCGTTCGGCGGCGGCAAACTCCTCGCGGAACTCGGTGCGTCGTGGCGAGGGCGGCAGGACGGCCAGGAGAATATCGGCGGCGTCGGCGGCGGGAGCGACCTCCGCGCCGCAGGCACGGATCTGCCCCTCAACGGTCAGGCGGACCGCCCGGTCCTCGTAGGGCGCGATGATCTCCTCACCGCCCGGTACGGCGTACACCGGGTGAATCGTCGGACGAACCCCGTGGAATTGGCAGATCATCCGCGCGGTCAGGGCGGAACCGACCTCATCCGCGCCCGGATGGATCAGCAGGCGATCGCCGATCGTCGGAGCGAGCAGACCCAGCCAGTGCTCAAGCCAGAGCTTTTCCTGCGAGGCGAGACCCCATTCCGCCGTATCGTCCGACGTGATCAACAGCAGAGCGATCCGCTCCCGCGCCAGCAGATCGATCAGGGACAGGTTGACGGTATGGTTTCGCAGTCGGCGGTTCAGCCAGTCCGTTCGGATCGCAACCGGGACCTCCGCTTCCAGCCGTTCCAGGGCTTCCCGCTCGTCCGAGGTCAGCGCGTTCGCGGCCCGGCGGTGGAGCAGGCGGGAGTAACCATGGAGACGACGACCGTACTCGCACCAGTAGAGCGGTTCCTCGACGCAGTCATCGGCGTTCGGAATCCGGGTGATCAGATTGAACGCGTACACCGGCTTGCCGTGGCGACCGATCTCCTCCGGAACGGCCAGACGGGGCAGGGCTTCGGCGACGCTCTCCCCGGTCGTGCGTGAGCCGATCAGGTTGCCATAGGCCAGATACTCGACGGAGACGACCGCGCCGTCCGTCTCCGTCCCGGTGTGACGCAGCCAGTCGGCGACGGCGGACAGGTCGGCCGGATTCCGCTGCCGGCCTCGTATCTCCTCCGGCGGGAGCGAGACACGGACACCGGCGATCGCGCCGATCATCTGCGGGTAACGGGTATTGACGGGGCGCTCGTCCAGCGGCGCCAGGGCGATGGTGAATGGGTCAGCGGGCAAGTTCGTCTCCTCAGGCACGATCCGTCGACAGATCGATCGCAAGGCTGGCCGCGCCGATGAGGGAGGCGTCGGCTCCCAGACCGGCGGTTCGAATCGGGGTGGCGCGCACGGCGGGCAGGGCGCGTCCGGCGACGACCTGCCGGGCGGGTTCCAGCAGCAGATCGCCGAGACCGGCCAGTCCCCCGCCGATGATGACCTGCTCCGGCCCGAAGAGGTTCACCAGCGATACCAGGCCGAGGCCGAGCAGTTCTCCGCAGAGCCGGATCGCGCGGCCTGCGGGACTGTCCGGGTCTTGCCGGGCGAGGTCGGCGAGAGCGATTCCCTCCGGCAACGGGGGGCCGCCGAGGGCCGCATACTGACGTCGAAGGGCGGGCCCGCTCACATACTGTTCCAGGCAGCCCTTTCCGCCGCAGGTACAGGGCAGTCCGTCGGCGATCAGGACCAGGTGACCGATCTCGCCGCTGACCCCGGTGCGGCTGCGATGCAGTCGCCCGCCACTGACGATGCCTCCGCCGACGCCGGTGCCGAGGGCCAGATAGACCAGATTCGAGCAGCCTCGCCCCGCCCCGAACCGCGTTTCTCCCGCCGCCAGGGCATTGACATCGTTGTCCGCCGCGCAGGGAACGGACAGGGCCTTCTCGAAAGCGACGGCGATGCCGGTGCCGGCCCAACCGGGCAGCAATGCGGTCGCGGACAGGACGGTTCCGGTTTCGGCGTCGATCTGACCGCCCGCACCGACGCCGACGGCGGCGGGGGACGGAAGCCCGTCGGCGAGAGCGGCGTCCCGCAGCCGGGAAGCCAGGTCGATCGCCCGTGCCAGGACGGCGGGACCGCCCTCGGCCGCAAAGGTCGGGACCCGGTCCTGCCGCAGGACCGCGCCGGTTTCCGCATCGACCACGCCGCCGGCGATCTTGGTCCCGCCGATATCGATTCCCAGAAGCGTTTTCATCGGGAGAGCGCCCCTGCGAACCGGGCGGTAATCTGCTGCGGACGGGTGATGGCCCCGCCGACCACCACGGCGAACGCGCCGACGTCCAGAGCGGCGCGCGCCTGTTCCGGCGAATGGATGCGGCCCTCGGCGATGACCGGAACCGGAAGTTCCCGCGCCGCCAGACGGGCGACCAGTTCGAGGTCGGGCCCGTCGAGGCGCGGGGAGTCGTCCGTGTAGCCGGAAAGCGTGGTCGAGATCAGGTCCGCGCCCGCTTCGACCGCGGCCAGCGCGTCCCGCTCGGTGGCGATGTCCGCCATCACCGGACGGCCGGTCGCCGCTTTGACGGCCCGGATCAGGTCCGCCGCCGAACCCTCGGGATGCGGGCGCAGCGTGGCATCGACCGCGAGGATATCCGCGCCCGCCGCCGCGACCGCTTCGGCATCGGCAAGGCGGGGCGTAATATAGACGTCCTCAAACCCCGGCAGAACCACCTTCCAAAGACCGATCAACGGCAGGTCCGGAACGGCGGCCCGGATGGCGCGGATATCCTCCGGGGTATTGGCGCGAATGCCGACCGCGCCGCCCTGACGCGCGGCCACGGCCAGCCGCGCCATGATCGACGAACCGAACAGCGGCTCGTCCGGCAGCGCCTGACAGGAGACGATCAGCCCGCCCCGCAGTCGGGCGGGAATCGACGATGTAGCGTTGTTATGTATCACCTGAGCAAGTATATACCCTGTTTCGCGGCGGACGACTCAGGGACGGCGCAGGAAAATATCGGCAATCACCGGACAGTGGTCCGAGGCGAGGTCCGTGCCGGCGAAACATCGCGCGATTCCCCAGTGATCGCTGACGAAGATATGGTCGATACGGACATAGGAGTGTCGCGCTTTGGTCGCCCGACCGTAGGTATAACCGTAGCCGAATCCGGCGGCGCGAAAGGCGTCCCGCACCCCGGCGCGTTCGATCGTGCGGCAGACCAGCCCCTGTTGCGGGGCGTTGAAGTCCCCGGCGACGATCACCGGGCCGTTTTCCTGACCGATACGTTCGGCGAGTCGTTCGGCCTCGATCAGGCGCGACTCGGTGTTGCGCTTCAACCCGTCGATCTCCCTTCGGCGCACCGAAACCAGTCCGTAGCGGGGGGAGAGCAGATGGGCGGTGATGAAGGCAAGGGGGACGCCGTCGACCGTGACCGTTCCGCGGGTGGCGTGGTGATTGCTGTTCGGGAAACTGATATCGATCCACTCGAGTTCGGAGAGCGGGAGACGGGAGGCGGCGATGTACTGTCCGCTTTCCCGGATATTCCATCCGGCCAGCGCCTTCCCCAGTTTCTTTTGCAGGACACCCGCCGAATCCTGCATCAGCAGCAGATCGGGGTTATGGCGGATCACCTCCTCCGCCAGCCGGGTTTCGTCCCGTTCGCCCCATTTGACGTTGTAGGTCATGACCCGCAGACGCAGCGCGTCGGGCGGCGGGGATTGCGGCCATCCCCAGGTAAAGCCCATCAGCGGTCCCGCCACCCAGAGAATCAGGGCGATCGGCACCCCGATCCAGCGAACGGCGAAGAGGGCGTACAGGAGCAGGAGGAGCGGAAGAGGAATCCCCCAGACCCACTGGGGCATGTAGAGATTGAAACTGGTAAACCACCAGCGTTCCGGCCCGACGAGATTGGCGATCGTCAGAAGAAGCAGGGGAAGGGCGGCCAGTCCGGTGAGGAATCGCAGCCAGACGGGCGGACGACGGCGTTTCGCCGGGCGTGTTTCCTCATCCGGGACAGCGGTCGCCAGCGGGTCCAGAAGCGTCCGGCAGCGTCCGCATCGATAGTTTCCGTCGGATCGGGGCGGATCGGGCAGCCGGTTTTTTTGACCGCACCGGGGGCAGGGAAAGATCACGGAGATCGCCTCTTTATTTCCTGGTTCTCGATCGCATCGGTTCTCCTTACGAGATGCGCAGAGCGAACATTACCGAACGTCACGCCTCGTTCGCAGATTTCGTACCGGACCGTTTTTCCGCGAACGGGGTGAGAAAAATTGCACATACGCCAATTCTTTATAGGCAAATATACGGTATTTTACGGTTCATTATGGCGAATAAAACGACTCCGGAACTATGATGTGTTCGGGTTACGAAATACCGCCGGTCCGCACGTTTTCGGAGAGGGCGAGAGATCACCGAACGGAAAGGGGAACGTGCATGATTCTTTTGCCATTGACGCCGCGAAAAACGACGTTGTTATCGCGATTTTTGCACTTTATCGGAGAAATCGCGGTCCTGATCTTCATCCTTGCCGTGATTCTTTGCGTCACCTGATCGAGCGCCCGTACCGGGCGGCGCTTCGGGTCGTCGCTCCGGGTCGTCGTGCCGGGAACTTCCTCGCTCGTACGGGTTATGGACAGTAATTCACGAAGAAAACGGCGGAAACTCCATTTATGAACGAGCAGCCCGGAAATGTCACGGTGTTGATACTGGCAACGAGCCTGGACCCGGAATCACGCTCCTCTCTGCTGGCCCGAGAGGCCCATCGTCAACTCGGGGCGCGCGGTATCGCGGCGCGATGGATCGACCTGAGGGAACTGTCCGTACCGATCTATCCCGGCGACGGCGAGGAGAATGAAGCGGTGGCGACCCTGAAGGCGGCGGTCGGACAGGCGACGCACCTCCTGTTCGCCGTGCCGGTCTACAACTGGGATGTCAACGCGGCGGCCAAGAACGTGATCGAATGGCTGTCGACGCACGAACTCGGCGGCAAGACGGTCGGCTTCCTCTGCGCGGCGGGAGGACCGTCGTCCTATATGTCCGTACTCTCCTTCGCCAACTCCCTGATGCTGGACTTCCGCTGCTGGATCGTCCCGCGCTTCGTCTACGCCGTCGGCAGCGACTTCTCCGGCGATGGGATCGGTAACCCGCAGGTGATCGAACGGATCGAACGCCTGACGGTCGAAATGTTCCGTTAACGGCGAAAACGGAGGGTGATCAGCCGGGGAGGCGCGTCGATATCCTCCTCGTGCCACCATTCCCCGAGACGGAGCAGCGACAGCCCGGCGTCCGCAGCGGCGTTCGTAAAATCGGAGATATGGTGGACGAACGCCGTCAGCTCGACGCGCTCCCCGTCCTGCGCAAAGTTCGCCTTCGTGCCGAGATACTGCCGAAACGGATGCAGTTCGCTGAGGAGGAACTCACAGCCGGGTTTCAGCGTCCGTGCCGCTTCGGCGAAGATAAAGGCCAGGTCGGCGATATGCTCCAGCACCAGGTTCCCGACGATCAGATCGACGGACGCCGCGGCGCAGGGCCACGGGTTCGTGAGGTCCGCCGTCGCGAACGTGACATGGGGCGCGTTCACCTTCGCGCGGGCCTGCGCCAGCATCCCTTCGGAGAAGTCCAGCGCCAGCACCGCATCGCCGATCTCCGCCAGAAGCCGGGTATTCTTCCCCGTGCCGCAGCCGAGTTCCAGAATCGAACCGAACCGCCGCCCGGACAGCGCGTCCCGTGTCACTCTCTCGTCCAGGTCGCGCGTGCGATTCCGGTCGGTATCGTAGGTCGCCGCCCATCGGGTATAACCGTCACGAACATCGTTCATCGTCCGCCTCCGGGAACCGGTACGTCCGGAAAGCGCGATCGTTCCGAATTTCCATGCCGATGTCTGACCCCGTTCTCCGGTGCTTCACCGGAACGTTCGCTCCGGAACGACGCCCGCCGACCCCGAACCTGCCGTTGCAGGCATGGGATGCCGCCGACGAGTACCTGCTGGAACTCGCCGGTCAATCCGTGCCGCCACCGGGACAACTGCTGATCGTCAACGACAGCTTCGGCGCGCTGGCGCTGGCGCTGCATGCGTACGCTCCCCGATCCTGGGGAGATTCCCATCTGGCGTTCCTTGCCCTGCGTGACAACCTGCGCCGGAACGGCCTTGAAACCGGAAACGTGATGAGCGTTCCCTCGACCGAAACACCCGATCTCGTTCCGAAGGTCGTTCTCTGGCGCGTACCGAAGGCGACGGCGTTCCTGCAGGAACAGGTCGCGCGCCTCGCGGCGGCGCTGCGTCCGGAAACCCTGGTCTATGTCGGCGGAATGGAAAAGCATCTGCCGCCGACACTGCGTTCGTTTCTGGAGCCGCTCGGTCCGGTGGACGTACTGCCGGGCCGGAAAAAGGCGCGGTTGTTCCGGGTCACGCCCGATCCCGACCTGCCGTCGCCGACGATGCCCGCCGAGACGGAGTATGCCGTTCCGGAGTTTGGCCTGACCCTGACCGCCGGGCCGAACGTCTACGGGCGGGAGCGTCTCGATCCGGGTTCGGCCCTTCTGCTGAGTACGTTCGACTCGCTGCCGACCGCGCGGCGAATCGCCGACCTGGGCTGTGGCAACGGGCTGCTCGGACTGGCGGCGAAGCGACGACTGCCCGGAGCGGAGGTGGTATTATCGGACGAATCCTATCAGGCGGTCGCCGCCGCCGGGGCGAATTTCGTTCGGAACGGTTTCGAACCGCCGGCCCGGTTCCTCGTCTCCGATCTTTTCGACGAGTACGAGGGCGAACCGTTCGACCTGATCCTCTGCAACCCGCCGTTTCATCAGGGGCATACGATCGGGGATATGATCGCCTGGCGGATGTTCGTCGAGAGCCGGAAGCGTCTGCGTCCGGGGGGTGAACTGCGGATCGTCGGCAATCGGCACCTGGGATACCATGTCAAGTTGAAGCGTCTCTTCGGCAACGTTCGCACGATCGCCGCCGATCCCCGGTTCGTCGTCCTGACCACCCGACGATAGTTTTCGGGAACGCACCCTCGGAATGCCCTTACAGTTCCGCCAATGTCCGATCGGTTGCCTCGACCAACTCTTTGAGGAACTTAATAGATTTTTCCAGGTCATCACGCCGCACCGCGTGCGGTGCGGGAGTACCCGTGGAAAGAGGCTTGGACCGATGCACGACATCCCCCCGTTTGGCGATGAGGGAATCAAGCTGATTTTTCGCTTTCGCCATATCGAAGTGTTGCCACATCCAACCGACCGTGACATCGACATCGAGAAAATCAAGAAAAATCCGTCGGGTTTGCGCTGAATTGGGAGTATGAAAACGTTTGAGTTCCTCCTCTAACTTCCCTTCGATGTATTTGCCGACATAGCTGCCCTCCACTACACGAAGTCGCTGCCGCATCTCCTCTCGAACGCGGTCTTCGACATACGTTTCCCAGGCGGTCAAAGCCAGAATCAATCCCGCGCGCTTGAGTACCTCCGCGTTCTCCGGAGAACTCTGTTTATGGACCGTATCGAACAGCGCGAGAAGGGATTCCGCGTCCTTAATCGAATAATCGAACACCGCTTTCGCTTTTGACATGACGGATGCCTCCGGCAGGACGGATACCTGCCCGGTGAAAAATGGGGGGTCAGGGGACCGTCGGAAGAACGTCACCCGAATCCCGGTTCAGGATGAACCGCTATTGAGCAGGACGGCGGCGTTCAGCAGATCGAGGCCCGCGGTCTGCGTGATGGCGTTGAAGATGCCGGGCCTCTCGGTCTCGTGCCAGTAGACGTTGACCAGATGGCCGTTTCCTCGCGCCGAGGAAATCACGGCGTCCGCGTTACCCATGATGAATTGCCGGATGGCGGCGCGACCGGGCGATCCCTCCTCCGGCAGCGACCCGGCGAGCGTCGCGAGATACCGGACGAAGATCCCTTTGAACTGTTGCTGGTCGGTGTTCGGTTCGTCGCCCGCTTCCTGAAGGATCGCGACGCCGTTTCGGGCGGGGGACATCCGTTCCATCACCGCGCCGGCGATCCGGCAGGCTTGCTCCAGGCAGGCACCGTCCTTCGTCGCCCGGTGCAGGTCGACCAGCCCGCCCAGAATCACCCCCTGATTGTAGGTCCACGTCGATCCGCCGTTATTTTTGCAGTCGTGCAGACCGTCGTTGATCAGGTGGTCCCGGTTAATCATCCCGGATCGGAGGAACCAGTCCCATTCGCGTTTCGCCCAGTCGAGATACATCTTTTTGCGAGTCTCACGATGCAGAAGCATCGCCAGGGTCAGAAACAGTTCGTTGGTGATGGCGTTCTTGTAGGTGCGTCCGTGGTTCCACCAGACGCCTCCGCCGCAGGTGTCGTCCCAGTACCGGGTCATCTCGGAGAAGACGGTTTCCGCCTGCGCCAGATGGCTCTTTTCTCGAAACAGGCGGGCGGCTTTGACCAGCGCGATACCGGCCCAACCGGCGTCGTCGTTTCCGTCGCTCAGGGCCTGTTCGATCAGCGGGCGGTTGGCGACGATCTTTTGCAGTTCGGGCAGGTATCGCCGGTCCTTGACGATGCGTGTGTAATCGAGCAGGGCTTCCGTCGTGTTCCAGGTGTTCCAGGAGTTCTGTTCCTTGCCCCAGCGGATGGTGGGTTCGGTGCGATACCAGTTTGTCTCCAGAACGTCGGCGATCGTTTGCGCCCACGAAACGTAAAGTTTATGCGAAGGCGAGGGACGGGATGATGCGGGCAATGTCGCGGTCCTTCCTGCACCGGGCGAACGATCGGTCCGTCACGAACGGTCGGCGATCGTGGTTCGATGCACGGTTGCCTTTTCGCCGAAAACCCCCTATATCCTTCAGGGAGGCGAGCAACGGAGGTTACGGGGTCTGCCGCGGCAGGAGCGACAGGAGGTAGGCGAGTGAGGCGGCGAGCGACGCGGCGGTGCGCAGGTGGTTCCACAGTGTCCATTGGGCGACGTAGCGAGTCCATAACGCCGCGCCTTCCGGACTGTTGGGATCGACCACGGCGAGCGCCTCGTTAAGCGGGACGTTGCAGGCGATCGTCACGCCGAACGTTCCCAGCACGTAAAGCGCGCCGCCGATCAGAACCGGGAGGGATACCGCCGGACCGACCTGCGTCCAGGAGAGGAGGCACAGAACCAGGCTGACGATCGCCGTGCCGACGAAGACGCCGAGGAACCAGGGGTTGATGACGGTGCTATTGATCGACTGCATCGCGGCGATTCCCTGCGGAGCGGGAAGGCGGGCCAGAGCCGACATCACGAAGGCGGAGAACGCGAAGAACGCGCCCGCGATCAGCCCCGAACCGACCACCGATACCACCTTGATGCCGATCAGCCAGGCCATACCCCGAAGGATACCCCGGAACGCCTCCGTTCAAACGTCCTTTCGCCTTGAAAAACCCGTTTTCAATACTGGCGGAGGGGGCATATTGTGATATAATCGCCGGGGTCAACTCTCAAACGGTTGACGCACGGCTATCTTTTTCTCGCCAAGGTCGCCCGCTCGCACCTTGAAAACCAAACAGAACGCTTTCTAGAATCAGGACAGTACCATGGCAAAGGCCCGTTTTGAGCGCAGCAAGCCTCACGTCAACATCGGCACGATCGGTCACGTCGACCACGGCAAGACGTCGCTGACCGCCGCCATCACCAACGTTCTGGCCAAGCAGGGCATGGCCCAGGCCAAAGCCTACGACCAGATCGACGCCGCCCCGGAAGAGAAGGAGCGCGGCATCACCATCAACACCGCTCACGTGGAGTACGAGACCAAGAACCGTCACTACGCCCACGTGGACTGCCCCGGACACGCCGACTACATCAAGAACATGATTACCGGGGCCGCCCAGATGGACGGAGCGATCCTGGTGGTGTCGGCGGCGGACGGTCCGATGCCGCAGACGCGCGAGCACATCCTGCTGGCGCGCCAGGTCGGGGTTCCCTCGATCGTGGTGTTCCTCAACAAGGCGGACATGGTGGACGACCCGGAGCTTCTGGAGTTGGTGGAGTTGGAAGTGCGGGAGCTTCTGTCCAAGTACGATTTTCCCGGGGATGACACGCCGATCGTGATCGGCAGCGCGACGGAGGCGTTGTCGGGAGCGCAGAGCGAGATCGGGGAACCGGCGATCCTGAAGCTGATGGAAGCGGTGGACAGCTACATCCCGACGCCGGAGCGTCCCAAGGACCTTCCGTTTTTGATGCCGGTGGAGGACGTGTTCACGATCACGGGTCGCGGTACGGTGGCGACGGGTCGTGTGGAGCGTGGTCAGTTGAAGGCGGGGGAGCCTCTGGAGATCGTGGGTCTGAAGGCGACGACGAACACGGTGGCGACGTCGATGGAGATGTTCCGCAAGGTTCTTGACTACGTGGAGGCGGGGGACAACGCGGGGATTCTTCTTCGTGGGGTGGACCGCAAGACGATCGAGCGGGGTCAGGTGTTGGCCAAGCCGGGTTCGATCAAGCCGCACACGAAGTTCATGGCGGAGATCTATGTTTTGTCGAAGGAGGAGGGGGGCCGTCATACGCCGTTCTTCAACAACTACCGTCCTCAGTTCTACTTTAGAACGACGGACGTGACGGGGGCTTTGACGTTGCCCGAGGGTGTGGAGATGGTGATGCCGGGGGACAACGTGACGATCACGGCGGAGTTGATCGCTCCGATCGCGATGGAGGAAGGTCTTCGATTTGCGATTCGTGAGGGCGGTCACACGGTCGGGGCCGGAGTCGTCGCCAAGATCGTGGCGTAA
>JANRLW010000006.1:0-130515 GCA_033762295.1 Capsulimonadales bacterium
CGTCCTCGGGTTCGTGGACGAGCTTCTGGCCGGCGAACGAGTGGAGATTTCGGTTGCGAACGCGACGCCGCGGTTCGCGGAGCGGATTCGAACCCTGGTGCCGGGAAGTTCTCTGGTCGGCGGAGCCGGCATGATCAACGCGAAGGATGAGCCGGGTCTGGTCGCCTCGGTCATCGATATGGCCCGGGAGGAGAACACCCGGATCGTTTCGATCATTCCGAAGCGTCGAACCCTTGAGGACCTGTTCGTCGAGATCGTCGGCGAGCGAATTTCCGCTGTGGAAGTCGACGCCCAGCCGTCGGCGACGCTGGACAGCCCCGAAGTGGAGGCCGGACTGGCCGCCGGCGGGAACCAGATTCAGGATGACGTTTCGACCGTCGTGACGACGGAAGGCGAAGGCGCGCGCAAACGCCCGGCCGCCAACAAATACAAGGAGTTGAATCGCCAATGAATACCGCGCTTGTCATCGCCCGAAATACGATTAGCGAGGCACTGCGCCGCAAGGTTCTGAATGCCTTCGCCATGGTCGGCGTCGCCGTTATCTGTCTGACCTTTATGTTCGGTCAGTTCACGGCTCGCCAGGAATTCACCCTTATTCGCGGGATGGGTCTCGGCATCATCACCCTGGCCGGAATCTTCATCACCGTCATTCTGTCGATCAACCTGATTCCGACCGAGATCGAACGCCGCACGATCTACACGATTCTGGCGAAGCCGGTCCGTCGTCCCGACTTCCTGCTCGGAAAGTACTTCGGCGCGCTCGGAACGATCTTTATCAACATCGCATTGATGTCGGTTGTGTTCGTCATCGCTCTGGCCGCCAAGCAGATGCTGACCGGTGCGGAAGGGCAACCGAGCCCGCTGGAGATGTTCAAGGGCGTCCTGATGATCTACATGCAGATGCTCCTGCTGTCGTCGGTCGCGATCTTCCTCTCGGTCTTTCTCTCTCCGCTGGTGAACTTCTTCCTGACGCTCTCGCTGTTCATCATCGGCAACATGTCGACCTTCACGCTGGACCTGGCGAAAACGGGCGGGAACATCTTCGTCCGCGGGTTCTTCACCGCCGTCCATTATATCGTTCCGAACTTCGGGAACTTCCAGTTCACCAACCCGCTGGTCAACCCGGGCGTGCAGGTGAAATCGGAAGTTCTGTTCCTTACCCAGAATGTCATCTACGCGATCGTCTATGCGGCGGTCCTGATGATTCTGGCGATTCTGATCTTCGATCGGCGTGAAGTGTAATTGACGGAGAGCGCATGGTGTCCGGGGGCAGCTCCGGACACCGGCGACGGAGAAACAGATGCTGACTCAGCTAAGTAAATCGCAGTACAAGGGACTGGCGGCATTGCTGCCCCCCCTGCTGCTTTTGATCATATTCCTGCAGGTTCGGCTGGACGATCCCGTTACGGGGCGTCGTCAGCCGGCGATCGAACCTCCCACCCTTCAGAAGTCGCTGACGGGTCTGGGTTCGGCGTCTCTGCCGTTCGAGTATATGCTCGGTGCGGTATCCGGCTTCCGGCAGATCATCGCCGGTCTGCTCTGGGTCCGCAGCGACAGCCTCTTCCATTCGGGGAACTATGACGGTATCCTGCCGTTGATCCGTCTCATTACCTGGCTCGACCCGAACTGGCTCGACCCGTATGCGACGGGGGCATGGCACCTGACCTATAACTTTACCGACACGGATCAGCGTTCCGACCGCCGCTATCTTCCCGCGGGTGTCGCTCTGCTGAACGAAGGTATCAAGAACAACCCGGACCTGTTCGACCTGTACAAGGAAAAGGGATGGCTCTACTACGACAAGTTTAAGAACTTCGAGGAGTCGGCCAAAGCCTATGCGGATGGGATGAACCACAATCCGGACGTCACCCAGATCGGTCACGCGCTGGCCCATGCCTACGAGCGGAACGGCCAGCTGGACGAAGCGGAGAAGGCATGGGAGACGGCGATCGAACTGCATAAGAAGTTCGCGGCGGACCCGAAGAGCTCGGCGGACCTGAAGTCGCGTTCGGATTTCGGTGTCAAGAACGCCACCAAGAACCTTCAGATGCTTCGTTTCCGGCGCAAGAACCGGGTGGACGACATCAAGCCGCCGGTCGATCTGCAGTTTACCTACACGGTGACCCGGGTCAAGCCGCGGGTGATCGAGGTCAAGGGAACGGCGAACATGATCGGTTCTCGGGGCTATGACGTCGATACCGGAATCATGGTGGAAGGACCGGTGGACGGTGTTCGGTGCGACGTCCAGTTGCAGGACAAAGGGTATCAGATACCGCCGCCGGGCGAATTCACCTTCGATTTGCCGACGGACGTCACTCTGATGAAGGAGCAGATCTCCATCAAGGGCGGACGTGTGGCGAAGCGGGGCGGTCTGATTAATACGTACGAGAAGTTTGCGGGCACCGTCTCTCCGGAAGCGGAGAAAGCGGGCGTCTACGCCTTCAAGCGAGATGAAGCGGTCCGTGACCTGCAGGCGATTCCGATCGGGCAGGCTCTGGCATCGAACAAGATCAGCCCTTGGGGGCTTCGGCAGCTTGTCTCCGTCGCCTATCCCGTGCCGTATAACTCGCTGAAACCGATTCAAGAAGAGAAAGATGTTCCCGGTCTGGTCACCAAACTGAAGGGCGATTCGCTCAAAGTCGAGGAGCTGACCAAGAAGGGTTACATGATCTCCCAGAAGGACACTCAGGCTCCGAGCGAGTTCAAGCGGGAGATCGACATGAGCAAAGACCCGAAAATGTACGGCTTTGCCAAGGACGAGTACGAGTTGATTCTGTGGATCAACCCGCGCTACGCACCGGATTTCTTCAAGGACCGCGTCGGTTTCAGCGGCGAGGGCTTGAAGGAAGATCAGCGATTCCTCGACACATCGACGGTGAAGAACGCCCGGATCGTTCGGGTCGTGATTCCGCTGAAGAAGGAAGATATTCTCGGCGACGGCAAGAAGGTCATCGCCACTTCCGACGCCAAATAATCGGGCCGGGGAAACTCAGTTCGGTCACCCTATGACGAACCGGGCGGGGCAGCGCAGGCTACCCCGCCCGGTTTTTCCGTCTGTTCAGGCGTCGGCGGTTCGCTTTTCCCATTTCCGTTTCGCGATCCGGAACAGGAAGTAGGCCAGAAGGCCCCCCAGAACCACTTTGGAAATGATTCCGATGTATTGTCCGATGGCCTCGAAATTACGTCCCAGAATCTGTCCCAGAAAGGCCAGCGCGGCGGTCCAGATCAGGGTACCCGCGCCGGAGTAGAGAAGGAACTTGGTTCGCGGCATTTCATGCAGTCCGGCCGGAATGGATACCAGGGAGCGTAATCCGGGGACGAGCCGTCCGAAGAAGGCCGCCTTGTTGCCATGTTTTTCGAACCATTTTTCGCCGTTGTCGATGTCCTCCGGGGCGAGTCCGACCCATTCGCCGTGTTTCTCGGTCCACTCTTTAAGCCGATCCGCACCGATCTTTCGACCGAGATAGTACAGAACGGTCTGCCCGAGCAGGGAACCGAGGCTCCCGGCGAGGATCGCTCCCCAGAGGTTGAGTTCCCCGGAACCGGCTTTGAATCCGGCGACCGGCATGATCAGTTCCGACGGTATGGGGGGGAATATATTCTCCAGGGCCATCAGGAAGAAGATCCCCGGGTAGTTCATCAGGCTTTGTATCCAGTTTTCCAACGGTGTCTCCGGTGAGTTTTTCCGTTACAGGTAGGGAAGGAGGGACGGCGGGTTCCGGGGGAAACCTCGTTTCGTTCCGCGAACTGTGGTAGTATGATTGGCTATGGCGATGGTACTGCAAGAGAAACGCGCGAAAACGTTGACCCTTCCGGTTCGCACCCACGAACCGGAGGTTGTCGCGGCGGTGGAACGACGACGACCGTTCAATACCGTCACCGGGGTGGAACCGGGGAGTCTCGGGGAGCGAGCGGGGGTTCGGGTCGGAGACCGTGTTCTGTCGGTGAACGGCCGGTCGGTGGCGGATATCGTCGATTGGAAGTTCCATACGGCCGGAGAAACGGCGACTGTCGTCTTTTTACGGGACGAGGAAACGTTCGAGGTAACGGTCACCAAGGGCTACGACGAGAATCTGGGACTCGCCTTTGCGGACGACCTGTTCGACGGGCTTCATATCTGCAAGAATAAGTGTGTCTTCTGTTTCCTGTACCAGCAACCAAAGGGGCTGCGTCCCTCCCTGTATATCAAGGACGATGACTTCCGGCTTTCTTTTCTGCACGGGAACTACGTTACCCTGACGAATCTCAAGCCCGGAGAACTGGAACGTATCTGCGAACAGCGGCTTTCTCCGATGTATGTCTCGGTCCATGCGACGGACCCGGACGCGCGCGGGCGCATTCTGGGGCGCAAGGGGCCGGAACCCATCCTGCCGATTCTGGAACGGCTGTCGGAGGCCGGGATACAGATCCATGCTCAGGTGGTTCTCTGCCCCGGCTACAACGACGGGTCGATTCTGGATCGGACGATCGCGGAGCTTTCCACCCTGCATCCGACGAAGCGGGAGTCGTTCGGCGGTGTCGTTTCCGTGGCGGTAGTCCCGATCGGCATCACCCGGTTTCGGGAACGTCTGGCTCCCGTGACGACGATCGGACCGGAATACGCGCGAGTGATTCTGGACGACCTGGAGTCGAAGCGGGAGGAGTTCCGCAGGACTCTCGGAACACGCTTTGTCTTTCCGTCGGACGAGTTCTATCTCAATACGAATCGGGAGGCGCCGCCCCGCTCCCATTATGAGGGCTTTCCGCAGCTGGAGGATGGGGTCGGTCTGGTTCGGCTGTTTCTGGATGACCTGGCAAAGGTGGCGCGCCGCCTACCGCGATCGGTGTCCGGTCCTCGGTCGGTGACGCTGGCGACCGGGGAGATCGCGGCTCCGCTTCTTCAGCGATTGGCCGACACGCTGAACCGGGTGGCGGGGTTATCGGTGAATGTCCTGCCGGTGCATAACCGCTTCTTCGAGGGCAATATCAATATCGCGGGTTTGATCGTCGGTCGGGACCTGATCGATGCCCTGCGCGCGTTTCCGGACCTGGGGGAGCGTGTCCTGATTCCGTCCGTCATGCTCCGGGACGGTGAGAACGTTTTTCTGGATGAGATTTCCCTGGCCGACGTAAACCGTGAAGTGGGTCGCCCGGTGATTGCGGTGGAGCGAACCCCGACGGCCGCCGCCGAGGAAATTCTGCGGAATTGACGGAAAAGCCTCCGAACTTCATCCGTTCTTCATTTTGGCGGCTTACCCTGTTAGCGTAAGGTTACCTTGTAACAGGGGGAGCAAAATGCGGATTCGAATTCCGGAAGCGTTATCGATTGCCGAGAGTTGTGGTCTGGCGCTGGCGCTGGCGGTCGCTCTCGTTCTACGAACGGTCGGATTGACGGCGAACGGTTGGGGGAACGCCTATTACGCCGCGACCGCTCGCAGTATGGCGTCTTCGTGGCACAACTTTTTCTTCGCTTCGTTTGACCCGGGCGGCTTTATTTCGGTGGACAAACCGCCTATCGCCTTTCAGTTGCAGGCGCTGTCCGTCAAATGGTTCGGGTTTTCGGGCTTGTCGCTGCTGCTGCCGCAGGTTTTCGCCGGGACGCTCTGCGTACTTATCGTGTGGTACCTGACCCGTCGTGCCTTCGGCGGGGTTGCGGGCGTCCTCGCGGCGTTCGTCCTTGCGCTGACGCCGATCAGTGTGGCGACCGACCGGAGCAATATGCCGGACCCGTGGCTGACCCTGGCATTGCTTCTGGCGGCGGGCGGTGTCCTCTTCGCTACGGAGACGCGCCGCTGGCAGCCACTGGCGTTCGCCGCGCTTCTGATCGGAATCGGATTTAATATCAAAATGCTGGCGGCCTTCGCCCTCGTACCGGTGCTGTTTGTCGTGTGGTCGGCGGGAACCGCCCGAACGGATATGCCCTGGGGGCACCGGATCGGTCAGATGGTGGCGGCGGCGATCGTTCTGGCGGTGTCTTCCGGCTGGTGGATGATGGCGGTGGACAGCACCGAACCGGCGAAACGCCCGTTTGTCGGCGGCAGTTCGAACAATACGGTGCGCGATCTCGCGCTCGGATACAACGGACTCGCGAGGGTCGCCGGGGGCAGGGGTCCGGGAGGGCCGGGCGGACCCGGTGGACCCGGTGGACCCGGCGGACCCGGCACCATGCCCGGAGCGCCGGGGATGTCCGGAATGCCGCCCATGCCGCCGGGAGGGCCGGGGATGGGAGGGCCGGATGGGCCTCCCCGGTTGGTCGCGACGAACGGAATGCCGCCCATGCCCTTCGGAAACGGCGGGCCACCGCCGGGTCTTCCCGGCAACGGAATGGGTCCGGGTGGTCCGGGTGGACCCGGTGGTCCGGGGCGTATGGGACGCGGCGGTGGACCGGGCGGTATCCTGTTCGGCGGGACACCGGGGTGGAATCGGCTAATTCAGCCGCAGATGGCGGAGCAGACGCTGTTTCTCCTTCCGTTGATCTTTGTCGGGATGATTTTGCCGTGGTCGAGGCTCCGGAGCGGAGAGAACGACGAATCCGTTCGAGCCAGGGCGACCCTGGGGCTGTTTTCCGGTTGGTTCCTGCTATACGCTACGCTGTTTAGCTTCGCCCGCGGCGTATTCCATCCGTATTACCTGACGGTGCTGGCGCCCGCCGCCGCCGTCCTGACCGGAATCGCGATGGCGACGCTATTCGATTGGATTCGTGCGGAGTCGGCGGTTCGACGCTGGAGTGCGGTGGGAATCGGATTCGGGACCGTGTTCTGGGAAGGTCTCGTGCTGCATCAATCGGGGTCGGTCGCGACGGAGCGTCTGTTGCTCCCGTGCCTGATCGGGTCGGTCGTGACGCTCCTGGTAGCTGCGCTTTTGAACCGGTCCGGGGATGGGTCGCGTCTTCGGCCCCTCGATCCGATCTCCGGCGTGGTGACCGCCACGCTGCTTCTGGGACCGTCGCTTTACTGGTCGTATCGAACGATGTCCCGACCGGGCCACAACGCGATCCCGTATGCGTCGGTATCGGACGTCGAGGGGGGCGGAAGCCGTGGGCCGGGGATGGGTGGGCCGGCGGGTATGTCGGGGCGGATTGCGGAATCGGACCGGCGTCTGGCGGCATTCCTCGAAAGCCATCGTGGTTCGGCAAAGTATCTGGTGGCAGGCCCTTCGTCGATGGAGACCTCGTCCCTGATCATTCTCACGGGAAAACCGGTCATGGCGCTCGGTGGGTTCGGCGGCGGTGACTCGACCCTTTCGCTCGAAGCGTTCCGGAAAAAAGTGGCGGACGGTGAGATCCGTTATGTTTTGATCGGCGGTCGCAGGGGTCCGGGAGGTCCGGGTGGACCCGGTGGACCCGGTGGACCCGGTGGACCCGGTGGACCCGGTGGTCCCGGTGGTCCCGGTGGACCGGGGGGGCCGGGACGCGGCGGGTCGGTGGGGAAAATATTCGAATGGGTTCGTGAGAACGGGCGGGAGGTGGACCCGCAGGAGTGGGGCGGCGCTTCGGAGACGGACGAGGCGACACCGTTTCCGATGGGCGGTTTGCAGGGGGGCCGAAAGCTGTATGCGGTGACGGCTTCCTGAGACGCCTTTTCCCGGAGTGCGCATCCTGCAGGAGTGCCGGGAGGGTTTGACACACCCTGACCCGTGGCGTACACTTCTGAAGCGGTGCGCCCTTCGGGAATACCGCAGGAAAGCGATTTATGAGCAAGTTCAAGGAAGGCGATCGTGTGGTGGTCGTAGCCCGCACTCAGACCGCCGGCGACATCAAAAGCGGTCTCTATTTCCCGCATTATGCCCATCTACGGGGCGTCGTTCTCAAAGTTTTCGGGGAGGAGGCATCGGTTTTGATCGACCGGGATGCGCTTCCTTCCGAGATTCGAATGCGACACGAGGAGACGGAGGTGTCCGAGCGCCGACGGTACCTGGACCGGCTTTCGGAGGAGGTTCGTGGACGGGCGTCCGAGCGGGAACGAAATTTCCGTCTGAATTACGCCGTGCTCGTCTCGCTCAACGACCTCTCGACCGAGGAAACGGCGCGCGACGAGGCATCTCGGACGACCGGCGACCGACTGGATGCCGCCGAGGAAGCGTTTCTGGCGGAACGATCGAAACGGACCGGCGGCTAAGGCGGTAACGGATCGCGGAAGATGACCGAGGAGGATCAAGTTCGGTTTCGTCAGGCGTTGATCGCCGCCTTGCCAGCCGTAGGCGTACCGCTTGACGAGGAGCAGATGACGCTCTGCGAGCGGTTTGCCCGTCACCTGCTGGCGGTCAACGAGCGAATGAACCTGACGCGAATTACCGGGCCGGAGGAGATGGCGATCAAACATTTCGCCGACTCGCTGACCGTGTTAAGCGCGGTGTCGGTGCCTGCCGGGTCACAGGTTATCGATGTCGGTACCGGTGCGGGGTTTCCCGGAATGGTTCTGAAAATCGTCCGTCCGGATATTCGTCTGACGCTGCTGGATTCGCTGTCCAAGCGGCTTCGTTTTCTGGACGAGACGATCTCGCTTCTTGGCCTGACCGGCGTGGATACGGTGCATCTTCGAGCGGAGGATGCCGGGCGGGACCGACGTTTTCGGGACCGTTTCGATCTGGTAACGGCCCGGGCGGTGGCCGCCCTGCCGATGTTGCTCGAATGGTGCGGACCGCTGGTCCGGCCCGGCGGAAGCCTCCTGGCGATGAAGGGGGCGAACGCCCGGGAGGAGACCGCGGCGGCGGGAGGCTTACCGGAGCGAATGAACCTCCGGCCGGTGGTCGAGGTACGAAAAATTCTCCCGGCGACGGACCCTTCCCTGGAACCGTCGGAACGTTTTCTCCTGGTGTACCGAAAGTCGGCTCCGACACCGGCCCGATTTCCGCGACGGCCTGCCGACGTCGCCCGAGAATCAAACCGGGCGAAAGGTGGGGAAAATCGCCCGGTGGATGTATAAAATAATGTAGCGCCTTGCCGGGGACGTGTTTCGTGGGGGTGCAGGGGGTCTGGTGGCCCTCCCGGTCTTCAAAACCGTGCGCGGGATGGTGATGCTATCCCGGGTGGGTTCGATTCCCACACACTCCCGTCACCTTGAATTCATCGCGCTGTCGTTTTCGCCGGAAGGAGGCGGGAACGGCGGCGCGGAATCGTTTGTCAGTACCTCGGAAATGAATGTAAAAGGACGTTTTCATGCCTGACCTGGCTCCCTGTGTTTTCGTGCTTTTCGGCGCGACCGGTGACCTCACCCGTCGGAAACTGGCCGCCGCACTTTTCGCCCTGCATCGGGACGGTCTTCTTCCGGAGCACTTCGCCATTCTTGCCTA
Organism: Capsulimonadales bacterium; assembly: GCA_033762295.1. Lineage (GTDB taxonomy): Bacteria > Armatimonadota > Armatimonadia > Armatimonadales > Armatimonadaceae > JANRLW01. The sequence goes on from JANRLW010000006.1 coordinate 9,271, forward strand.
TGCGCGTCGGGAAAAAGACGATGAAGCGTTTCGCGAGGATTTGAAGGCGGCGATCCATGAATTTGCACCGAAAATGCCGACCTCGGGCAAGACCTGGTCGTCATTCGCTTCGCGGGTCTTCTATCAGCGCGGCGAATTCGATGCTCCGGAAGGGTATCGCGGTCTTAAGGAACGTCTGGACCAGTTGAATCAGGAACTGGGCGCGACCTGCAACCGGTTGTATTATCTCGCGATTCCGCCGGAGCAGTATGAAACGGTCATCACGCACCTCGGTGAATCCGGCCTGAACCGGCCCGCCCCGGATTGCGGAGCATGGACCCGGATCATTGTGGAAAAGCCGTTCGGCTACGATCTGGCAACCTCCCACCATCTGAACGAGACCCTGCTGAACTACTTTTCCGAGGATCAGATTTATCGGATCGACCACTATCTGGGCAAGGAGACCGTTCAAAACATCCTTGTGTTCCGATTTGCGAACGAGCTATTCGAGCCGCTCTGGAACCATAAGTACGTCGATCATGTGCAGATTACGGTCGCGGAGAAGATCGGGGTCGAGGGTCGGGGCAATTTCTTCGATGAGACGGGTATGGCGCGCGATGTGCTCCAGAACCATGCGTTGCAGATTCTTTCCCTGGTCGCCATGGAGCCCCCCGTTTCGCTCGATGCCAATGCGGTTCGGGATGAAAAGGTCAAAGTTCTGCGGGCCATCCGGTCGATTGCGCGCGAGGACGTTTCCACGTCGACGGTTCGTGGGCAGTATGCCGGTTATCGTCAGGAGAACGGGGTAAAACCCGATTCGTTGACCGAGACGTACGCGGCGATGCGCCTGTTCGTCGACAACTGGCGCTGGGGCGGAACGCCGTTCTACATTCGGGCGGGAAAGGCGATGCCGCGCCGGGTCACTGAGGTTGCGGTACAGTTCCGTTCGATTCCTCAGGTTCTTTTCGCCCGTATGAAACGGGAGGACGTTCAGCCCAACGTCCTGGCGATCCGGATTCAGCCGGACGAGGGCATCTTCCTTTTGATCGGTGCGAAGGAACCCGGTCCGGCAATGAGCCTGAAACCGGTCGATCTGCACTTCACTTACAAAGACGCGTTTCCGAACGCGCAGATTGCCGATGCCTACGAGCGATTGATTCTGGATGCGATCCGTGGCGATGCCAGCCTTTTCGCGCGGGGCGACGAGGTCGAGGCGGCCTGGAACCTTCTTTCCCCGATTCTGGAAGTATGGAAGGAGCGTTCAGGCGACATTCAACCCTATTTTACGGGTACCTGGGGTCCGGACCGCGCGGCGGGTCTGCTGGGCGAGGGACGGGCCTGGCGCGAGCCGTAAAGGGGAGAGGTTATGTCGGACCTGGGAGTGGTTCGGTTGCTGGCGCTCGATGTGGACGGCACCCTGACCGATGGCACCGTGATCTATTCGGATGCGGGCCAGGAGTTGAAAGCCTTTCATATCCAGGATGGGCTGGGAATCGTTCTCGCCGGTTTCAGCGGCCTTGGGATTGCCTGGATCACCGGGCGGGATTCGCCGGTCGTGCGGCGTCGCGCCGCCGAACTGAAGGTCGGCCTGTTGCTCCAGGGAGTGCGCGACAAGGGGACGGCGCTTTCCGAGCTGATGGTTCGGCATGGCTACGCGCCATCCGAAGTGGCTTTCATGGGCGACGACCTGAACGACCTTCCGGCGATGGGCCGTGCGGGGGTTGCGATCGCTCCGGCGAATGCGGTGTCGGAGGTCAAACGGGTCGCCCACTATGTGACACCCCGCGCGGGTGGTCAGGGGGCGGTTCGGGACGCGATCGAGATGATTCTTCGGGCGCGCGGCGATTATGATGCGGCGCTGGGCAGTTACCTGACCTCCCTGACGGTTTCCGCCAAAAACGTTGTACATTGACGTTCCGGTGTTTCCGGTTTCCATGAGCCATCGGAGTATTCTCATCGAACAAACCATGTTTTGATGGGAATGAACGATGAGCAAAACACCCAACCTCCATCGAGTCAGGCCGGCAGCGACCCTTCCCAAACCCCAATCCCTGTTGATGGAAAAGGGGGAGATCGAAGGCGTCACCGCGATTCATCCGGCACCGGAGATCGCCGACGGGCGTCCGCATCCGGACTGGGTGCGCGGCCGATGCCCGGAGTGCGGTGATGACCTGGTTTCGAGTATGTACCATGTCCGTGGACGTGGCTACCTGCTTTGCTGGGAGTGCTGGGGCGCCCGGGGGGAGTCCGGCGCCTGTACGTACCGTCGAGTGCTGTAAGGAGAAACACATGGCCGTCATATCCGTTATGGACGCCGGGCGGAAAGGGAACCGGGAGGGGAGCCGGGACGCCGGGCGGGAGATTTCAAGGGTTCAGGTCTTCAAACACGTGACCAAGGACCGCTTGATCGATGTGGGCGATATGCTTCACCTGGAGTCCCGCCGCAGCAAGATCGCCTTCACACTGGTCGCGTTCGACGAAAACTTCAAGTCCACGGTTCGAGTCCGCCACTACGCGGACGTTTCCGATATCAAACTCGTCTGCTGGGATATCCTTCATGGGACATTTTCCGAGTGGACCGATTACAAGGGCAGTTCGACCGAGGAGGGTACGCAGGCCCGGGTCATGACCCTCCGGAAAGACCCGAAATATCGCCAACCGTTCGTGATCAAGATCGATAACGGTCGGGGGGAAACGATGCCGGGCGGAGCGGTGAAGATGGTTCAGGCGACCGATACGCTGACGTTGCTGTTGTCGGAGTGGGATGCCCGGCGTATGGCAGCGACGATCTACGATTACATTCGGGATTGGGAGACGGTCCACTTTCGTCGTCGGCAGGAGGCGCAGACCATCATCCTGGCCGGTTCCGACGGTCCGGCGCATTGATCGATATGGATTCGGGCGGGAATCCGACCATCGGGGAAAAGCGAGGCGATGACGCCTCGCTTTTTTCAGTACGGGCCGGAGATGGTTTCTCCGTCGCAGGTGAACTGAAGAGAGCCGCTCTGTGTGTCCGTCCGGTAAACCGATGCGCCGGTTGCGGTCAAGCGTTCCATGGTGTCCGGATGGGGGTAGCCGCTCCGGTTGGGGCCGACGCTGACGACCGCGATATCGGGAGAAACCAGCCGGAGAAACTCCGGCGAGGAGGATTTGCCGCTCGCGAACCGGGCCGCTCGCAACCAATCCGCTCGGAGGTCCGGTTGCCTGCCGATCAACAGGTTTTCCCCCTTGCGTTCGAGGCCGCCGGCAAACAGGAAGCGGCATCTTCCGAAGCCGATACGGACCACGACCGAGTTGTTGGCCGCCTTCGGCGGTTCACTGACCAGGGGTTCGCCGGGCGACAGTACTTCGACCGTCACACCGTCCATTTCAATATGGGCACCGGCTCGAATAACGGTGACCGGAATCCCTTTGCGCCGGGCTCCTTCCCGAAACTGAGTATGCCACTGATTGATGACCGGCCCTCCCGGTTCCCAGATCCGGTCGACCGGAAAGTTTCCGAGGAGATCGGACATTCCGCCGATCGCTTCCGCATAGGGGTAAGGCACGATTAGGAGCTCGATTCGTTTCGCCTGCGCGATCTTCAGCGACCGGCTAACGTGATCCCCCTGTCCGACGGGACCGGCGCCAATCACGATGAAACGCCCGGCGGGGGTACGAAGCCAGGCCGCCTCTCCATGGCCGACGTTCAGAACGGATACCACCAGGTGGTCTTTCGGAAGGACGGGAGGCTGACGTCGGCGAAGTTTCTGACCGACCAGCAGGGCAAATGCGGAGAGGGCCGCCATGGTAAGAACCGGCAACAGGTATCGGGGAAGAGTCCGCAGAAGGTAGGACCACCGAATACCGTCCGCTCTCACGTCACCGCTCTCCGCAGGATTCGCCCCCCGTTCATCGGTGTTCCGCCCGGCTGCTCTCCGTCAGGTGGTAGGAGAGGACCGCTAGTTCCTGCAGGAAGGAAACGTTTCGAACAATGACATTTCCCGGCAGGCGCAGAATAATCGGTGCAAAATTCAAAATGGCGCGAACTCCGCTTTCGATCGCATGCTCGGCGGCCGATTGAGCGGCAACAGCGGGGACGGCAAGAATGCAGATTCGCGCCCCGAGGGTCCGGTTGATTTCGTGCAATCGCCGGAAATCGTACACTTCGATCCCCCGAAGTCGGCGGCCGACCTTGTTGATGTCGGCATCGAAGGCGGCAACGATGCGGAATTTATGCTCCTCGAGGCCCGGGTACCCTACCAGTGCGGAGCCCAGGTTTCCGGCTCCGATCAGAAGGATCGGTTGAACCCGGTTGATCTGAAGAATCTCCGCGATTCGGCCTTCCAGGTCCGTGACATTATATCCGACGCCGGGTTTTCCGAACTCCCCGAACCAGGATAGGTCCTTTCGGAATTGCGCCGCGCTGATTCCGGTCTGCTGCTCGATCTGAGAGGACGAGACCGTATCCAGTCCGGTCGCTCCCATGTCGATCAGACAGCGCAAATAGGTCGTCAATCGTTCAAGGGTCGGAATGGGAACTTCTTTTTCAGCGGGTTTTCTGTCGGGGTTTCGGTTCCCACCGAGGGGGTTTTCCGAAGGTTCGGTCGTTGTCTCGGGGGAGGGAGCGGAGTCGTTGGCGTTACCCGGCAGTTCTTCGTGCGGCATAACGGTATTATAGCATGACGCAAAGTCGCTACCTTAGAGAGTGCGATACAATACCGGCGCGATGCGTTACGGAAAAATCGAAGTTTGGCCCAATGTGGTACTGGCGCCGATGGCGGGGATCACCTCCCATCCGTTCCGGGTTCTCTGTAAGCGTCACGGGCGAGTCGGTCTTGTGGTCACCGAGTTGATCTCGTCGATGGCGATCCATTATCGAAACGCGAAAACGTTCGGCATGTTTGACTGGACGGACGAGGAGCGCCCCGTATTCTGCCAGTTGTTCGGTGGCGATCCGTCGGTGATGGCCGAGGCGGCGCGAGTCGTCGTCGACCGGGGAGCGGATGGCGTCGATATCAACATGGGGTGCTGGGTTCCGAAGGTGGCGAAAACCGGCGCCGGCGCCGCCCTTTTGAAGGACCTCTGCCAGGCGGAAGCGGTCGTGAAGGCGGTGGTCGAGGCCGTGCCCTCCGTACCGGTCACGGTCAAGGTCCGTTCCGGATGGGATTCCCGCGACGAAACCGCGCCCCGGTTCGCACGGGCCGCCGCCGCTCTCGGCGCGAAGGCCGTCACCGTGCATGCCCGTTTCGCCTCGCAGGGGTTCACCGGGACGGCCGATTGGTCGGTGATCGCCCGTGTCCGGGAAGCCGTCGGCGGTTCGATTCCGGTGATCGGGAACGGCGATATTGAGACCCCGCAGGATGCCAAACGCATGCTGTCCGAAACGGGCTGTGACGGGGTGATGGTAGGGCGGGCGGCGATGGGCAACCCCTGGCTTCTGGCACGGATCGGGCTTTATCTGGAGACGGGGGTGCTTGCGCCGGAACCCTCGGTGACGGAACGGATCGGCGTCGCCCGCGACCATGCCCGACTGCAGGTGGAGTGTCAGGGGGAGGACATCGCCTGCCGGGAACTGCGCGGCCTGTTGTCCCACTATTTCCGGGGGTTCAACGGAGCGTCGCACATTCGAACGGCGCTCACGCAGGTCCGGTCACTGAACGATATCGAATCCGTTCTCGACCGGGCGCAAACCTGGTACGGAGAGGCAATCGCGGACCCCGAACCACGAACTATCGAAACGGATCCCGTCCATTCCCTGTAGAGCGGTCGTTCGTCGCTTCTTTTTTCGCTCATCGATTTGCATATGCTTCTCCGCTCCGGTATCGTCTTAATAAAGGTGTCGATCGCGATACCGGAAAGGAAACTGCGGTGAAAGACACGGTCGTAATGCGAGTCGCCCGTCCGACCGATCGGTTGGATGAAGTGGTACGCTTTTATGTGGATGCGCTGGGCTTTGAGGAGCTTTCGTCCTTCGAGGGTCATGACGGATTCGATGGCGTCATCCTGGGGCATCATGGTTCTCCGTATCACCTGGAGTTCACGCGATGGAAGGGGCATGGTGCGGGAAGCGCTCCGTCGGAGGAAAATCTTCTGGTTTTCTACCTTCCGGACGCGGAGCAGTGGCAGGCGGCGGTGGACAGTATGCTGGCGAAGGGGTACCATCCCGTTCCTTCGCACAACCCGTACTGGGACCGGAACGGCAGAACCTTCGTCGATCCCGATGGTTATCGGGTCGTTTTGCAGAACGCCTCCTGGTCGCTTTAACGCCGTCATAACCTGGGGAACTGTTCGAGGGAAAGGTTCGTTTCCATAAGGGTATGCGAAATCCGCTGTCCGCCTTCAACTATTTCTCCCGGAATCCCGGCAAGGTCGCACCGATGGGCTTTGTCATCGTCCTGTCGGTCTTCCTGATCGCGACGATTGCCTGCCTGGCCAATTCGATTGACCGGACCATTCTGACGATCTACGGTTATACGAATTACTACACCTACGTCATCCCGCAACGGGTGACAGCCCGGGTTCCGGAGGATCAGAAGGCGATCATCCGTTCCGATGCGCGTATCGATCGGGTGATGGAGGCGAGCCTTTTCTTTACCAATATCAAAACCGTCATCGGTTCGCTGCCGTTTGTCGTTCTCGGCCTGGACCCGGACAACCGGGCATATATCCTGAACCGGATCGGCACAGGTTTGACGGAAGGACGGATGCCGGCGGAAGGGATGCCCGAAGCTGCCATTTCCCAGCCTCTGGCAAAAAACAAACGGATCAAGATCGGTGATATCATCGCCGGTCCGCTGGACGAAGGGGGTATTTCCGGTTCGCCGATCCCCGTCCGGTGCGTCGGGATCCTCCGTGGTCCGGTATGGATCGCGATCAGTACGAAATCGTTCTGCGACACCACCTTTCTGGCCGCTCCCCGGTCGACCATTTACACGGCGAAGACGCCTGCGGAACTGATGGCGATCAACGATACGATGATGCCGGCCCACAACAAGGAGAGCGGCAAGCTTTCCCCCTCGCGTTGTCAGGTCCTCTCCCGCCAGAACCTGATCAAGCAGGTGCGCGACAGTCTTTCCACGATGTTCTTGATCATGGCCGTCGTCAACGGGACCGTTATCTTCGTCATCGCGTTGATGAGCGGTATGCTGTCGAACATTTACTTTACGCAGCGCATCGGAGAGTTCGCCGTTCTGGCGGCGATCGGATACCAGCGGACACAGCTGGTCGGGCGTATTCTGGCCGAAACTTTTCTGCTCAACCTGATCGGATGGGCGATCGGAGCGACACTGACATACGTCGTGCTGTCGGTCTTCCGCGAACCGGTCTTCGAACCCCGGGGCCTTTTCATCGACCCGCTGGACCGTTTCGCTTACGCCTATACGCTCCCGATCCCGATTGTCATCACCGCCTTTGCCGTCGTTACGATCGGCATCCGCCTTTTACGGTTCGACCCGGTTACGATCATCGAACGTCGTGAGGTAGCCTGATGGGAAAGGGGAGCAGCGCGGAACTGGCCGCGGAAGGGGTTTCTCTGGCCTATAACGACGGAGAGCGAACAACCTTTGCGCTTCGCGAGGTAACGTTGACGTTGCCTGCGGGGCGGTTGTACGGCATTATGGGTCCGTCCGGTTCGGGGAAGTCGTCCCTTCTCTATATCCTTTCGGGATTGAAGCCGCCGACTGCGGGCGCGGCGCGTTTCGGCGATTTCGTGTACCGGGAGCGGAGCAACGCCGAGGTGACCGCTTTGCGCCGCGCCCGTTTCGGGTTTGTCTTCCAGCAACCCTTTTTGCTGCCGTACCTGACGGCTCTGGAGAATGCGGTGACCGCCGCGCCGAAGCCGGACCTGACCGCGCGGGATCGTGCCCGCGATCTTCTTCGGGAGATGGGGCTGGGGGGGATGGAGAACAAACTGCCGTCCCAGCTTTCCGGGGGGGAGAAGCAGAGGGTATCGGTCGTTCGAGCGATGATGAACGATCCGGATGTCATTTTCGCGGACGAACCGACGGCGGCGCTGGATCACCGGAACGGCCACCGGGTCGTGGAGGCGCTGGCGACCTGGCGGGCACGTGGGACGGTCGTGATCGTCACCCATGACCCGGAAATGGTGCGCAACGCCGATGAGGTGGTGTTGTTGCGCGACGGCATGATTTCCGACGTCAAGTAGCGATGATACTTCCCTCGGCTTTCCTGTTTGCCCGCAAAGGTACGGGTTTTCAATCGTTCTAATGGAAGGCGAAGCAGGGGCATGGAATTTGCTTTTTTACTGAGTGGAACGTTGATTTACCAACACATTGGCTAATTGGAACAGTTTTTCACGAGGGAAGGCAACTAAATGCTGTTCACATCCAAACAGATCACTCCGCAAAATCCGGTCTCGACCGGATCGATGTCCCAGAACCCGGCGCGAGTGTCCGGACCGAAGAACACGTCGGAGATCAACCTGTTGCCTTTGCAGGCGATTCTGTTTCACCTGACCCGGAACTGCGCGGAATCCCTGGGTAAGTGTGTCCGGCATTTCGAGGGGGAGGATGCCTGGGGGATCGGCGCGATGCCGAACTGCATGACTCCGGCGGATAACCTGGAAGCGGAGGCGCGCGCGCTGCTCTGTAATTCCATGTTGTCCCCCGATCAGACCATGGATGTCACTGTCTGTCTGAAGGTTGCGGCGGACCTGCGAACGGTCGCACGCTGCGCCCGGCAGGCGTCGCAGTTGTCCTGGTTGTTCCGGCAGATGCCCAACGATTGGGAAGCGCTGGAGATCGTCCTTCCGGTGGGTCGGGCGGCCTATCAGGTGGCGATTCGGGCGGCCGAGTGCGTTGAAAAAAACGACCCGATTCTGGCTCGCGATGCCGCACTCCTTTACCGCCGCGTCGATCTGGCCTGCGCGGAAGCGGAAAGAATCCTCGACTGCGGACTGGGCGCGGGAACTCTGACCCCGGAATGCTGCCGCATGGTCCGTGCCGCCGTCTGGTTTATGGCGATCGCCGGTGAGGCGATGGCGCGTATCGCCGCCCGTGTCGCTCTGTGATCGTCGCTCCGTAACCGGCACAAACCGTTCCGCCCGGGTAACGAATCGGGTACAATGATCCGTCAGTCGTAACGGAAAGGCACGGCGGAACGATGGTTTCCGCCGCAGGAACGAATCCATGGTGGCCCGAGATACGGCCTCCGTCACGCGGAAAGTCGGTCCTTTCGATGTTTCCGCCGGGCAGGATGAACTCGTCCTTCGAATGCCGAAACAGGGTGAGTTATCCTTCCTCGGCTGCATGATGTTTGGCTCCACAATGCTCGCCGTCCTGATCATCGGCGTAATGAGCGTCCTACAAAACCAGGGATCGACCGTTCGCGGCATAGGAGTCGAACAGCCGTCGATTCTGTTCTCCTTACGGGAAAATCATTTCGGCTTTTTGTGGCTGTTCGGTTCGGCGCTCATCCTCTTTCTCCTTCCGCTGTACGTCCTCAGGGCGTATAATGCGGACCTCGTTTTCCGTTTTCGGCGATCGGACGATTCGTTTTTCCGGGGTAGCCGACGGGTTACCCGGCTTCGCCGAATTGAGTTCGTGACGATCCGCGAGACGAAGGACCCGGACAAACGCTACCTGTACCTGTTGAGCCTGGTCTACAACGACGGCCAGCAGATGCTGATTCACAACGGATACGATGAACGCGCGACCATGAATCTGGCGAACGAAATCAGTGTGTTTGTCGGATGCCCGGTCAAGTGGAAACAGGGGCGGGCCGGAGTGATTTGAACACCGACGGGGTAGGGCAAGGGGAGATGACAGGAAAGGGATGCCTGTGAATCTGGTGACGATCGGCGTTTTCAATACGGAGATCGAGGCGAGCCTGTACCTCATGCGCCTGCGTGACGCGGATATCTTCGCGACATTGAGTAATACGGCCTATCATCAGGTCTCCGGAGCGATTTTCGGAGCGGTTCCCGGCTTCCAGGGTATCTGGGTCCAGGTTCGCGAGGAGGATGCCGAACGGGCGGAAGCCATTCTGCGACTTCCGCCTCCGGCCATCGATGAGGACGCACTGGCGGCCGCGGCGGAGGCGGCGACCTCGGACGATGTCTGACACCGAGGGTCGTTCCGGCCGCAAGGTCGATTTTTAAAGGTCATGCTCCGGGCGGAATACGTGGGGCGTTCGGACCGGGGTGGGTAACGGTCGTGTTCGATCGCCCGGTACGGATGATGACCTGACCCATCACCATCAATAGAACGCCCGCCCCCAGAAACGCCCCGTCGGCGACCGATAAACCGAACCGCTCCACGACATGGTGGATGCCAAGAAGATGGTGGTTCAGGATTCCTTCCACCAGATTGAAAAGGCCCCATCCTTGAAGGCAGGACCCGGCGAGTATCCGGGCGGACCAGGGAACGTCCGGCAAACTTCCGGCTCTCCAGAGCAGGCAGATTCCCAGAACGGTCATTACCCAGGTAAAGGCGTGGAAAATACCGTCCCAGACCATGTTGATTTCGACATTCGCGAGCGTGTTCGGCGGCAGTCGGGCCGACAGCATGTTATGAATTTGCAGTATCTGGTGGAAGAGTATCCCGTCCACAAACCCGCCCATCCCGATTCCGATCAGGGTGCCGGCGGAGAGGAGCGGGCGAAAGTTCGTTCGCGCATTCATAGCGTATCCTCGGCGGGGGTAGACTCGTTTCGACGCCGGAACGACGGCGGTCCGACATACAGGAACGCAGTGATTCCCAGAAAGATGGGAAAGGGAAGAACGGTTCGGAGGAGGTTCGGTCCGAACTCTTCGTTAAAGATTTCCCGTCGCACCTCGCGCCCCGTCGGCGAATCGCAGACAGGGCAGGCGTCGGCGTGCGGCGTCGAGGTCGCCAGCAATGCGAGAAGGAGGCAGAAGACGGGGAAACCGGGTAGTCTCCGATACCTGTGGTGGCAGTGGTGGACCATCCCTGCTCGGTTCCTTTCGTTACGGACGTTGGTGGACATATACGAACACCATAGCCACGAAACGGGACGAAGGTTCCGGTGATGAGGGCGCTTCAGGGATAATTCCGACAGGACCGCGATCGGATCTACCAGTGGGCGAACGCGGGCGACGTGCCAAGGAACGCCTGAACGTCCGCGCGCGTGCGCTCCGGAGCGAGGAAGTAGGCCGTCAGTCGCAGGTGTCCCTCCAGTACGACCGGCGGCGTTCCCTCGGATCGCACCAGGATCAGTTCCGGAAATCGCTCTCCGTTTTCCAGCATCTGAGCCGCCTGCCGGAAGCCGTCATTGGAAACTCCGAATACCGTGATGCCGCGCCGGATGGTCTCGGCGGCAACACTTGCCCGGCGGGTTCCGTCCGACAGTTCGTTCCAGTAGGAATAGTCGATGTAGCGAACCTGCGCGAGGTCTTCGCCGTTCAAAACCACGTGTTCCCAACGGATCGTGCCGGGCGCGGGATAGTCCTGGAAAAGATCAAGGTTCCTTGCATAGCCTCGAAAATCGCCGAGGATCAGAGCGCGGGCGGCGTTTTCCGAGGCAGAATCGAGATCAGGGAATTCCACCAAGCGACGATCGAAACCGTATCGCCGAAGCCAATCGGAGATCGTGTCCTTCCAGCGCGGCGAGGCGATTTCAGCCCGAAGAAACGTGGCGACCATCTCCTCCTCGCCGGCGATACGCAGAACTCTCAACGGGACACCATTCGTCGATCCTCCGGGAAAGGAACGGAGACATAATCGGGATTATCGGACGATGAAATTCTCCGGTTTCCGTGCGAAGGGTCGGGCGGAAAAGGCCGTCAGGCGTTGGTCGTCTGGCCCGCCGCCAGATCGTTGAAAAGGCCGATCTTTTCCTCGATCGAACGAACCTGTTCATGGCAGCGGTCCAGTAACTGCTGGACGCTCTCCACCTGCGGGGTCAGACTGCGGGTGCGCGTGTAAAAGACGTAGGCGACGGTAGCGGCCGACACAACGGCGGCGACGGCTCCGACAATCCAGGCGGCTTGAATGATCTGCTTTTGCGTTTCCTCTTTGTCGCTCATGCAACGCAGTATAGCACGTTCCCTGCCGCTTGTCAGGGTTGGAAGAAGGCGATCAGAGCGTTCGCAAACAGGTGGTGTCCTTCACGGGTCGGGTGGGAAACCCGGTTGGACATCAGGTCCGCCGGAGCCGCGCCCATCCGGATCGCCCCCTGGTAGACCGCATGGACGTCCACCAGTCCGACATCCTGCGCCCGGCTGACCGCCCGTATCGCCCGGACGAACTCGACAAGCGTGCCGTCCTCCTGCAGGGCGTCGCCACGGGTGTTCGGTGTGATCAGCAGAAGATCGGCGGGCGTCGTCCGTATCCGGTCGACGATCTCGGTCAGGTTCGTTCGGAACGTCGGAACATACTCGCGTCCGTTCCGGGCGTCGTTCAGTCCGAGGCAGATGGTGACCAGATGCGGGGAATGACGCAGGCAGTCCCGTTCGAGCCGTGTCAGTACCCCTTCGCTGTCCTCCCCGCCGAGTCCCATGTTGAGAACATTGATCATTGCGTGGGGAAAGAGCGCGTTCAGCCGGCGGCGAAACAGGTTCGGATAGGCGGCCTCCGGATCGAGAACTCCGTGTTCGAGCCAGCCCGCCGTCACCGAGTCGCCGAGGGCGACGATCCGAACGCTCTCGGACCCCGCCATTCCGGTGGACTTGCGCAGCGCCTCCACCGTCCGCGCCACATGACGATTTCGGTCGGTCATTTCGTTCCTACCAGTTCGTGCTCTCGCAGTTTCCGTCCGAACAGCAAGAGTCCCTCTTCCTCACACGGTCCGAGGTCGTAGCGGATATATTCCGTCATATACCGGTGGGCCCGTTCGACCGTCCGGTTGTGGCGCGCGGCGTTTCGCTCCGCCACCTCCGCCACATGCGCGGTCCCCCACTCCTTCGCGGTGCGAAGCAGGGCGGACAGTTCCGGCGTCAGAGATTCCGACGGTCCGAGCCAGAGCGCATAGACGAACGGAAGCCCCGTTCGTCGGGTCCAGATCTCCCCGAGGTCGTAGGAGACCGGGGCCACGGTATGCTCCGGAAACGCGTTGTCACCGATGACCAGAGCGGCGTCGGCGGTATCGAGCATCGCTCCCAGGCGGGGCGGGTGCGGGAGGAATTCCGGCGTGATTCCGAACTCCTCCTTCAGCAAAATTCGGACCAGCATGACGGAGGTCAGGGAGGACGTATCCAGGGCGACACGACGAATGCTCTCGACCGGCCCGCGCGTGAAAAGCCGTACCGACTCAACCGGCCCGTTCGATCCGATGGCCGCACCGGGGGCATAGGTCCACGACGGATGTTGAAACAGGGTCACCGACGAAAGCAACGCGCAGGCGACCTCGCCGCTTTCCAGCATCCCAGAAAGCCGGGACGGGACCGCTTCGACGACCGTGATTCCGGACGCGCGTCCTTCCGGTGTGGCATGGAACCAGTCCACCAGCGGACGGGCGTTCAGGTAAGGAACCGATCCTATGACGACGGACATTTTTTGCCCCTCTATACCTCTATAGCAGAAGATCCAGAAGCGTAAACAGGAACAGCCCGAAGGAGACGATACTGTTGAGCTGAAAAAACGCCATATTCAACCGTCTCAGATCGGTCGGTGAAATGATGGCGTGCTCGGTCGCGATCAGGCTCGCCGCCAGAGCCACCCCGGTAAAATACCAGATGCCGAGGGGGACGGTGAACCCGAGCGCCAGCAGGAAACCGATCATGCCGACATGAAACCATCGCGCCAGTTTCAGGGCGACCGCCGGTCCGAACCGGGCCGGAAGCGAGTAAAGGCCGACCTTGCGGTCGAAATCAACGTCCTGCAGGGCATAGATCGTGTCGAACCCGATCAGCCAGCAAAGCACGGCGGCCCCGAGCAACAAGGGCGGCAGTGACAGACTGCCCGCGACCGCGATCCAGGCGCCCACGGGCGCGACCGCCAGCGCAAGTCCGAGAAAGGCGTGACTCCACGCCGTGAATCGCTTGGTGAAGGAGTAGAAGAAGACGATCGCCAGGGCGACCGGCGAAAGGAGGAACGCCATCCGGTTCAGATTCCAGGCAGCCAGGATCAGCAGCAACGAGGCCAGAACGATAAAGCCGACCACAAAACGGACGGAGATCGATCCGGCGGGCAACGCGCGGGTCGCCGTTCTCGGATTGGCGGCATCGAAATGTCGGTCCACCAGTCGGTTGAAGGCCATGGCGGCCGATCGCGCACCCACCATCGCGACCAGTACCCAGAGGCAGGTCCGCAACGGCGGAATCCCTCCCTGCGCGAGAACCGCTCCCATGAAAGCGAACGGTAGCGCGAACAGGGTATGCTCGAACTTGATCATCTCCAGCACGATTCGAACGTGCGCCCACCAGCGGTCGATCATTGGGCGGACTCCTGTCCCCACTCGGAAACAATGTTTTGCTCGACTCCGAGAGCCTGCAGCGTACGGGCGACGATCGTATCGACGAGGTCCTCAATGGTCGAAGGGCGATGGTAAAAGGCGGGAGCGGCCGGCAGAACGGTCGCCCCGGCCTCGGCAAGCGTTGTCAGATTCCGCAAATGGATCAGGTTCAGGGGCGTTTCCCGGACGACCAGCACCAGTCTGCGCCGCTCCTTCAAACAGACATCGGCGGCTCGCGTGGTCAGGTCGTTGGAGATTCCGGCCGCGATGCGGCCGGCGGTCCCCATCGAACACGGGATGATGACCATGCCGTCATGTCGGAACGAGCCGGAGGCGGGCGCCGTGAAGTAGTCGTTGGACGCGCAGAAGCGAAGGTTCGACGCGGGGAACCCGAGCAATTCCTCGGCGGTCGGCCTCTCCGAAAGCCGGATATCGGCCTCCGTCCGCAGAACGTCGGGGGCGTTCGCCGAGAGTGTCAGGTACACCTCATCGTAGCAGCGAACGGCCTGTCGGAGAAAGCGGACCCCGTAGATCGCGCCGCTGGCGCCGCCGAGAGCCACGATCAATCGCTTAACGGGCATGGTCAGACCGATCCTGTTCCGGGGTCATCACGAAGACGGATCGCGCCTTCGAGCACGCGCTGTTCGAGCGGTCCGAGTCGCCCCATCGCATCGGTGATACTGGTCACCAGACGATCGATCACACCCTCCGCCGGGTCCAGGCAGGGTTCATCGGCCAGGGCATCGACCTGCCCCACCACCCAGGAGATATAGGAGGGGTGTACCCGGTAGACCCGACCCGGCACCCGGTTCAGAAACTCGATACGCGTCGCCGCCACCGGACGATACCCCGGGGCGATCGTTGCCCGGGCCTCCTCCCAGACCTCCCGGTGAAGCGCGCCGTCCAGTGTCTCGTTCCCTTCGAGTCGCCCTCCGGGAAAGGTAAAGGACCCATCGCGATTCTGAACCAGCAGAACCTGTTCCGGACTGACAAAGCCGACCAGATGGATGGAGCGGATATGGACCGTGTCGGTCACCAGCGAAGGTAATCCGGTCACCAGCCGCACCCGTTGTGATTCTCCCCAGATGGCCTCCAGCACATGCCACGCTCCGGGCGGGAGCATCGTTTTTTTCGCTTTACCGCGTCGTGCTGTGGTCGCCATAGCGTTCATTATAGCCTCTATGCCGAATTTAGGAAATAGCCCCTGACCGATCGGCACGAGACGAATCCACGCCGTTCCGTCGTTCATGGCAATCCCAGCTCTTTCCACAGGGCGTCAACCCGCGCCTTGATCTCCGGCGACATCTCGATGACGGGCGGCCAGGGTCGGGAAAACCCCTCTTCGGGCAGTTTTTTCGTCGCGTCGATGCCCATTTTAGACCCGAATCCCGGCGCTCGGGAAGCGTGGTCGAGAACGTCCACGGGGCCCTTTACAAAGGTAATGTCGCGTTCCGGGTCGATGTTGTTCGCGGTAACCCATAGAACCTCGTTCAGGTTGTGGATATCCACCCACTCATCGGTCACGACGATAATCTTCGTAAACATCATCTGCCCGAGGCCCCACAGCGCGTTCATCACTTTCTGGGCATGACCGGGATACCGTTTCCGGATCTTCACGATACAGAGATTGTGGAAAACGCCGTCCACGGGTAGATGGTAATCCAGCACTTCGGGGACGAAAAGGCGAACCAGCGGCAGAAAGATCCGCTCGGTGGCCTTTCCGAGCCAGCCATCCTCCATCGGCGGTCGCCCGACGATTGTCGCCGGGTAGACGGGGTTCTGACGATGCGTGATCGCGGTCACCTTGAAGACGGGATAGTCGTCCTCCAGGGTATAGAACCCCGTATGGTCGCCGAACGGCCCCTCGATCCGCCGTTCGCCGGCCGGAACATATCCTTCCAGCACGATCTCGGCATCGGCGGGCACGGCGAGGTCGACGGTTTTACAACGGACCAGTTCGACCGGTTTCTTGCGAAGGAATCCGGCGAACACCATCTCGTCGATCATGTCGGGAAGCGGCGCGGTCGCCGCGTAGGTAAAGGCCGGGTCGCCGCCCAGCACGACCGCGACCTCGATATTCCTGCCCTGTGCCTCGTATTCGGCATGGTGTCGCGAGCCGACCTTGTGCCGCTGCCAGTGCATTCCCGTCGTATGGTCATCGTAGACCTGCATCCGGTACATACCGACGTTCCGCTTGCCGGTTTTCGGTTCCCGGGTAAAGACCAGCGGCAGCGTAATGTAACGCCCTCCATCCTGCGGCCAGCAATGAAGCACCGGAAGTTCGGAGAGTCGAGCGGCCGCGCCGATCTTGATCACCTCCTGGCAGGGAGCCGGTCCGGAGATCACTTTTGGCGCGGTATCCCGCCCGATGCGGGCCAGGCCGGGAAGCAGCATCGCCTTTCCCAGCAGACCGTCGGGCATGTTCCCCGGCAGCGTCACCAGACGCTCGATCTCGGCGGCAATCTCCTCGAGATCGTCGACGCCCAGTGCCCAGCTCATTCGTTTTCGGGAAGCGAAGACATTGATCGCCAGCGGGAAGCGACTCCCGACCGGGTTCTCGAACAGAAGCGCCGGTCCGCCCGCCTTGACGACCCGGTCGGCGATCTCCGTGATTTCCAGAACCGGGTCACACGGTCGGGTAATCCGTTTCAACTCGCCGTGGCGCTCGAGCTTCCGCAAAAAGTCCTGAAATCCGTGAAAAGCCACCGTCGTCTCTTTCTAATGTCCAACCGTCGACCGACTTTGTGAAAATAGGTGCAATCTCAAGGTCAGTGTATCTCCGCCCCCGCTCGCTGTCAAGGAGCCACCGGTTCGGAAATTCCCGGCATTTTCCCGATTTTCACTTCAAATGCCCCCCCTGCTCCCTACGGTATGGTACACTCCGTTCCGGATAATGAAACGATTGATTCTCGTTTTTGCCGTGGTCTTCGGGTGGGTTCCCCTGTCCCTGACGAGTGGCTGCGCCCGTTCGGAATCGGTTCCCGAACCGACGCTCGCGCCGCAGACACCGCAGGACCGGGAGGTTCTTCGCCACCTGGAAAACCGCGCCGCCGGGAAACGGGCGCGCGCCGCCTCGCCGCAGTAACGGCGGGACGGCAGGACGCGCCGCGCCGGTCTCACTGGAGGATATGGATCAAAGATGTTTTTTCGGACCCCGGATTCGCTGTCGCCGCGCTGCCAACGCTCTCTTCCCGGAAGGATTTCGACCGCCTGTGGCGCAGGTTCTGCGTTCACGCTGATCGAACTGCTCGTCGTCATCGCGATAATCGCGATACTGGCCGCCATCCTGTTCCCGGTCTTCGCCCAGGCGCGCGATAAGGCGCGTCAGGCTTCGTGCCTGTCGAACGTCAAGCAGATCGCCCTCGGGCTGATTCAGTACGCGCAGGATTATGACGAACTGTTTCCGCTGGAAGCCAACGAATACGCCGACGAAAAGTACCTCTACGACTACTCCTGGGTCCGGTATACCCAACCTTATATTAAGAACCTCCAGGTATTCGTCTGCCCGAACGGCAAAATGAGCCCTTCCCTCTCCGGCGCGGACCTGGAACCGGTGTCGGGCTTCCCCTACTCCGGGGTCGATTACGAACCGTCGGCGCGCATCGAGGACACGGGACTCGTCTCGGGGGAACTTGCGGGCGGCAGTCCGGTCGGGGGGCCGCTGGTCTCTTACGGAATGCCCTCGCGGACGCTGTACTGGCTCGGGCCGCCCTATCTTTCGGATATCGCGGTCGGTCCGGCGGATTACTACCAGAACGAGTACAACGGTCGGGTAGCTCTTTACGACGGGATCGGCGGTTACGACACGTCGGACGACGCACCCCAGCAGTGCGGCGGTCCGGAATACCGTGTTCCGAGCCTGGGGTTTCCCTCGATCGCCCGACCGTCCGAGCAGATTCTGATCATGGAATCGTCGTCGTATGACAACGGCGGATGCACCGGTCTGGTCGCGTTTCCCAGAACTCGCCACAGTAACCGGGTGATTCCCAGTCCGGTTGAAACGGTCGTCACCGCCGGCGAGACCGTCCGGGTAGGCACGATCGGCCTCGGCTTTGCCACCTGCGCGTTCGTCGACGGGCACGTCAAGGCGATGGCCGGCCCCCGGATCTATGACATCATCGAGGACGGACCGGAGGGCGCCGAAGGCGACTACTACCGCCACTTCTATCCCGCGAAGTGATCGTCGGCTTTACGAATGCCCGACGCGCACGATCCAGAGCAGATAGTAATAGGCGATCGGCGCGGTAAAGAGGAGTGAGTCGAACCGGTCCAGAATTCCGCCGTGGCCGGGCAACAGCGTGCCAAAATCCTTTATTCCCAGGTCGCGCTTGATCGCCGATTCGCAGAGATCGCCGGCCTGGGCCAGGATTCCGAGGGTGACCCCGAGAAGGACGCAGTGGTACCAGGGAAGGCCGATCCATGTCCCCCAGGCGAGCGACATCAGTCCGGCGCAGAACATGCCGCCGACCGCGCCTTCCACTGTCTTTCCGGGCGACAGTCGCGGGGCGAGCTTACGTTTGCCGTATCGTAATCCGGTAAAGTAGGCGCCGGCATCGGTGGACCAGGTAACGGCGATCACATAAAGCACGGCCCAGGCCCCCCAGGCGGTACGCGGCATATGGTAGCCGAAGAGCGGAACGGAGATATCTCCGGGCAGGGACCGCAGGTAGATGAGGTAGGAGAAGAGCCAGCCGATGTAGATGACGCCGAGGAAGGTCGCGCCGATATTGGCGATCGGTTCCGAATCCTTGCGCATGACCTGCTGGATCAGGGTTGCGACCACGAGGAACGCGATCAGGGCGGGCAAAAGTCCGGCGAACTGGCCCCGGCTCTCCTTCCAGGCGGCAAACTGAAACAGAGCGATGGCGATGTAAGCGAGTCCTTCCGATGGCCGGAAGCCGCGCAGACGCAATCCCTTGAAATACTCAAACCCGCCGGCCAGGGCGCAAACCGTGGTGGCGGCCATAAAGGGCCAGGCTCCCCACCAGGGCGGCGCCTGCATAAACACCAGTAAAATGAGCAGCGGGATACCGACGATCGACGAAACGATCCGTACCAGCAGACCGGGCGGCATCGCCTCGGTCGCTCGCCGTGCGTGTTCGCTGGCTTCCTCTGCGCGTTCCCGCGCCAGCGCCAGAGCGAACTCCTGAGCATCCCGTAATATCTCCTGGGCATCCCGCGCGGCTTCGACGGCGCGCTCCTGCGCTTTCTCCTGCGCCCGCTGAAAATCCTCGATCAAAGCCATGGTCGGCTCGAACCCCTGTTGAACCCTGCGCCGACCCGGTTTCTTCGTGTCGGCGACCGTTACATTCCACTGAAGGATTTTACCAGATTATCATAGTCCGCCATACCGCCGATATCGGCGCAAAGTCGGGCGTCCGCGCCCATCAGCGATTTGCAGGAACTGCCGGTAAGGGTGGAGATTTTCCGTTCCACCTCCTGGGCGGTCAGCATCCCCAGAAAATACTTCACCACGAAAAGAAACCCGAGGGCGCTCGCCGCGCCTGTCGGATTGTTTCGAGATTCGATCATTTTACGGAAGAGGGCCTGGTTCCGCTCCAGTACGGACGGGCGAACCAGCAACAGGCTGGCGGGCACGACCTCCCCCCCGGAAAGTTTGGCATACGTTCCCGGTTTGCGGGGACAGAGGTTTTCCAGATCGGCACGGTTTCCCACCGGCAAAAGAATGTCCGCCGGGTCCGGCTTCACGCTGTCGAGGAAAGCGCGGACGGCCTGGGCTGTGAGGAACGGAAGATCGGCAGCGACCAGAAGAACCCGGTCGGTATTGGATTGCGACCGAAGCAGGGTGAGGCCGACATCGATATTCCGCGCGGCGTTTCCCGCTTCCTCCAGCACATCGTCGGCTCCGACCTGACGCGCCTCGTTTTCGATCGCTCCCTTCGGGCCGACCACCACGATTTTGTGGACCCGACCGGACTCCCGCAGCGAGGAGACCGTTCTTGCCAGGAGGGACCGCCCCCCGAGGGCGACGGCGGCGGCCAGATCGGTTCCGGCCTTCGCGGCGGTTGCGCTATCCAACTTTCCGCCCGCCAGCACGACGGCGGGAAGCCATTCGGCATTCATCGTATCGCATACTCCTTGGTTAAATGCTGCCGTTCTCGGCAGGACGACCTTTTAGCGAACCAGCACCTTCAGGGCGCGAGGTAGCGTTGTGATGTCCGCAGGCGTGAGGCCCGTCACATCCCCGTCGATGTTCAGCGGCTGGGTCGGCACGGTTTTGACGGAAAATCCCCGGGCCTTCAGGACACGAACCGCCTTATGATTCATATGTTGGCCGCTACGCACTTTTCCGATCAGGGGGAGCAGTTGAATTTTGGGGACCGCCTTGATAATCATGAGGTCGAGGTTGCCATCGTCCATTTCGGCGAAGGGAGCGGCGAGCATTCCTCCACCGTACATTCTTCCGTTTAAAACCGAAACCATGTAGGCCCGTTCCTCTATCTTTTCACCATCGACAGTGGTCAAGTTCAAGCGGAACGGTTTGTACGTCGGAAGCGTCTTGAGGATCGCCAGCAGGAAGGCCGAATAACCACGGGCGAAACGGATGGAGGTGTTCATCGTTTTCATGACCGCCGCGTCAAACCCGGTTCCGGCGTTATTGATGAACGGAGTATCGTTGATCATCCCGACGTCGATATGCCGTACGACCCCGCTGAGCACGGTCGAAACCGCCTCATCCAGTTCCAGTTTCAGATTCAGGTTTCGGGCGAAATCGTTCCCGGTCCCGGCAGGAAGGACGCCCAGAGCCGCATTCGTGCCCAGAAGACCACGGGCAACATCGCCGACGGTTCCGTCGCCGCCCATGGCCACGACCACTTCGTGGGTGGCCCCTGCCTCTCGCGCCAGTTGAATGGCGTGTCCGGCCTTCTGTGTCGGCCGCCACTCATATTTCGGGCCCAGAAGTTCCTTCGCCTTGAGGGCCATCACCACGCCCTGTCCGCGTCCCGCGGTCGGATTGTAGATAACGACTCCGCCTTCGCTGACAATCTGCTCGGTCATGTACCGCCTGTCCTCTCGCCGTATCGTGGAATCGCCGGCGTCTTCGGCAAGTATACCGAGGCAGCCAGACCCCGTCAATGGGTTCACCCGCAACCGAACCGCTCCATCGCACCGGGTCAGAGGACGGTTGGGGTCATGGCTCCTCGGTGATCGTAATATAGCGGTTCCGTTCCGACGGCCGGAGAACGGTCGTTTTGCCGGAAGGCCATCGTACCTCGATCTCCTTGAAGCCGCCTGCCGGAATGCCGAAGAGCAGGCGGGAATCGTTGCAGGAAAGGTAACTGCGGACGGTGGTCACACAGCGCGTCTGCCGAGCGCCCCGGTTGCCGATCAGCGTTACCAGTGCGCCCGTCGCATCTCGCGGACCTTTCTTCCCCACCAGTTTCAGTCCGAGCCAGTTGGAATTCGTGACCGTCTCGTTCCGGAAAAGGTGGGGCGCACCCTCGTTGGTGAGCAACAACACATCCGCTTTGCCGTCGTTATCATAGTCGCCGACCGCCAGGCCGCGCCCGATAGTCTTCGTTGTCAGGCCGGCTCCGGCCCCGATTTCCTCAAAAGTCCCGTTTCCCCGGTTTAAGAAGAGCTGTGCGGGTTGTTCGTAGGAGATCGGCTTTCCACCGACGGTGAGGGCCTGGTCATCGTCGATATGTCCGTTGGCAATAAGAACATCGGGATGGGAATCGTTATTGACGTCGGCATAGGCGAGACCGAAGGTCGTCATGGTCGCGGTGGGCATCGCGACTCCGGCATCCTGTTTGCGGTTGTCGAAAAGCGGTACGTCTCCGGCGGTCTCCCCCACGACGAACAGGCTCATCTGCTGACCGGCAAAGACTCCGATCGCGACCGTCGACCGGCCGTCGCCGAACGGAGTATCCACATCCACGCCCATGCTGCCGGTCGGCGTGCCATCCGCCCCGACCGCAATTCCCGCTTCGAGGGCCGCATCGCGGAAGGTTCCGTCCTTCCGGTTGAGAAGGAGGACATCGGGTTCCGTGTCGTTGGCGAGAAAGAAATCGAGCCATCCATCACCGTTGAAATCGAACGGCGCAATCGCCAGCGTCTTGGACGGATGTCCCAGAACCCCTGAGGCTTTCGAGGCTTCCGTGAACGTGCCGTTGCCGTTATTTCGGAAAAACACCGGGGGGGCACCGGTGTACTGGTGCGGAGCGCAGTACTGTCGCGCGTTGACCGGCCCGCAGGGCAGGTCCGTTGCGGGAGTCCATTCCACATAGCGCGACACCAGCAGGTCAAGGTCACCGTCCCGGTCGGTATCTCCCCAGGCCGCCGCGGTCGTAAAGCCGTCCACGGCAACCTTCGCGCGGGCCGTCACATCGGTAAAATGTCCCTTTTCGTTCCGGAACAGGCGGGTTTTCCCGACAACGGTCAGGTAAATGTCCGGCCATCCGTCGTTGTCATAGTCGCCGACCGCCGCCCCCATGCCATAGTCGCTGGTGGTCAGGCCCGCCTTTTCGGTGACGTCGCGGAACGTACCGTCGCCTTTATTTTCGTACAGGGCGTGACGTGGAAGCGGGCCGGTGGGCTTTCCGCCATCGAGCGGTCTTCCATTGATCAGGAGTATGTCCAAGAGGCCGTCGTTGTTGTAGTCCAGGAAGCCGCCGCCGCCGCCGACGGTCTCCGGCAGATACTTTCTTCCGGTCCGGCAGGGATCGTACTTCCAACGAATCCCCGCCTTTTCGGTGACATCCGTGAAACGCGGTGGAGCGACTTCCGGGGTAACTGCCTGACCGGAAGGTACGGGAACGGAGGGTACGGGAACGGAGGTTTCGCTCTTCGGGGAGGAGAGACACCCGGCGAGGAGTAGCGGGGCCATCGGCCAGAGGAAACGGCGTTCGGAGCGGGACAGGCGGAACATGGTGCTACGCTTTCGAGTTCGCCTTCGGGGTGAGTCGGTGCGCTTTGCGCATGGTTTCCAGGGCGAGCAGGAAGTACCCCTCCCGCTTATAGACCGCCGCCAGCGAACGCCACACCGCCGGGTCCTTCGGGGCGAGTTCGGTGGCGCGGCGGAAGGCGCAAAGGGCGATCCAGTTTTCCCGGCGGCGCAACGCCATTTCGCCCAGTTCCTTCCATTCGGCCAGTGGACGGTCCTGACGCAGCGCCTTCAGCAATACGGGCCAGCGTTGTTTGCGCTCGCGTATCTCCTGGTATCGTTTCGCATGAAAACTCGCCTCCGCCGGTTTCTTTTCCTTCCCGTAGATTTTCACCAGCGTGGCATGCGGTGTGCCCTCCTGGACATCCGGCGAGAGCGAGAGAGCACGGAGCAAAGCCTCCTTTGCCTTTTCCGGTTCCTTCAGTTCGAAACGCAGCAGTCCGATATGGGATTGCGCCTCGGCGTTGTCGGGTTCGCGCTCTGCCGCCGCCTCATAGAGCGCGAGGGTTTTCTTCAGGTTTTCCGGGTCGCTTCCCTGTTGCGCCTGCCATTCCGCCCGATAGAGGAACGGGAAAGCGGAGGTGGGCTGCACCGTTTCATACTGACGGCTCGCCCGTTCCAGCAGGTCGGGCTTGCCACCGTCCACGGCGATCCGGCAAAGCAGGTTGGCGACCTCCCCCGATTCATCGTTCGGCGTGACCTTTTCCAGCGCGAGGGCCGATTGCTCCGCTTCGACGAGTTTGTTCTGGCTGAGCAGAACTTCGGCGTTCCGCTTCAGGAAAAACGGGTCGCGGGGAAACTTTCGCACTGCCTCTTGCGCATAACGCAACGCCGGTTCCGGTTCCTGTCGGCGATAGGCGCTGTTGTGCAGGGCGGCATAGAGTTCCTCCGTATCTTTGCCGGTGGTTTTCGGCAGGGCCGCCTTCCAGACCGCCTCGGCCTCACGCGGCTTTCCGCCGTAGTACAGAGCGTAGCCACGGGAGATCGCGGCATCGACCGGCTTTCGACGCAGAGTCTCCGCCCGTTCGATCAGTTCCCAGTAATCGGCGCGGCGGGTTTCCGCCGGGTTGACATTTTGCAGCAGGGACATGGCTCGATCCACCTGCTTCGTTTCCAGGAGAGTCCGCCCCAGCCCGATTTTCGCCTCGGTCGGGGGGTTTTGCAGGTTCACCGATTTCAGGTAGATGTCGATCGCCTGCGTTCGTTTCCCGGCTCTTTCGAGTGCCAGGCCGAGAAGAAAAGTCGTAAACGCATCGTTCGGGGTCGTTTCGATCGCCTTCGTAAAGAAGGGCACGGCCGCCTCCGGCCGATCCCGCAATAGTTCGTAGAATCCCTGCAATCCCAGTTGCTCCGGATCGTCGCTTTTCGCGGCGAGCAGCGGGGCGGCCCTTCCCGTCTCGTCCGCCAGCAGGAGGGTGCGGGTCAGCGTAACACGGTCTTCGGCGGCCAGCGAGGCGGCTTCCGGGATCAAAGGGATCAGCGCCTCGGCGGCGCGCCGGAAGTCCCCCAGTTTGAAGTGGAGACGGGAAAGAGCGAGGCGCAGATCGGGCGTGTCCTTTTTCGGAAGATTCGCTTCGAGTTCGGCCGTTGCCTCTTCAAAAAGCCCCACACGGGCGTAAAGATCGGCAAGGGCGCGGGTATCGGATTCCGAGCAGATTTCGCTCCGGCAGAGGAGTGTCCGTTGTTCGATCGCCCCGAAGGTTAAGCCGTTGTTTTGGTACTGTTCGGCGAGATCACGGCGAGGGATGCCTGTCGCCGTCGCAACGGGGGGAGTTGCGGAAACCGGGGCCTTTGCGTTCGGGGTAAAGGCGCATCCGCCCGAGAGCAAGGCGGGAAACAGAACGAGGAAAGCCAATTTTCGGCTGGTGACCGCCATCCGTTTTGATTGTATCAGGGCCTTCCCTGCCCGTCCATTCGGGCGAGCAGGGGTTGCAGCTACCACCGGGACTCAGTCGGTTTTGATCTGGTCCGGAGGAACGCCGGCGGCCTGCTGCTGTTGAATTTTCTTGTAGATTTCGGCATCTTTCGAACGTCGTTCGATGTACTTTCGTTGACCTTCCGCTCCCTGCAGGGGAGTGTAATTCGGATCAGTGAAGAAGGTCTTAAAAGCGAAGAATCCGACGACACCCAGAATGACGACAATCGCCCCGATAATTACACCGGGATGGATTTCTTTCTTCATGAGAATGCTCCGGAAGAGACCTCCCCGGTTTTCACGGGTGAAACCGGGGAGGCGATGCTCTGCCTACGGGCAGCGGTCGAGACCGCCGAAGTCGCTGGCCAGCGCTTCGGGGTCGGTCACGAACTTGTAGTTCCAGATGCCCGGCTGCGGCGGGTTGGCGCAGATGTTGCCATGCGGCAGACCGAGGATCGCACGACCGCCACGATCGTCATCGTTCCCCGGGCCAAGGCCACGGTCGTTGTACCACTTGGCATGACCGTCGGCGAAGGCGATGTTGGTCCCCTGGTTGTGCGGGCGATAGAAGTCGTTCCACTTGGAGGATCGAGCGTTCGAACCACGACCGGCGTTCAGGTCATAACCGGCGCGGATACGACCGGATTCGCCGATCACGCCGCTGTTGGCCGGGAATTCGATGGAGGCCAGGGACGACATGCTGGCTTCGACGTTATACCAGTAGGAGATCGGCCGCTGTCCCGGATTGGTGACGGTATTGGCCGGTCCGGGAACGTCCCAGGTCGGGCCGTTGGTAGCGGAGTTGTTGGCGGACGGGCAGGCCCAGACCGCGTAGTTTTTGATGTAGGGCATCAGGCGGGCGGCGAAGGTCGCTTCCCCGTTCGGGCCGATACAGGGCCAGCCCATGCATCCGGCGTACGGATTGTTGGACATATAGCTGGCGCCGTTGTCGTACTGGCCGTTGGCGTTCCGCCAGGAGAAAAATAAGGCTACACCACCGGGCACGAACAGTTCGTCGTAGTCCTGGTTGTACATGTACAGCGCAAGACCGATCTGCTTGACGTTGGAAAGGCAGGTGGTCTGGCGAGCCTTTTCGCGGGCCTGGGCGAAGACCGGGAAAAGGATGGCGGCGAGGATCGCGATGATGGCGATGACGACGAGCAGTTCAATCAGCGTGAACGCACGGCGGGAGTGTCGGGTACGAGACATAAAAGACTCCTTGATTCAAAGAAATCGACGATGAGACGCTGGGTATGATCTACTTTCCGCCAGTGAAGGGCACGTCGCGTCCGGCCTTCTTATTTTTTGAGATTGATTTTGACGATCTGCGGCGTGGTTCGTCCCCCCTATTCCGTCAGGCGAGGGGGTATGGCAGGGATTCCGGAAGAGGAAGGTCGCCCTTCCGACGGTAACGACAGGGGTGGCGATGAAAAGGTTGAAGCTTCCCTCTGTTTTCACCTGGTCCTCCGTCGTACGGGCTTTTCGAAACCCGCGTTATCAATGTAATGATGGCAAAGATGTCAAGGTCCGAAACGCCGGTGACTTCGGACGAGCCGGTTCGAAATAATCACAGAAAACCAACCGAACTGATGGTTCGTTCCGGTTGGTTTCGAACCCGCGGAAATTGTAACACGGTGGCTTTAAGCCTGTCAATAGGCCCGTAACCGAAATGGTCCTCGGTATTTTTGGTATGAAATGGTTCGCCGACTGTAAGTTTCGGTTTAACGCGAAAAACGGCATTTCCATTACG
Organism: Capsulimonadales bacterium; assembly: GCA_033762295.1. Classification (GTDB taxonomy): domain Bacteria; phylum Armatimonadota; class Armatimonadia; order Armatimonadales; family Armatimonadaceae; genus JANRLW01. The sequence goes on from JANRLW010000006.1 coordinate 36,175, forward strand.
GTTCGCGAACGGATTTCGTGATAGTATGAAGACGAATTGGACGGTACTCCTCAGGAGGAAAGGCGACCTCGCTCCTCACGGTTGGTCTTTTGCTTCGGTTTGTGAATTTCAGGAAACCGAAATTGTCGGTTTCTCCGTACCTTTAGTATTCCATCCTCTGCCGGGGTCGCTCCGGCAGGAACGCAAAGCGTTCCGTGAACAGATGGAGAAGCGATGCATGGCGGCATCCTTCCGATCGGACGTCGGTGGCACGGTTCGGGGCGGCCCCAGAAGATGGCAGCCGTTCTCCGCAGCGAATCTCGGGGTTCGCGTGGGGACGGAGGCGCATTTTCCGGGGCCGTTCGTGTCCCGGAAGTCCGCATGCGGACCGAAGGCAACCTGCGGTGGTCCGTACGTGGAACCGTGGTGTCCTGCTACGGGCGAACGACGAGGGGAGAAGGCCTGGCAGACCTTCGTCGGATCCCATGTTCTGCCGGGAAAGGGTTTCAGGAAGAGCCTATGGCACTGTTCGATGTCCTCAAAGCCGCTAATGAATTGCGCCAGCAGGAGGACAAACTCCGCTGGGACGGTACTTTCGCCGACTACCTGGAGATCGTCAAACGTAATCCCAAAGTCGCCGACCTCGCGCACGCCCGTGTCTACGACATGCTTCTTTCGGCGGGCGTCGAGGAGCAAGTCGACGGTCGGCGGACCTATCGATTCTTTGAGGGCGAAATCTTCGGCCTGGAAAAGACGCTGACGCAACTGGTCGAGGAGTACTTCTCCCCCGCTTCGCGCCGTCTCGATATCCGCAAACGGATTCTAATGCTCGTCGGACCGGTGGGCGGCGGCAAGTCAACCCTGGTCACCCTGATCAAAAAGGGAATGGAAAAGTATTCGCGTTCCGAGGACGGCGCGATTTACGCGATCAAGGGATGCCCGATGCACGAAGAACCGCTCCACCTGATCCCCGAGGAGATTCGCGAGGACTTCCGCAAGGAGTATGGCGTCTACATCGAGGGCGATCTGTGTCCGGTCTGCCGCTACCGCATGGAAAACGAGTGGAAAAGCGACATTTCCCGGGTACCGGTCACCCGAATGATCCTCTCCGAGCGAGATCGCAAGGGAATCGGCACCTTCAAGCCCGCCGATCCGAAATCCCAGGATGTCGCCGAACTCACCGGCAGCGTCAACATCCAGGCCCTGGCCGAACTCGGGAACGAATCCGATCCGCGTGTCTACAATTTCGACGGAGAACTCAACATCGCCAACCGTGGCGTCATGGAGTTTATCGAAATGCTCAAAGCGGAGAAACGGTTCCTCTACGAACTGAATACCGTGGCGGGAGAACAACGGATCAAGGCGTCCCGATTTGCCCTGATTTATGCCGACCTCTGCGTTCTCGCCCATACCAACGAGTTCGAATACAACTCCTACTTCGGGAACAAAGAGAACGAGGCGATGATCGACCGGATCTTCGTCGTCAAGGTCCCCTACAACCTGCGCCTTTCCCAGGAGATTCGAATCTACGAAAAACTGATCGGGCAGTCCCAGTTATCGGAGGATCGAATCGATCTCAACCAGGTACATATCGCGCCCTATACCCTGCGAGTCGCCGCCATGTTCGCCATTCTTTCGCGACTGAAGCCGTCAAAGAAGGCGGGGGTGACGCTGATGACCAAACTCAAACTTTACGATGGCGAAAAGCAGGTCGGCGACTGGGACCAGAAGCATGTCCGTGAGTTGTCGGAGGAGTTTCAGGACGAGGGAATGAACGGGGTCTCCCCCCGATTCGTCATGAACCGACTGTCCGCCGCCCTGGTTCGGGGCAACAAGAGCGTCATCACGCCGATCGATGTTCTGCGGTCGGTGCGCGACGGACTGCAGGAGATCGCGTCGAGCGAGGAGGAGTATCGCCGTCTCCTGGGATTCATCGATGAAACTCGCAAGGACTACGACGAAATCGCCAAAAAGGAGGTCCAGCGAGCGTTCGTCTACTCCTACGAACAGTCGGCCAAAACGCTTCTTGACAACTATCTCGACAATGTCGACGCCTATGCCAACAAAACCAAAATCAAGGACCCGATTACCGGCGAGGATGTTGAGCATGATGAGCGGTTGATGCGTTCGATCGAGGAACAGATCGGAATCTCCGAGAACGCCAAGCGGGAGTTCCGCGAAGGCATCATGCGCTCGGTCGCATCGGTCGCGCGGCGCGGCGGAACGTTCGGCGTCGGTTCCGACGAACGCCTGAAGGAAGCGCTGGAGAAAAAACTGTTTGCCGACCTGAAGGACATCGTGAAGATCACGACGTCGACCAAAACGCCGGATGCCGACCAGCTAAAGCGGATCAATGAGGTGGTCGAGCGGCTCTGTACGAACCACGGCTACAATCCGATCTCGGCGAACGAACTTCTGCGCTACGTCGGCACGTTGCTCAACCGTTAAGGCGAGCGTGGGTCCGGTCCCGTCGGCTCTTCCCCGCGTCGCGGGCGCATTGGCGGGAACCCGGAGACCGCTCCGATCGAACCATCTTCGGACAGGGAACCGTCAGGAGCGTCGTGAACGAGTTCGGTTTCCCTTCCGGGGGAAGTATGGAGTTTTTTCCGAGCCCGGCGGAGTGGGCGAAAATTTTTCTACCCGAATCCGGCATCGGTGAACGGATTCTCCGACCGACCGTCGTTTATCTCGTCCTGCTCCTGGCCTTACGGATGTCCGGCAAGCGGGAGATCGGGCAGCTCAGTCCGTTCGATTTTCTGATTGTGGTGCTGATTGCCGACGCCGTGCAGAACGGAATGGTCGGCGACGATACCTCGTTGCTCGGGAACCTGATTCCCGCACTGACGCTGATCGGCCTGTCGGTGATCTTCGACCGGATCACGTTCCGATCGGAAAAGGCGGCGCGGGTGGTCGAAGGGCAGCCCTCGCTTTTGATTTATGAAGGTCGGTTGATCGAGGAGAACTGCCGCCGGGAAACGGTGGCGCGTGAGGAATTGATGGCAACCCTGCGAAAGCACGGAATCGCCAGTTTGCGGGAGGTCCGATTTGCCGTTTTGGAAACCGCCGGGAATGTCAGTGTGATCCGTTCCGACGCACCGATTCCGGGTTCGGAGGACGATACGGTTTCCGAGATGATTTACGAACAGGTCCGGAAGGCGGACCTTCGCGACCGGTATGATCCCCCGAGGGGAAGCGACAAACAGAATGACTGATCCATATTCGTTATCGACCGATACCTGGGACCTCCATCGCCGCGCGGAGCGCGACCGCTCCCGTCACAACGAAAAGGTCCGTGAGGTCATTAAAAAGAGCCTGAGTGATGTGATCGCGAACGAAGACATCATTACGGCCGATAAAAACAAGATCGTCAAAATCCCCGTCCGGGGTCTGGAACTGCCGCACATCCGTTTCGATCCGAACGATCGGGAGCGGGTCGGCCAGGGCCAGGGCGACACGAAACCCGGCGATGTCATCGCTCGCGCCCCGGCTCAGAAAGGCCCCGGCAAGGGCAAGGAGGCAGGACAGGAACCCGGCCAGGATTTTTACGAGGCCGAGTTCACCGTGGACGAACTCGCCCGAATGGTCTTTGAAGACCTGCACCTGCCGAATCTGGAGGACCGGGGCGCAAAACAGATTCCGTCCGATATCCTCGATTTCAATTCCGTGGCGCGGCGCGGACTGGTCGCCAATCTGGACCGGAAACGCACGATTCTTGAAGCGATGCGACGGAACGCTCGTGAAGCCGGCCGGAGTTCCGAACTTTCCGAGTCCTCGGGTGATGTAAACAGCCGCCCGAAACTGATCATTCGGGAAGAGGACAAACGGTTCAAAACCTGGGAGATCGTCACCGAACCGCAGCGGAACGCCGTGATCTTCGCCATGCGCGACGTCTCCGGATCGATGGGTGAGTTCGAGGCGTACATCTGCCGTTCGTTCTACTTCTGGATGCTCCGATTCCTGCGAACGAAATATACGAACTGCGAGATCGTCTTTATCACCTGCCATACCGAGGCGAAGGAGGTCGATGAGGCCCGCTTCTTCTCCCTGGGCGATTCCGGCGGCACCCGCATGTCCTCCGCCTATTCGCTATGTATCGATATCATCAACAAGCGATACAATCCCCGTGAGTGGAACATCTACCCGTTCCTCTTCTCGGACGGGTACAACTGGGGCGACCAGGAGTGCGTCCAACTGGTCCGACGACTGCTCGGGATCGTAAATCTGATCGGTTACGGCGAAATCGGCAGCGAAGGCTGGCAATCGTCGTTCGGTTTCGCCCCGCTCGGTCAGGCGTACGAGGATGCGTTCGCGAATGATCGCCGGGTCGTGCTCGTCAAGATCAACGATAAGGACGACGTCTGGCCGGCGCTCCAGAAATTCTTCTCGGGTAAACCGGCTTCGGTAACACGTTAAGGAGGCAAGTATGGCAGCCAGAGTTAAAATATTTCAAACAAACCCCTACCAAACCGGTGGGCCGATCGCCACGGAACTGGAACAAAGTATCAATGAATGGCTGGAAGCCAACCCCGCCCTTCGAATCGTTCACGCCCAGACCTGCGCCCTTCCGCCGTCGACGACGGAAAGCCAGCCTGCCGGTACCGTTCTATGCATGGTCTTTTATGTGGATTCCCGAACGGATGGCGATCGAAGGGCCGGGTTCCTGCGCGATTAGGACGCCGTTCTCGCCCGATTCGGTGCCATCTCCGACGTCATCAAGCCCGGAGCGACCGAACCGCCGTTCGCTTCGGGTCGCCATGGCCGTTCCCTGGCCGGAACGGGGAAACTGGGTCTGGGAGTATCTGCCTTCCGATGCGGACTGCGCGGGCACCATTTTGCCCGCCGTATCGGCGGTCCGATCGGTCGCTCACCGGACCCTCCCCCCGTATTTGCGGGAGTTCGCGGCGTTGTGGCCGCAACGGCATCGTCTGCAGGACGTTGATGTCCTGTTCGCCTGGGAACTGCGCACGACCCTGGCGCTGGCGGTCCTGCGACGCCGGTACGGAAAAGGCGGCCCGAAACTGGTCTCGGTCGCGCCCATTTTCAAAGGCCCCGTCCTGACCGCATTGCCCGCGATTCGCCCCCTGCTCAGTGAAATCGACCGGTTTCTGTGCGCGGCGTCCGCCGAGTGCGACCATTATTCGTCCCTGCTTCGGCTGCCGCGGACGCGTTTCGCCTTCGAACCGCTCGCCTGGTTGCCGAACGAGGAACCGGTCTTCGAGCATCGCGGGTTCGCCCTGGCTCTGGGGCGGTCCAACCGGGATTATTCGCTCCTGTTGAAGGCGGTCGAGGGAACCGGGATTCCGCTGACCATCGTCTCCGGGAACGACCGATTCATAAGGAACCGACCTCTTCCGAACGGGGTCACGGTTCGCTGTAATACAGGGCACGAGGAGACGGCTTCCCTGGTGGCCGACGCCATGTTTCATATCATTCCGCTGGTCGCTCAGTCGTATTCCTCGGGGACGACCGTCCTGCTCCGCGCCATGGCACGGGGGAAAGCCGTGATTCTGACCGACACCACCGGTTCACGCGACTACGTCCGTTCCGGGGAGAACGGGATTCTGGTTCCTCCCGGCGATGTCGACGCCCTGCGGCAGGAGATGGTCCGGTTGGCCACCGACACGGATTTGAGACGACGTCTCGGTGAGGCGGCCGCCCGGACCGTTCGGGAGAGATTTCACTTTCACGGGTTCGCGTCCGCTCTGTTGCGGGTCGCCCGGGAATTGACCAACGATGCGCCGCACACGGCGCGGTAAGGAAGCAGGCTATTCAATATGCTGTCGTATGCGGAGCGAGAGGAGCTCGAGCGGTCGATCGACGAGATCTGGCAGATCGCCCTCGATATGGGGTACGACCCCTACCCGATTCATTTTGAAGTGGTGCCGGTTCACGTCATTTACGAACTTGGCGCGTACGCCTTGCCGGCGCGCTTCTCCCACTGGACCTTCGGGCGGGACTACCATCGGCAGAAAACGTCCTATGAATACGGGTACAGCAAGATCTACGAGATCGTCTTTAACACCGATCCGTGTCAGGCGTTTCTGATGGATTCCAACTCGATGCTCAGCCACAAACTGGTGGTCGCCCATGTCATCGGGCACTGTCACTTTTTCAAGCACAACACCTATTTCGGACATACCGACCGGCGGATGGTGGAAAAGGTCCGGCTCCATCGGGATCGCATCGCGCAGTATGAAGAGGAGTTCGGATGGCGGGAGGTCGAGAATTTCCTGGATGCCGTGCTCTGCATCGATGAACATTTCGATCCGACCGCTCCGCTTCTGCGAAGTTTACCTCCGGGTTCGGTCGCCGGCAGAACGGACGGGCGCACCAGCGAATACGACGATCTCTGGTCCCTGTTAACGCCGACCGAAAAACCCAAACCGCGGCAGCGGCGTTTCCCCGAAGAACCGGAAAAGGACCTGCTGCAGTTCCTTGCCCGATACGGGCGAGAACTCGAGGAGTGGCAGCGGGATATCGTTTCCATGGTCCGGGAGGAGATGCTTTACTTCCTGCCACAGATGCGGACGAAAATTATGAATGAAGGGTTTGCCTCGCTCGCTCACGAACGAATCCTGGAGAACTACCTCATCAAGCCGGAGGATATCTGGGAGTTTCGCCGTCTGCACTCCGGGGTGCTTTCCCCGTCGCCGTCGCCGGGGAGCATCAATCCGTACTATGTCGGCTTCCAGATCCTGAAGAATATCGAACGCCGGTGGGACGGCGTTCGGGACGAGGACGACGAACCGGAGACCGACTGGCTCGGGAACGTAAAGAAACGTCCGCAGGGTGAGGGATGGAAAAAGGTGTTCGAGGTCTGCGAAGAGGAGAACGACGTGACGTTTCTACGCAAGTACCTCACGCCCGAACTGGTCAAACGGCTCGATCTGTATACGTACAAGCGGGAGGAACGGGACGGAGAGGAGTTCTGGGTCGTTCAAACCACCGACTGGGAGAAGGTTCGCGACACGATGGTCGATGGCATGACCAACATGGGCGTTCCGATCATTCGTGTGGAGGATGCGGATTATCGCCGACACGGGGACCTGTTGCTGGTCCATGCTCATGATGGCAAGGACCTGGACATCGACTACACCGAAAAGACGATGCGTGCCATCCATCGCCTCTGGGGCCGACCGGTGCATCTGCAGACCCGACTCGATAACGGTGACGTTCGACTGACGTTCGACGGTGAGAAACATACCCAGGAACCGGTCTGAGAGTCTCCGAGCGTCGTCCGCCCGTTGTCGGGCGGACGTTCCGGCTCAGTGCAGGCCGGGAATCGGCACGGCGAAAAGTACCATCGCCAGCAGCACGGCGCACAGGACGATCAGAAAATGAAAGTCGCTTCTGCGAGGATGGACCATTGCGTATTCTCCTGTTCTCGTTGAGTGTGTGTTACGATTCGGACGGAACCGGTTCCGTTCGGGTTCCCATTGACCGGAAAGGATCGGACCGGAAAATCTTATGCACTGTTCGCCCTGGGACGTGGCGCGCCGTTACGCGGAGGCATCGGAACGTCGGGTTATTGGCCTGATGTCAGGAACGTCGGTGGATGGCGTCGATGCCGTTCTGATCAGCATCTCCGGTTGCGGTCGGGCGACGACGTTCCGTCAGGTCGCGTTTCATACCGAACCGTTTCCGCCTCGCCTGCGTTCGGAGATTCTGGGCCTGTCTCACGGCGACGGCAACGCCGAAACCGTCGCCCAGGCAAATGTCGCCCTGGCTCACCTTTTCGGGCAGGCGATCGCCAGTTTGCTGCGGTCGATACCGGAGGAGGAACGCCATTTCGATCTGATCGCCAGCCACGGGCAGACCGTTTCGCACCGTCCTCCCGTTCCGACCTCCCAGCCCCTCACGTTCGGACGACATGGTGCCACGCTGCAGATCGGGGATGCGTCGTACCTGGCGCAACGCTGGGGGGTTCCCGTGATCGCCGATTTCCGCATGGCCGATATGGCCGTGGGCGGTCAGGGGGCGCCGCTGGTTCCGTTCGCTGACTGGTGCCTGCTCACCCATCCCGAACGGTACCGGGCGGTTCAGAATATCGGCGGAATCGCCAATGTCACTTACCTCCGCGCCGACGCCGCCCCGGAACAGTTGATCGGTTTCGACACCGGGCCGGGCAATATGCTGATCGATCGAGCGGTCGTCCACTTTACCCGGGGAGCCGCGACGTTCGACCGGAACGCCGCCTTCGCCCGAAAAGGGCGCATCCGGCATGACCTCCTGGAATACCTGCTGAACGACCCCTTCCTTTTTCGATCGCCCCCAAAATCCGCCGGCCGGGAGGAGTTCGGTGACGGGTATTTCCGCCGACTGTTGCAGGCGTTGCCGCAGAGCGACACATGGTTTCGGCCGGAATCGTTTCACGACGCGATCGCCACTCTGACCGCGTTCACCGCGTTCTCCATTATCGACGCCTACGAACGGTTTCTGCCACGGATGCCCGACGAGGTGATTGTCGGGGGCGGCGGGTCCAGGAACCCGTTTCTCATGGATCTCCTGCGCGAACGGCTGGCTCCGGCGAGCGTCCTGACCCATGAGGAGGTAGGGATCGATAGCGATGCCAAGGAGGCGATCGCCTTCGCGCTTCTGGCGAACGAGACCATGCTTGGAAATCCGTCGAACCTTCCCTCGGTCACCGGTGCCTCCCGTTCGGTGTGCCTCGGGAAGATCGCCCTGCCCTGATTTCGCTGCCGTTCGAAGGGTCCGCAGATATTGGCTCCGAAAAGCCCGGTAGGAATCGCGGCGTATCCTTTTTCCTCTCCGCGTGTCGGATTTTCATCGGTAGTTACCGAACACAAACGGTTCGATGTACGCGCCACAGGAGGACTAGGTATTGAACTTTTTCGACGGGTCCATCCCGCCCGGAACGCTCGCGTTACTCGGGATCTGCCTGGCCATTGCCCTCGGCTTTGAGTTTGTCAACGGCTTTCACGACACCGCCAATGCCGTTGCGACGGTCATCTACACCAAATCCCTTCGACCGGGCGTCGCCGTCGTCTGGTCCGGCATCATGAATCTGATCGGCGTGTTGACCGGGGGAACGGCGGTCGCTTTCGGTATCGTTCACCTTCTCCCGGTCGATCTTCTTCTCAACATCGGTCAGACCGCCGGTCTGCTGATGGTTCTTTCCCTCCTTTTGTCCGCCATTCTCTGGAATATCGGGACCTGGTACTTCGGGTTACCGGCCTCCTCCTCTCACGCGCTGATCGGTTCGATCCTCGGCGTCGGGTTCGCCAGTTCCCTTCTCTCGGGCAATCCCGGGGCGGGAGTGAACTGGGACAAGGCGCAGCAAACCGGTCTGTCGCTTTTGATCTCTCCCCTGCTGGGGTTTGTGGCTGCGGGTCTCCTGCTTCTGCTGATGAAGGCGATCGTTCGTAATCCGAAACTGTATCAGGAGCCGGACGGGGATACGCCGCCGCCCTGGTGGATACGGGGGATTCTTTTCCTGACCTGTACCGGCGTCAGTCTGTCGCATGGGTCAAACGACGGTCAGAAAGGGATCGGACTGATCATGCTGATCCTGATCGGTCTGTTGCCCGCGCAGTATGCCGTCAATCCGGCGCTCACGCCCGAACGAACGATCGCCGTTCTGTCGGCGGTTCGTGATGCCCGCACCGTTCTGGCGAGCTTTCCCGATGCCTCCGAGACGGACGCCAGGCTTGCCGAGGCGGAGGAGCGCCTAAAGGCGGGACCACCGATCCTTTCCCGTTCGGCGGAGGAGCGCAAGGCCGTCCGCGCCTCAGTTCTGACAGCCGATGATGCGCTTTCCCGGTACGTCAAGAAGCATGGCGCAACCCTCACCGAATCCCAGCGTACCGTGCTGAAAACCGCGAACAAAGCGATGCAGGGCGTCGTCGATTTCGTCGCGAACTGGGTCGTTTACGCCGTGGCGCTGGCGCTCGGGATCGGGACCACGGTTGGCTGGAAGCGGATCGTCGTCACCGTCGGCGAGAAAATCGGCAAAACGCACCTGACCTACGCCCAGGGGGCGGCGGCGGAACTCGTCGCGATGTGCACGATCCTGGCCGCCGACAAGCTGGGACTGCCGGTCAGCACCACTCATGTCCTGTCGTCCGGCGTCGCCGGGACGATGGCCGCGAACCGTTCCGGGCTTCAAACGTCCACCGTCCGCAATATCGCCCTCGCCTGGGTTCTGACCCTTCCGGTGACGATGCTGGTCTCCGGAACCCTGTTCGCGCTGACGGCCGGACCGATGATTCGCCAGTCCCCCCCGCCGCCCCCGGTGAAGCGGACGCGACAGGCGCCGCTCGCCACTCAAAAGGCCCCTTCCCCGGTTCCGCCGGGGAGGGAGATCGTTCAGAACGACTGGCCGAGAGAGACGTAGGTTTGCAGGCGGGAACCGTAAGCGGCATCCAGTCGGATCGGACCGAATGGCGAGAAGAACCGGAGACCGAGTCCGACGGACCCTTTCAGGTCGTTGAACCCGACCGACTGCCCCGGTTCCCATGCCTGCCCCAGGTCGCTGAAGGCGACTGCCTGCAGCCCGGAACCGATAGGGATACGCAGTTCGGCGGTGGAAAGGGCGAACCGATCCCCACGAATCGAGAAAAGGTCGTATCCGCGCAGGAGGTCGAATCCTCCGAGAAAGAACTGTTCGGAAAGCGGAACATCCCCCTGAGAGTATCCGCCGAGGAGGCGAAGGGCGAACACCGGACCTGGCACGGTTCCCGAGCCGGATCTGCGTGGGGGCGGCGACAGGACGGGCGTGTACTGACGAAGATCCAGGGTCAGCTGGGTGAACGCCCGATTGCCACCGAAAACGGCTCCGGCGCGCTCCGCGATCAGTTCATGCCGGTAGCCACGACTGGGGGTTTCGGCGGAGTCACGTCCGTCGGCGATCAGGTCGATACCGACCGCGCCGACCGTCCCGGCGGACGTCCGCAGCGCCTCGATCGGCGGGTTGAGGTCGGTCGGAACCGCGTCGTAACCGACGAGATCACGCCGCGCGGTGACGAACCCTTCCCAGTTTCCGGCAAACCGTCGGCCCAGGCGTCCACGAACCCCGCTTCGGCGTTCATAACTGCGTACCGTTTCCCGGCCGCCGGCAAAAAACGGCAAAAAGACGGTATTCCGATTATAGAATTGGATTCCGACCCCGAGGCTGTTCTGGCCGAGAGTCGGAATTTCATAGGAGAAGCCGGCGGCGAACCGGCTGTTCGTCGCCCGTAGCGTTCCGTCGGAGGCGATCTGGGTCTGGGCCGTACGCTGCCATTCGACGCCGATCCGATGGCCTGTGCCCAGCAGGTTGTTCTCGGAGAGATCGAGGAACCCGACGGCCCCGATATTGTCGGTGTAGCCGACGGTGGCCGCGACGTTCACGGTCGGTTGGTCCCTGACGCGCACCACCAGATCGATTTCCCCGACATCCGCCGACGGCACCAGCGGGCCGGCGGGGACCGGCGCGGCAGCGGATTCGGTCGGTTCCGCCGACGGCGGAACGACGGGCGGATCGGCGGGAGACGACGTCGGGTTGGCGGGAGGAGACGTCGGGTCGGCGTCCGGATCGTTCGGGTTCTCTTCCGTCGGTCCTCCCGGCACCCTCGGGGCGATACTGATATCGGCGAAGATCCCGAGGCGGCTCAGGCGTAAACGCTCGTTCCGTATGGCGGTTTCATTGTAGACGTCCCCTTCTCCGATCGCGATCGCCCGGCGGATCGTCTGTGTACGGGTTCGGGTGTTTCCGCGAATGATTACCTTACGGATATTTCCTTCGGCGATCGTCAGGCGCAGCGTTCCATCGGGTTCCGTCTCGGCATCGGTCACCTGGGCCATCACGTATCCCTTCGCGCGATACACCCCACGGACGGCTTCGACGATGGCGCGCACCCCGGCGTCGCTTTTCGGATCGGACAGGGTTTCTCGTATCGCCCGGATCAGGTCGTCGGTGGAAAGCACCCGGTTTCCGGTAAATCGGACCTCGGTCACTCGAAGGAGCGGCGGAGCGGGTTCCTGAAAACCGGGAGCGATCGTGCGTGCGCCCGCTCCGTTGGCGATCCCTCCGATCACGGGCAGGAGCAGCAAGCGGAGCACGGAGCGCCGGGCCGAATTTGCGGCCGGAGCGAATGAAAGCGGCATAACAACCCTTTCCGAGTTACGGATCGGAGCGTGCCTCGGACCCTTCCGGGGTCGGTTCCGGAATCTCGGACAGGATCGTATCGAGATGGGTATAGGCGGGCGCGCAACAGCAAAGGAAAACCAGGTCGACGGTTCCGATGTTTTGAATCGTGTGGACGGCGCCGGGTGGAATAGCGATGGCGTCCGAGGGACCGACATCCAACCTTTCCGTTCCGATTCTCATCTCTCCTTCTCCCTGCAGAATATAGTATATCTCCTCGGAGACGGGATGGAAATGCGGTTCGGTCGCGCGTCCGGGAGGCAGGGTCGCCTCGGCGAGCGATTGCCGTCGAATGGCCCCCGGGTTCCGGCCGGGCGCGAGAATCTCTCGAATCAGGCTTCCGTCCCTGGTAACGAAGGGTTCGCACCGATCGCGGTTTCTCATAATGTCTGCTTGCTTAAGCATACGAACTTCCCCTTGTTTTTTTCATTTAAATCAAATAAAATAGCTATCAACCATACAAAATTGGGTATATTTATGTATGGAAAAGCAGTATCATTTTAAGCGATACAAATTTACTGGAAAATATCTTTTAAAGGGGTTGCTAGTCTGTTAGCTTTGACCTATAATTTTAGCAATTCGGAAGACAACGTTGGGATATTTTACCCTCAAACACGGTTCAGCATGGAAATAGTGATCACTCGCAAATCCACAGAATTAGCCAAGGAAATTAGTTATGGCAAAGGGACTGACGGAGAAGCAGCGTAAGATCCTTGAATTCATCATAGACTTCCAGCAGAACAACGGCTTCCCGCCGACCATCCGCGAACTCGGCGATGCGTTTCAGATCGGCAGCCTTCGGGGTGTGACGGTCCATCTCGATGCGCTGGTCCGCAAGGGATACATGACGCGGGAACGCACTTCCCGTTCCATTCGGGTGATCGGTCCGGACCCGCGCGATCCCGGTAACGCCCGCCGGTCGGACGCCACGATCCGGCTTCCGCTGGTGCGCTCCCTCGCCTCCATGCACGGACGCGAGATCGTTCCCGATAAGATCGCCGCCGACGGACAGGTGGAGGGGTACGTGACGGTGCCCGAAGAGGTCGCGGGAAGCGGTCTCGAGGGTGGTTTCGTGATACGGGTCGGCGCGACCGGGATCAAAAACGAACCGGTCCTTCCCGGCGACCTCCTGGTCGTTCGCCCGCAACGGTCCGCTCATATCGGCGAACTGGTCGTCACGTTCTCCCACGGTGACATGACCGTCCTTCGGGCGACCGAACAGGATATCCAGGAGAGCGGAATCGGCGGCGAACACGAAATCATCGGGCGCGTGGTGGCCCTGGTTCGGCGTTACTAACCCATTGACGCGGTCCATCAAGGCCGATAAAACGTCGAAAGCCGCTGTCCGGTGACGGACAGCGGTGCTACGCCTGCGAACCGTCGACCGCCGGGATTATCCGCGGCGAGAAATCTCCCCCAAAACCGCCAGCACAAAGGCGGAAGCGAACCAGCCGATCGCAATATAGCGAGTATACTGGGACAGCATCTCGTCGAACCCGGCTTTACCCCGGAAACTTCCCCCCTGAGCGTTGGACACGCCGCCGGTGAACCCCTCGCTTTTTGGGGTCTGCATCATGACGACCGCGATCAACGCGATCGACAGCAAAAACAGTAACCCCGTCAGGATGCCGCTGAGAATGGCCACCTTCGTTATTTCTCCTTGGCGTCCGTCGCCGGTTCGGTGGTCGGTTCGTCGTTCACCGACTTCTTGAACTCGCGAATACCCTCGCCGAGGCTCTTGGCGAGTTTCGGAATATTGCTCGCGCCAAACAGCAAAACGCCGATCAGCACGACCCACAGCCATTCATTGTTCATTCCGAACATAATTTCCGTCCCTTTACGTTGTTTGTGCGATTGCGGACGTTTCCGCCACGGCTTCCCCGGAGTATTTTGCCCGAGGGCGATCTTCCACGTCGGTTGATTCCGGCACGAAATCCCCCTCCGCCTCCTCGGTCCCGGACGGACCGGAGCGCAGGGCCGGCGGGCCGGGTGGCGCCGGCAACGCCGGTTCCGCCAGATACGCCATATGCGCCTCCTCGTCCGAATCGGAGAGGTCGGTTCCCGATCCCAGCGCGGGCGGCGAATAGGTATAGGTCGGCGCGACCGGTGTCGTCAGGTCCGGCAGGTCAAAGCGCGTATACTCGTCAATTTCCCCCAGAGCCCGGTTGACATCCCCGCGCAGGCGGTTCAACTCCCGGTAGGCCATCCCTATCTGTTTTCCGATTTCCGGCAGCTTTTCCGGACCGAAAATGATGAGGGCGAGGATGGCAATTACCGCGAGTTCCCCGGGGCCCACATTGAGAAATCCCAAAATCATGTGCATACCGTTCCCCGATTATATCGCGAAAGGATCGTGCACACAATCGGACGCCACGCTTCCCTCTTGACATACGGGCGAATGTGACGTAAAATCACCCTGTTCGGCCACTTTGCCACAAAATCATCCTCGCCGAGATGGTGAAATCGGTAGACACGCCAGTTTCAGGAGCTGGTGCCGCAAGGCATAGGGGTTCGAGTCCCCTTCTCGGCATACACCGCCGCGCAAATCGCGCGGCGGTTTCGTTTTTAACGCCGCCGACGTCCGCTCCCCGGACGGGGCGCGTTCGCCTGCGCCTCCATCGCGGAAACGCTTCCGACCGCATCGTCCGCCTTTGACAGGTGTTCCACCGTCGCCGCGTCCGTCGGCGGTTCGGTCGCCCCCTCGACCACGATCGCGTGCGGAACCGCGCGCGAGGGCAGGTGCCGCGCGGTATGGCCGGTGACGATGATCTTTCCGTCGTAAACGATCGAGGTGGAGAAACCCGAATCCATCAGGACCGCCTCCTTGATGCCCGCCGCCGCCGCCGCGCGCGCCAGTTGCTCGGTCGTGATTACCTCCAGCGACCCGACCAGCATCACATCGCCGCTGTCGGTAACGCCGAAACAGGCGCGACGCCGGGGATCGTTAAAGTCACGCGCCGAATACGCCTGCATCTCCTCCTTCGTCCGGGGTTCGCCATTGTGGACGATCCACGCGCCGGCCAGAAAGACGTCGGTCAGGTCCGGAAGGACCGAACGAAGCGTCGGTTCATCGTTCATCGTGTCCGGGTTGAAGGGCAGGATCACCATCGCGGTCGGACCGATCAAAACCAGGGGACGATTGCGCAGTTTCGGCAAACGGGTGGGATCGGTTTCCGGGTAGAAGACGGCGTCCTCCCGCGTCAGGCAGGGACCGATCATCGTATTATCGGTTCCACGCAGCGCCGCGTCGGCGAAAAAGGTCCCGTTCATGCCGCCGACCGGAGTTTCCGACAGCTTGCCGCTGGCCGCCGCCCGTCGGAGAAATTCGCCGACGGAGAAACGCCCCTGCGGCGAACGCCAGGTGGAGGGTCGGCCGCCCCGCACGATACCCAGCTTGATGCCGTCGAACTCCTCGACCTGAAGCACAATCGACGCGGACAGAAGCTCCTTGCGTACGATATCGGCCGGGGCGTTCCGGGTCGCCTCCTGACTGTCCTTCCATGCCTTCTCCAGACGGGTGTGGATGTAACGGCAGACGCGCAGGATTCCCGGCGACTCCTCCGCCGGTCCGTTGACGATCGTAAACGCCATCGTATAACCGACACGTTCCGCCGCGGCAAACGTCTCCTTGTCCCCCGTTCCGTTCGGATAGGCAAAATAGGGCACAGGATGGCCGAGTTGCGATTCAAGGATCGCCCTGGACTCGGTCATCTCGCGCTCCTGCTCCTCGATCGGCAGTTTGGCCATGTCCTCGGGGTGGCTGAGCGTGTGCGATCCGATCGTCACCAGGCCGGACGCATCCAGTTCCCGGAGGGTTTCCCAGTCCATCTTCGGATGCGCGCCTTTTTTATCGCCGACGAAATTCGTGTGGACGAAAACGGCGGACGGAATCCCTTTCTCTTTCAGGAGGGGATAGGCATTGTCGTAGAACCCCTGGTAGTTATCGTCGAAGGTCAGTACGACGCTGTTCGGCGGGATCTCTTCCCCCTGCGTCAGGTGGCGATGAAGTTGATCGAGCGAAAGGAACGTTGCGCCTTCCTGTTCCAGAAAGGCGATCTGCTCCTCGAACTCCTTGCGGGAGCAGTCGAACCAGACGCTGTCCCGCCCTTTCTCCGCCACGATGTCATGGTACATGATGACCGGCACACGACGGTTCTGCGCCAGCGGACTCATCGGTTGAAGCGTGTTCGGGTCGAACGGGGTCGCCGTCGGGGACGGGGACGGTGTCGGGGAGGCCGATAAAGCGCCGACGGGTGCGGAGGCCGGGGTCGCGGAGGCCGTCGGATTGCCCGGCAAATACTGGCAACCCGTCGACAGAACGGCGACGAGAAACCCGAGGCATGCCCGCGCTCCCCGGTGGAATCGAGTTCGCGAAATCAAGAATTTCTCCGTATCTCGGATAGGGTTTGAGGACACCCGGATTATAACATATCCCCCGAAGCACCGTCCCCATCAGCGACCCGTGCCGAACCCTCCGTTCGGGGGGGCCAGTGCAGCATCAATAACAGAGGTCCCGAGGTGACGGACAGGGACACGGTCTCCTCGGTCACCAGATTGAGCGTTCCATCCCGAACCCCCGGTTCCAGGCTTTCCCCGGTCAGTGGCCAGCGCACCCCGGTGAGAGTGATTCCCTCCACCCGCCCCATTGCCAGAAGGGACAGCGTTCTGCCCGGCAGCGTCCGGTCGGAGATCGTGACCGAGCGTCGGACCAGCCAGGTCTCCCCGTCCTCGTCCACCAGGCGCAGATCCGCACGGTCCCCGTATTTGATGATGGTGGACAGAACGGAGAATACATGGTCCAGGCGTCCCTGCGTCGCCGCAAAGACGCGAATCTTCGTCGCGCCAAACTCCGCGAGCGATGCCGCGATCGCCTTGTCCAGATCGGTGTAATCCTGATCAGGGGTAGGAAACACCCGGACTCCCTGTTCGGCCAGACGTCGGCGGTCCGTTTCCGCGAGCGAGTCGAAATCGCCGGTAACGGCGTGCGGAAGCAGTCCCAGACGCAGCAGATGATAGGTTCCGCCGTCCACCCCGACAAGAAGGTCCGCGTCCGCCGCCGCGACCCGCAAACGAAGCGCCGCTTCGTCGGTCAGAACGCCGTTCGCCACCAGTACGGCCAACATAATCCTTTTCCTTCCGCGGTCGCGTCAGTCGAACCGCCAGCCCGAATTTTCGAAATTGCCGGTCCCGTCCGGCGTGGCAAAAAGTCGGTCGAACGCGCCGGCGGACGTGATAAATTTCGCGTGACCGTCGGCGAACACGAAACTTCCGCCGCGCGGGTGCCACTGGCGGTAGTAGGCCGGGAAGTACCCGTACTTCGCGCCGTTTGCGTCCTGATCGCCACCGAACCACGGGAGCATCTCATCACGCAGGATGCGGGTTTCGGCCGGCCTTTGGAAAGCGGCGTCGGCGATCGGTCCGCTCGGCGGACAGTAGGGATTGTCGGCATTACAGACGACATTATTCTGGAACGATACCCCGTCGATCGTGCTGAACGTCCCCCGGGTGAATCGATAGGACGAACCGTAACAATCGCGGTAGGAGCCTGACTTCGTCGGGTAGTCCCGGCATCCGCCGTACTCGACGGTACTGACCGTCCCGGATGGAACCGGCCCACCCTGATCATTCGGGCAACGGAAGGCGTCCCGCGCTTTGACATACGGCCAAAGGGCGACCTCCACCCCTTTGTGCCCGTCAACGTCCGCCGGGGGCTGAGTATTGTAAGCGTGGAAGATGGGCCAGATCTCATCGTAATCCTGCACGTACATCCGTACGGCAAGCCCGATCTGGCGCATATTCGAGAGGCAGGTTACCTCGCGGGCCTTTTCGCGGGCCTGAGCGAAGACGGGAAAAAGAATCGCGGCCAGAATCGCGATGATGGCGATGACGACGAGCAGTTCGATCAGCGTGAAGCCGTGATCGGGCGACGGGTGTCGGTCTGTTTTCATCAGGGACCTTTCCTCCCGATTTCCGGTTCCCGGCGCGGGCCGAAAGCGGTCGCCCCTTCGAAAAGGTTTGTTGCCGGGCAACAAAAAACACCTTCCCGAAGCGGTGAAGGTGGCAGACGACACGGACCATGGCCCGTCCCGGTCCCCATCCGCTTCCCTCCGCCGGTACGAACCGGATCAGGTTCCGGGGTCGGCCCAAAGCCCTCTCAGCCGCATGGCGCATTTTACGCGCGGAACGGCCCCCCCAGCGAACGAAAAACCAATTATGTTTCTCCATCATATCGATGCGGGAGGCATCTGTCAACGGGGTAAAATATCGGAAATTGGAGCGGAAGGACGGCCTGGCGATCCGATGCCGGAAACATTGCGCCAAAAGTTATTGCCATTCATCGTGGAAACCGTCCGTCGGTCGGAAACGTTCGCCGGAAGAACGGTCCTCCTTGCCTTGCTTCTGGCGGCCACCTGGTGGCAGGTACGCATGGCGGTTTCCGGTGACTGGTTTCGCTCCGGCAACGACATGCTCTATATTCTCCCGCCGCTGCGAAGCGCGACCGACGAGGCCCTCGTCGGCTGGCTGCGCGGCCCGTGGATCGGCGTGGAACTGTTCGCTTACTACCGGCCGGTCACCAGTGTTTTCTGGTTTACGGAGTACCGGGTTTTCGGGGAGCAGGTCGCCTCCTGGCAACAGGTATCGGTCGCTTCGCACCTTGGCTCCACCCTATTGCTGGCGCTACTGCTGACCCGGATGGTCGGCTCGCCTCTGGCCGGAACGATCGGCGCGTTCGTCTGGGCTACCCGCGAAAAGATCGTCGAAACCCTGGAGTGGACACCGGCACAGACGGACCATTTTGCCGCCTTCTTCGGCATCCTGGGATTGTTTCTCTGGCAGACCTTTCTGGATGCCCGCGGACGACGCCCGTCTCGGTTTCTTCTGGGAGGCGCATCGCTCGTTTCCGTGCTTCTTGCCCTGGGTTCCAAGGAGATCGCCTACCCGGTGCCGCTCCTCGCGGCGCTTTTGACCCTGCGAACCGTTCGTCTGCCGTTTCGGACGCGAATCGCTCTGTGCGGGGTCTGGTTCGCCCTCCTGACCGGCTTTGTCGGATGGCGGATTCTGGCAATGCAGGGAATCGGGTTTCTACCCGGACAGGCGACGCCCGGACGGTCGCAGGCCAGTCCCCTCACCCCGCAAAAATGGCTCGTCCGAATGAGCGGTTTTTTGCTTCCGCAAGTCCTCCGGCCGACCGCGCTTCTTCCCTTCCCCGCCGTTCTCTCGGTGTTCGCCGGAATCGCGGCCTACCGTCGGTGGACTTCCGTCAGAACCCGGGGGGTGGTTGCTCTGATCGCCGGCGTGCTGTTTTTCGTGTTCATGGGCGGCCCGGAATGCCTTTTGTTGTCCGATACGTACACGGAACTTGCGCTCGGGCTCTGGACGCTGACGGTGGTGGCCTTCGCCCTCCGGCGGGAGCCGCGCGAGATGGCGTTTGCTCTGATCTGGGGACTGGTCGCCCATCTGCCCCTGTACCATGTCGTCTACAATGCCGCCGGTAACGTGACCTACCTTCCGGGCATCTACTGGGGGCTGGTCTGGTCGATCCTGGTCGTTGCCCTCCTCCGGTTCGTGGGAACCCGCAGCGAATCGGAGGTATAGTAGTGTATAAGAAACACGTTTGCCGTTACGTTCCCGTCGAGGCCGGCAGACGATCGGAGGAAGACAGGAATGCGGACTCTCACGCTGGCACGCGATTTATCCCGGGATTATCCGTCGGTCGATAACGATCTCTCACGACGCGTGGAGGCGATCGATCCGGGTCTTTCTTTGGAGGAGGAGATCCGTCGCCTGAAAGCCGAGAAGAACGCCGTAATACTTGCTCATTACTATCAGGAAGACGAAATTCAGGAACTGGCCGATTTCGTCGGCGACTCTCTGGCCCTTTCGCAGCAGGCGGCCAAAACCGATGCGGCGCGGATCGTCTTCTGCGGCGTTCATTTCATGGCGGAAACGGCCAAGATTCTCAATCCCGAAAAGCCCGTCCTTCTGCCGGACCTCGATGCGGGTTGTTCCCTGGCGGACCGGTGCCCGGCGGACCTGTATGCGGAATGGCTGAAGCAGTATCCCGGTCACACCGTCATCAACTACATTAACTCGTCCGCCGCGGTCAAGGCGATGTCGGATATCATCGTCACCTCGTCGAACGCCGTCGACATCGTTCGCCAGCTCCCGGAGGACGAACCGATCGTTTTCGGACCGGATCGGCATCTGGGGCGCTGGGTGGAACGTCAAACCGGACGCCGGATGGTTCTATGGCCCGGTTTCTGCATCGTCCACGAGCAGTTCAATCTGCGTCGCCTGCAAAAAGTGATCGACGCGTATCCGAAGGCGACCGTAATCGCCCATCCGGAGTGCGAGGAAGCGGTGCTCGATCGGGCGCACTTTATCGGTTCCACCCTCGCCCTGCTGACCTATGTCCGTTCCCATCCGGAACAGACGCAGTTTATTGTCGCTACCGAACAGGGGATTCTTCACCAGATGCGAAAATCCCGTCCGGAGGCGGAATTCATCTGCTCTCCGCCGAATTCCGGGTGCGATTGCGCGCTGTGCCCGTATATGCGATTGAATACGCTGGAAAAACTGTATCTCTGCTTACGGGATGAGACGCCGGAGATTCGTATGGACGAGGATATCCGAGTCCGGGCGCTCAAACCGGTTCAACGGATGCTGGAGATGAGTCGCCATCTGGCTCCGGTGCAGCAAAAAGGCGATTGATTCGGAGATAATACGAGGGGAACGGTTTTTATCCGTTCCCCCGATCGTTATTGCTTTTTCTGATGGTCCCAGGCGAGACTGAGCGCTTCGCTGTTGCGCTTCTGCCGGCGATCCTGCATGTTCGCCGTTCCTTTGGTTCCCCCGACCGCCTCGCTGACCTGCTCACACCCGACCAGGAAGACGCTGAGAAGCACCAGAACGACAGGAAGACACATCTTGTTCCGGAATCGACCTTTCATATTGCCTTTCTCCTGAAACGAAATCGATATGTGAACCCTGCGGACAAACTCCTCGGATAATGTATTTGACTGGTTTTCGGTTCGTCCCTGGTTCTTCGTCTGCAAAATCGATGCCAACCGTATTGATACGAGCAGATATATTTCTGGTTTTTTCCCGTTTATTTTATCCTGGAGGAGTTATTCGGTGAATTACCGAAGGTCGAAGGGAAACCTATGTGCGGACGTTTTACGCAACGACATACGGTCGAAGAGTTAACGGAGCGTTTCCGTGTCGACCACACGCTTTTTGAGCCGGAAACAAGTTTCAATATCGCTCCGACCCGGAACATAGCGGTGGTTGTCGCCGATGCCAAACGGTCAAGGTATCTGGAAGGGTTTCGCTGGGGTCTGGTTCCGGAATGGGCCAGGGACGCTACCCACGGCGCACGGATGATTAACGCGCGATCGGAAACCGTCTTTGAAAAACCGGCCTTTCGGGAGGCGATCCGTAGGAAACGGTGTCTGGTTCCGGCCGACGGTTTCTACGAGTGGCAGCCAACCGAAAACGGCCGCCAGCCGTTTCACTTTCGGAGGCGCGATCAGGCCTTGTTCGCCTTTGCCGGAATCTGGGCGACCTTTAGGATGCCCGACGGCGGCGATCTGTTGACCTGTTCCATCCTGACGACCGAGGCCAACGCCGTCGTCGCGCCGGTCCACGACCGGATGCCGGTAATCCTGCGCTCCGCGGACGAGGAAGGGCTCTGGCTCGACGATTCGGTCCGAGATCGTAGCGTGCTTGAACCACTGCTTCGGCCTTTTCCGGACGAGGAGACCGATCGTGTGCGGGCGGACCGACGGGTCGGTTCTCCGGCGAACGACTTCGCGGCGCTGCTGACACCGCCGGAGGAAAATGACTAACGGCGGTTCCGCGAAGCTTCCCCGGAGGAACGAATCCCGAAAAGCCGAAGGACGCGTGACTCGATTCCCGGGACCATCAGATAGAGAATGATCAGTGCCGCAAGCACCAGCAAAAGAAGTTCCGGGCGAAGATACTTTTCGGTAAATCCGGTCGGTATGGCCAGGCGTGCGTTTCGGATCGTTACGCTGACAAATTGTCTGATCGTTCCTCCGCCAACGAGGTAGACAACAATAAGGAATACCACCAGAAGGAGTAATATCAATCGAAATTTTTGCTGTGGCGAGTCTGCAACCAGTGCCCGCCGACTATGACGTGCCTTATGCCGCCCCTTGCGTTTCCTGACAACGTAATACTCGGTCGGTTGGTCGGAACCGTCCTCCTGTCGGAGAACGATTTCCCTGTCCTCGGTTTCATTCCCCATATCTCATCGTCCCCGGCGCTAACTTACGGTACCGAATCGGAATAATACCCGTATTTTAGCACAATTCGAAAGATTCGGCGTTCGATATGTCTTCCTTCTCTTCAGCGATACGGTCGGCTGTCAGGAGCACCAGACTTTGTGCGTTCGGCGCGATCCTCGTTCGCTCGGATCGAATAATTCCTACCACCCACACAATCGCCCCGGTATCCGACTGAGCGACGACGGGATAGTTCTCTCGATTCTCCGCCGGCACGCCTTTTTCCGCCAGGCAGTCACGAACCGGGCGGGACCGCCCGCCCATTCCGAAGGGTTCGATGCGTTCTCCGACACGCAAAGAACGTACTTCGAGCGGCGCAATTCCCGCACCCTCCGGGTCGGAGGGAAGAGGAGACATCTCCGGTGTGTGAAAAATTACCGCCCTGTGGTCAACAGGCCGTATTTCCGCCCGAACACAAAGGCCGACCGAATCGATCCTTGCCTGACCCGGAACGGGCAACGGTTGTGAAAATGGTTCCGGCGGACGAAGGACGATCGGACTCCGGAAAATCAACGTGTTCCCGGCGGAGCGGGCTTGAATTCTCCCCGGCAACGTCACCGTTCCCTCCTCGACAAGGAGACGCTCCAGACGGACGATCCATTCCGTGGTTGCGGCTTCCTCCATCTGCGATCCGGCGAAACGACGAATCTGCGACAGAAGGACACGACGGCGAAGAGCGGGATGGGCGTCGTTCAGGCGCACTCGATCCAGCGTGGTCGCCTCCGCCGTTCGGCTCAAAATCACCGTCCGCTGCAACTCCTCGGCGAGCGCGCGCAACAGGTCGGCATCGGCGGCGGCGGAGTCCGCCAGGCGATTCAGAGCGGCAAAGACTTGCGGATTGAATCGTTCGACCAGTTCCGGAAGAAGGGTTCGAATCCGGGTTCGCAGGTACCGATCCTTCAAGTTGGAGGGGTCCTGTCGCGGAGTAACGCCCTTCTCGCGACAGTAGGCTTCGATCTCCGAACGTCGAACACCCAGAAGCGGCCGGATCACGGTCAATCGGTCGCTGAGCGCCCGCTTCGAAGGGATTCCGGCCAGGCCGTCGATGCCCGTTCCGCGAAGGATTCTCCCCAGAACGGTTTCCGCCTGATCGTCGGCGGTATGCGCGGTAGCCAGCACGTTCGCCGTCAGGTCCTCCGCCGCTTCGCGAAGAAAGCCGTACCGGAGATCCCTCGCGACGGCGTTGCCGTAAACCGCGTTGCGGGTGGGAACCGCCCCCAGTCCGATGACACAGGGCCAACCCAGCCGGGCGCAGAGGGCGGCGCAGAAGGCGGCATCCTCATCGGCATCCCGGCCACGGACGCCGTGGTGGAAGTGGGCGGCGCCGACCGGTTCGGGCAGCAGTCCCTCGCGGGACGCTTCTCGAAACGCCAGCAAAAGGGCGCACGAATCCGGGCCGCCCGAAAGAGCGATCAGAATCCGTGCGCCCTCCGTTAGAAGACGACGCTCACGCACATAGGAGACGACGCGGACGACCAGCGGGTTCACGGTTTGTCGGCGGTACGGCCTCCGGAGCTTTCCACCACCAGCCCGTCCGAGGTCATTTCGACGGTCAGTCCCATCGGCGTCATCTGCCGCCGAAGCGTGTCCTCGGCCGACTCATCCTTCGCCGTCAGGCGAACGACCTGATCCTGCGCAACATCGTCGAGAATAATGGGTTGACCGTACCGAAGGGCGATTTCCCGTGCCGAATCGACCAGAGTCGCTTCCGGGAGTCCGAACGATTGTCGCGCATCCGGCATCGGCTGTCCCTCGTTGACGACCGGAAGGAACAGCGTCCGCGTATGCATCACCCCGTCGGCGGTCCAGTTCGCACGAAGTTCGAGCAGTTTTTTATCTGCGAGTACGGCGGGAGAGATACGGAGCGTTTGCGGAAGCGCGCCGTTCATCCGGAACGGATATTCCTGGTCAACGGACCCCACCTTGAAGCGAACGGAACCGCTTTCGGCATTCGCCAGATGGAACGAGAAATCCCACGCGGCGCCTTCGCCCGGCAACACCGTCGTGATCCGGGTGATTTTCAGTTCGGGGGCGCGTCGTATCGGTTCCGGTGAGGGCGCCAGTTCGGGCGCTGTGATTCCCGCCGCCTGTCGCACGTCGGAGGAGCCGCCCCCACGAGGCAGCCAGACCGCCAGACCGATCACCACGGCGAAAGCCGCCGTCAAGGGACCGCTGACGGTGGGTCGACGGTAGTTGTCCAGCAGCCATTGCCAGGGATTGGAGGCGGAGCGCACGCCCTGCCGCTCAATCGCCGCCATGACGTTCTCCCGAAAAAACAGGGGCGGATCCGTTTCCGGAAGCACATTCAGTTCACGGGCGATCGACCGAAGGGCGACCTCATCCTGTCGGCAACGCGCGCAACCGGCAAGATGCGCGGACAGGGTGTCCCGCATCTCCGCAGGCAGCGTTCCTTCGATATAATCCGACGCCAGTTCACGCCACTTCTTACAATCGATATTCATTTGGATGCCGTTCGTTTCGGTGTCTCCGCAAAAAATCCGTAAAAATCCATTACCGGTTCGGGTCCGGATTCATTTCATCCCCACCAACCGGGAATGAAAGAGTTCGGTTTCCGACAAATTCCTTTTATGGACTCTCGGGAACCACGAAAAGTTCCGCGACCGCCGCCAGTTTGTCACGCAAGGCGAGCCGGGCGCGATTCAGCCGTGACTTGACGGTTCCCATCGGCAGACCGGTGATTTCGGCGATCTCCTCGTAGGCCAGACCCTGCGTATGGTAGAGGACTACCATCACCCGCTGCGCCTCGGGGAGCGACGCGATCGCCCGTTCGAGCAGACGCCGCCGCTCGTCCCCCTCCGCCATCTCCTCCGGACCGGGCGCCGGGTCCTCGAACTGCCGCACCACACTGGACTCGTCGAGTTCCATCTCCTCCTCCAGCGACCGGGACGGTCGGGCGCGTTTACGCTTTCGATCATCGAGGAACACATTGGTGACGATGCGATAGATCCAGGTGGAGAAAGCCGAGTCGCCGCGGAACGATTTGAGGTTGTTCCAGGCTCGGACAAAGGCCTCCTGGGCGATATCGGAGGCATCGTCGTACGACCCGGTCAGTCGATAAGCGGTATTGAAAACGCTTCGCTCGTACCGATGGACGAGTTGGTTAAAGGCTTCCCGCTCGCCGCGCCGACTCCGTTCGATCAGCGCACGGTCGTCCGCGGTCGCGACACTCCGGTTCCGTTTAGGGCCGAACACCGTTTACCGTCGCCCTCCTGCCGAACCGCGGACACTGTTGCGAACGGCTTGCTGAGTGATCGGACCGCCGGTATTGGCGCCGCCGATGGCCTTCTGTTCCTCCGAGGTCAGCGACATGGGGGAACCACCGGCGACCACCGGCTTCGCATAGACCCGCATATCGTTCCGCGAGTAAAGCCCCGAAATCACCAGGCCGTTGTTGGCCTCATCCAGAAGCGCCAGCGAAAAACTCTGTTCGCCACCGACATCGGCGAACGCGTCGAATCGCACCAGTCCGACCTTTTGCAGACAGCGGCGAATCGCCTCGGAATTTTCGGCCCCCGTGCGATACGCCTCGGAGATCCGTTCCTTCACTTCCCGCGTTCCGTCCGCATGGTCCAGGAGCATGCGCTCCAGACTCCCGCCCTCCGCGCCACGGAGAAGCCGGGCCTGTTTTCGTGTAAGGATGGTCAGCCGGATTGCCAGAACGATCAGGCCGACGAGCAGGAATCCGTAGGCGGCCAGAGCGGTAGCCAGCGCCATCGCCGGCTCCCGTCGGACCCAATCGACCAGTATCGAAAAAATCTGTTCCATGCGCATGGGCATCGTTCCCTATGATAACATTTTCCCGCCGTTTCCGCCGTCGGCCCGCAGCCATTCGTCCCATTTCGGTACGTTGCCGCAACGTCAGGTCGCCATAGTGAAACATTTCTCAGGACGGTAAATACCCCTGTACTTTACCTAGACAGAAACCATAATGGAAATGACAAAGTCGGAGGAGAAATGCAACCGATATGGCGCAACAGGAAAGTGTTCCGCTGGACAAGATACGAACTAATATAAATCAGCCACGCAAAACCTTCTACAATGAGACGCTTGAGGAACTGGCGGCGTCGATCAAGGAGCGTGGTGTCCTGCAACCGATCACGGTTCGCCCCATGTCCGGACCCGACGCCGGTTTCTATGAAATCGTCATGGGCGAGCGGCGCTATCGCGCGGCCCGGATGGCCGGCCTGACCCAAATTCCCTGCGTCATCAAGACGATGAGCGATGAGGAAGCCGCCGCCGACGCTCTGCTCGAAAACTTTCAGCGGGAGGACATGAACCCGATCGAGAAAGGCCGCGCCATCCAGGGCCTTCTCCAGTTCATGAGTTATGAAAAGGTCGCCAAAACCCTCGGAGTTTCCGAAACGACGGTCCGACGACTACTCGAACTGCTCGAGTTGCCGATCCAGATTCAGCAGGAACTGATCCAGCGCCCCGGCGCGGGCGAAGGCCCGTTCAATGAAGGACATGCGCGCCTCCTCATTCCGTTAAACGATGATCCGAATACTCAGTCCCGCCTCGCGCAAAAGGTCAAATCCGAAAAGCTGAACGTTTCCGACCTCGATCGCCTGGTAAATGCCATTCGGCAGTTCCCCGCCAAGAAGGAAGCCTTTCTGCGGGTGCCGATCGCGGTCACCGACCAGATGATCCGCTCCCTCGGCGCGCGCGAGGAACGCAAAAAACCGTACCGCGCCCAGACCGCCGATCAGCACCTCAAAGTGATCGACAAGCAGGCGCAGACGCTCTCCGACCTGCTCGACGACCGGATCGGCGAGTACCTGACGGCGGAGCAGATGAACCAGTTGCTCGCTTCGACCGCCGAACTCGGTCGCGAACTGGAGACGTTCAACAACAAACTTCGCGATGCGCTGGCGAACAAGGATTTCGGCTTCCGCGAGGTTTATATCCACTGCCCGCTCTGCGGACGCGTCGAACTGATCGGTTCGCTCCGTTGCTCGGTGTGCTGGACCATCCTTCGCCGGTGTTACGATTGCGGAAACTACGATCGTACCTACGAAAAATGCGGAGTGACCGGCGCGAAGGTCTACCTCTCGGAAGCGGAGAATCCGAAGGACTTTTCCAAATCGTACAAGTGTCCCATGTACAAACCGAAATTTGAGGCTCAGGCCATCAAGCTGAAAATGGTAGCTTAGCCGAAGCGGAGCCATCGAACTCCGACCACTTTGTTATTTTGGCGGACCCCTACCGGGGTTCGCCTTTTTGTTGGGTACGATCCTGCGCCTCGGAATACAGGCGGAGCATCTCCGTCGTCATTTGTTCGGGCGTCAGGCGAAGGGGGGTGTTTCGCGCGGCTTCGGAGAATCGCGCCCGGAGAGGAAGATCGACCAGAATTTCCGTCAGGGCGGCGGCGAAGGGTTCCGGCGACGGGTCGACCAGTCGCCCATCGATTCCGTCCCGGAGAAACTCCGGCGCGCCGCCTCCCCGTACCGCCACACAGGGCAGTCCGTAACTCATGGCCTCGCAAAGGACGACACCCTGGGTTTCCGACGAGGAAGGAAACGCGAAAACGGAGGCGAGGGAGTAAAGCGGCGCCAGTTCTCCGAAAGTCAGGAATCCTGTCAGGCGTACACGCGAACGAAGTGCGAGCCGTTCGATCGCCCGTTCCACGTCCGAACGAAATGGGCCGTCGCCCGCCAGTACCAGAAGGCAGTGCGGAAGGTTTCGCAACGCGGCAAACGCCGCCAGGAGCAGATCGGGGTTTTTCTCACGCGCGAGTCGTCCGACGAAAAGGACGACCGGACACCCTTCCGGCAGATCGAACCGTCGTCGGGCCAGCCGAATCGCCTCCTCACTTACCGCAGAGGCATCCGGAACACCGGTCGGCACGCGTCGCAGTCGCTCCGTCGGCAATCCGGTTTCGCCGAGACGACGCCCCGACTCATTCGAAGGAACGATGACGAACTGACATCGCTCGTAATAGAACCGCAGATACCGGCGGACCACGGAGGCCACCCACCCGGCCGGCAGCAGAGGTACGTAATGCGAATACTCCGTGTACAGCGTATGAAACGTGGAAATCAGGGGGATACGTCGTTCGCGCGCCAGTTTCGCGCCCTGAAGGCCGATTCCGAACGGATGGTGGGTATGGACGATATCGGGCTTCCATTCATGAAGCGTTCGCAGTGAGGTCAGGCCGGGCGGATAGGCGAACGGGTTTTGTGGATTCAGCGGGGTCCGCCAGGAAGGAACACGCACAATGGGCAGGCTATCGGCCGCGCTCCCGGTGACGCTTTGCGGCGAGTCGTGGTGCCCCGGGAAGCGCGGAGCGACGATCAGGACTTCGTGACCGGCCGACCGGAGGTTCTCGGCGAGGGTTCGCACGGACACGGAAACGCCGTTGACGACCGGGAAGAAGCTTTCGGTGAAAAGAGCGACCCGCACGGGCTAACCGTTTTCCTTCGACTCCCAGCGGAGGCAATCCCCGATTCGGACCGGGTGACGACGCACCGTGCCGCCCGGCAATTCCCAGACGATATCGGACCCGGCGACGCGCGGCCCGATTTTGAAGGGACGAATCTCCTCAACCACCATCAGCACGTCCCCGTTCCGTCGGCAGAAGATCAGGTCGAGCGGGGTCGGAACGAAGGCGGTGTGGACCCAGTCGCAGGAGTCGATCCCGACGGCGTCGCCTTCGGGCAGATTTTTCCCCATGACCCCGAAAAAACGACCGACGAAGGTCGTGTACAGGCGAGCCCTGTCCGCGATCCGTTCGCCGGTCGTCCGATTCCGGAGTACCACGTCGTCATCCGCCGGTGCGTGTGTCAGTCGGCCGCCGATTCCCCGTTGGTTTCGATGTCCTCGTCCTCGTAGCGTCCGCGGCGCGAGCCCTGTTCCATAAAGGAGAGAACGTCCGACAGCCGAAACCGACGCTGCTGGCCCACCGTCCGGAAGTGCGGCAGCACTCCCCGGTTGGTATAACGTCGCACCGTGGCCGGGCAGACACCGAGGACCCGCGCGGTTTCCTCCAGGGTGAGGGTCGGGTTCAGGAGACGTTCGATCAACTGCTGCCGCGTTTCGTCGAAACCGCGTTTGTAGTATTTCTGGGCAACTTCCTCCTCGACCGGCACCGGGATGCTCGCCAGCAGTTGAATGTGGCGTGGCAGCCGATTCCACATCGGATCGTTGGAGACCGGTTCCATGCTTTCGTCGATCGGAACGGCTTTCACCGTCGTCTCGCCCGCATCATTTTCCTCGATCGCGACCGTGATGCCGTTACGAAGCACGTAACGGGTATTCCTGGCCGGTGTATGGGCCCCATTAGTGGTTCGATTCATGTCTTCGACAACGACGTTTCCATTTTCCATCTGTTTCAACTCCTTGACGGAAACGCCTTGCGCTGTCTCATTCCTTCTGAGGAACTCGTAGTACTCATCCAGACCTGGCAACTGTCCGTCCGTCCTTTAGGTAAGTGTAATAGTTTAGGTTAGTAACGACTCATCTTATACCGTTCCGCGCGTTACGGCAAGCATCGCATCGCCAAAACTGAGAAAACGATAAGGATTTGTCAGGGCTGCCGTGTACGCCGCCCGCATTTGATCCCGTCCGACGAACGCCGCAACCAGCAGAAGCAACGTCGAATGCGGTTGGTGAAAATTCGTAATTAGCCCATCGGTGGCGCGAAATCGAAACCCGGGCAGAACGAAAAGTCTTGTCAGGCCCTCGGTGGCCGTTACCCGCATCCCCTCCGGTGCGTTCCGCGCCGCCGTTTCCAGCGCACGTAACGTGGTCGTCCCGACCGCAATCACCCGTCCGCGGCAGGTATTCACGCGTTCCGCCGTCTCCTCCGGCACGGAAAAACTCTCCTCATGCATCTCATGGTTTCGAACGTCGTCGGTTCGAATCGGTCGGAACGTTCCGAGTCCGACATCGAGTCGTACCGTTGCCGTTCGTATTCCCGCCTGTCGGAGACGATCCAGCAGTTCCGGCGTAAAGTGCAAACCTGCGGTCGGCGCGGCCGCCGAACCGGGTATGCGGGCATAGACCGTCTGGTATCGCTCCGGATTCGCCAGCGGTCGTGTGATATAAGGCGGCAGCGGTGTCCGCCCGGCGGCCGTCAGAAGTTCGGCAACGTCCCCTCCGTCGACGGAAAAAAAGCGCAGGATACGTCCCCCATCCGGGGTACGTACGCCGGCCTCCGCGCGGAGTCGGGCTTCTTCAAAAAGGAGAACATCGTTGTCCCGGACCTTCTTTCCGGGTCGAACCAGCGCTTCGAAACGGTCCGGGCCGACCTCCGGAGCCGGTCTAAGCAGAAGAATTTCCACTTCTCCGCCACCGTTTCGTTCACCGAACAACCGCACCGCCGTCACCCGCGTTTCGTTCAGCACCAGCAGATCATCAGGTTCCAGCAGGTCGGGCAGTTCATGGAAGATGCGATGTTCCAGCGTCCCCTCGCCCCTGGGTACGACGAGAAGCCTCGCCCGGTCGCGCGGTTCGATCGGCTCCTGAGCGATCCGTTCGGGCGGCAGAACGTAATCATAGTCGGCAAGCGAGATCGGCGCTGTTTCGTCGGGAGTGGACGTCACGGCTTCCGCGGCACCTTCCGTGGGCATAGGGTGCGGGTTCCGGGCCTCGCCGTTGTTTCCCGGAACGTGCGGGACAGCGGAACGCGTTCCACCGCCCGCTGACCGTCGTTCGTTTACGGCTTTCCGAACCAGAGCGCGATTTCGGCCTCGGCGTTCTCGGGTGAGTCGGAGCCATGAATCAGGTTGGAGAGGATATCGCAGGTGTAGTCGCCCCGAATGGTCCCCGGCTGAGCGTTCAGAGGTTTGGTCGCGCCGATCATCTGGCGGGTCAGAGCGACCGCGTCGGGTCCTTCCCAGACCATCGCTACGACCGGACCGGAGGTCACGAAATCGACCAGTTCTCCGAAGAATGGCTTTTCGCGGTGCACCTCGTAATGCGTTTCGGCCACCTCGCGGGACGGCGTCAGCATCTTCAGTTCGGCAAGTTTCAAACCGCGATTTTCAAAGCGGCGGATGATTTCGCCGACGAGACGGCGCTGGACGCCGTCCGGCTTCACCATAATGTAGGTTCGTTCCATCGTCGATTCCTTAATGACCGGCTGATTTTTCTTCGCTCCCCGGTAACCCGGAGGGGAGTTGGCATGTCTAACCGGGAAGCATTTTACCGTGTTCCGGACGTTTTGCCCCGGTTCGCAGGCAATTCACATCGAAAATCGTTCAAGAAATGCGGACAGCGCGGCAAGGTCCTGCGCCCGATCCCCAAGAGCGGCAGGGACGATCTCGAGTCCGTCGGCGACACGGCTCCAGGCGCGGACACGCACGGTTTCGCTCACGATCGGGAGCAGCAGATCACCGGCATGGACGGCCAGCGTTCCCAGAATGACGCGCTCGGGGTTCAAAAGCATCGCCAGAGTCGCAATCGCCCGGCCCAGCATCTCTCCGGCCTGTTCCACCGCCCGACGGGCGGGCGGGTCGCCGTTCCGCGCCGCGGCGATGACGGCGGGTCCGGTCGGTTCCCCGACAAAACCGAATTCCAGGGCGATGCGTGTCAGCGAAGGCCCGGAGGCGTAGGCTTCCGCGCAACCGCGCAGACCGCACTTGCAGGGCCGACCGTCGGGCACGACGGCGATATGGCCGACCTCGCCCCCTGCTCCGCACTTTCCGCGGTGCAATTGACCATTCAGAATGAATCCGCCGCCGATCCCCGTTCCGACCGTCATAAAGACGAGATTTCGCGCGCCGCGTCCCGCGCCGAACCGGAACTCTGCCAGAGCGGTGGCGTCGGCGTCATTTTCGAGGGCGACCGGCAGTCCGTCGAGGCGGCTCGACAGCGCCTGGGCGAGCGGATACCCTTCGCTTCCCCATCCCGGCAGATTGGGCGCATCGAAGACCAGTCCCCGGCCGGCGTCGGCCGGCGCACCGGCGGAAACGCCGACCCCGACGACGTTACCCGCATAGCCGGACCGGACCGCGACCGCCAGCTCCGTCAAAAAGTCGACCAGTCCGCTGGCGTCCGCGCCGACCGGCGTCGGGGCGCTTTGCCGCGCCAGGATAACGCCGTCCGCCGACGCCAGGACGGCGGCCGATTTCGTACCGCCCAGATCCAGTCCGAGCACGACCTTTTCCATGTCGACCAATTCCCTTTTTCCGGGCGGGTTCCCTGCACGAGCCGCCGAGCGCTTGACAGAACCGCCTCCGGACTCTATAATCCTCCCATCGATCGTCCGTGCCTCGCCGGCGGTCCGACGCTTTCCACAGTCGAATGGCAGTTCTTTCGTTAACCGATGTCACCAAGCGATTCGGCGGCCTGGTCGCCGTCAACGGGGTCGGCCTGACTCTGGAAAAGGGCGACCTCGCGGGCCTGATCGGACCGAACGGAGCGGGCAAAACCACCGTTTTCAATCTCCTGACGGGCGTTTACGCGCCCACCTCCGGTTCGATCCGATTCGAGGGTCAGGAAATCGCCGGACGGAAGCCTCACGAAATCGCGCGTCTCGGCATGTGTCGTACCTTCCAGAACATCCGGCTGTTTCCCGGACTGACGGTTCTCGACAATGTTCGAACCGCAGCCTCGGTGCGCGATAGCGTCGGTTTGTTCGGAACCGTTGTTCGGACCCGGCGGTTCGCCGAATCCGAAGCGTCCATCACAAAAGAGGCGCGCGAACTGCTGGCGCTACTGGACCTGCAGGACGTCGAGGAGGAGTTCGCGACATCGTTGCCCTACGGCAAGCAGCGGCGGTTGGAAATCGCCCGCGCGCTGGCGACTCGCCCGAAGGTCCTGCTGCTGGATGAACCGGCGGCCGGCATGAATCCGCAGGAGTCCGGCGATCTCCTCCGTCTCATTCGCCGGCTGCGGGATGAGTTCGGGGTCACGATCCTTCTGATCGAACACGATATGAGCGTGGTCATGGGGGTTTGCGAACATATCACCGTGCTGGTCTACGGGCAGGCGATCGCTCACGGAACGCCGGCGGAGATACGAAGCCATCCGAAAGTGATCGACGCCTATCTGGGAACCGACCACGCCGACCCTATGGTCTCCACGGACCGCACCGACCGCACGAACGGGGATACCGACTGAATGTCGCTTTCCTCCCCGATGCTCAGTCTGACCGATCTGGATGTCTATTACGGAGCCATCCATGCGTTGCGCGGCGTCTCGGTCACCGTCAATCCCGGTGAGATCGTTACCCTGATCGGGGCGAACGGCGCGGGAAAATCGACCCTCTTGCGTGCCGTTTCCGGGATGGTGCGGCCCCGCGCCGGGAAGATCGTTTTCCTGGCCGACGAAATCACCCGCTCCTCGATCGCTTCGATCGTCTCACGCAAACTGGTGCACTGCCCGGAAGGCCGACGAATCTTCGCCAACATGACGGTCCGTGAGAACCTGGAACTGGGCGCGTTCCTCCGCAACGATCGGGAGGCTATCCGTACCGATATGGAGCACGTTCTGACCCTGTTTCCCCGCCTGCAGGAGAGATTCGCCCAGTCGGCCGGAACCCTTTCCGGTGGGGAGCAGCAGATGCTGGCGATCGGGCGGGCGCTGATGACGAAACCGAAACTGTTGATGCTTGATGAGCCCTCCCTCGGGCTTGCGCCCAACCTCGTTCAGGAGATTTTCCGGATCATTCGGACGATCAACGAGGAGGGAGTCGCCGTGCTCCTGGTCGAGCAGAACGCCAATCAGGCGCTGGCGATCGCCCACCGTGGGTATGTTCTGGAAACCGGACGAATCACGCTTTCCGGTCCGGCAGGCGACCTGTTGAGCGACCCGGAGGTCAAGCGGGCCTATCTCGGAGGATAGGCGACCTTGCCTTCGCGGCGCGGCACCGTAAAATTCCTTTCCGATTCCGAACCATTTTGCTAAAGTCCCTTACAAAATCGTTCATCATACGATAAAATCTTTACCCGGCAAACCGTAAAATTACTGATTTTTTGAATTATCTGGGTGAAGGATGCAGCTGCGGAACGAAAACGAAGCCTACGCATGCGTATTATGCGGACACCTACGGCAGATGGTGGAAAATCTGCGCCAGATGTCGCCGGAACACTGGGATTGGACGCCCCATATCGCCGCGCCGACCGCGCGCGTTCTGGCAGCCCACACCTACGAATGGCTGGTTTGCGATCGGCTGCACATCATCGAGCCGGAGGTGCGAAAACATCCGGACGTCCCCTCCCTCCCCGAGGATCCCCTGGCGGCCTGCGAAATGCTGTCCGAGGAGATCGACCGCTGGGAGACGATGTTGCTCAAATTTACCTGGGCCGACTTTAACTCGCCCCGCCGCCAGTTCGGTCACCGGGAGATGAACGTCCGTTCTTTCGTCGCTCATATGGTGCAGAACTGCATTTTCCGGAACGGTCAGTTGTCAACGCTGTATTTCTCTCTGGGGTACGACGGAGACATGCCCTATACCGCGCCGTTCCCGAACGGAATCTACCGGGAGATGCGTGAGCAGTTGACGGCGGATGAGGCGAACGAACCGGAGAAGGCCAAATCACGACATGCGGTTAACCGAGGATAATATCGCGGATTATGCGGACACGCTGGTACGGCGGGTTCGTGATGGCGGTATCGACCTGGACTACTCCGTTGCCTCCCTGACCACCCTCGAAAACCTGATCCGATCGTCCGATGACGCCTTCCGCTCTCCGGACCTGACCGATTTCCAGCGCGACATCTCCGTGTTTTATCCGGGTTGTTACCTTGGCGAAGTGCTGGCCCGCAATCTGGGCGGGGTCTGGCGTTTCGAGGAGGACTGGCCGGAATCCTCGCTGGTTTTTTCCCGGCAGGACGGAACCGGCGTTCAATGTTTCCCGTTTCGCAAAATGTTCCGCCGTGTGACCGAAGGCCCCGAAGAGAACGATCTGACCGCCTATTTTCGTGAACTCTCACTCCGAATTGCCGGAGGAATACCGGATTTGCCCTGAGGCCCGCGGTCGGCAGGACTTTGCCGAACGCCCGGCGAACCAAGGATCGATCGCTACGATTGAATTGACCATCGTATTGAAACACCCGCATTCGTATGACCTTCCCAACCCCTCCCTTGCGGTTTTTCGTGTCGCCGATCGGCGCGCTCCTTCTACTGCTTTCGCTATTCGCCGCGACACGCTCCGCTGCCGAACCGCCGGAAAAGCCCGGTTTGCGTTCGCAGTTCGTCTTCCTGAATCGTCCGCCCTACCGTCCCGGCATCCCGGACCCGAAATCCCTCCTCGGGTACGAGCCGGGAGACCGGCATTCGACCTTCCGTGACCAGGAACGGGTCCTGCTGGCAATCGCCGAGGCGGCGCGTGACCGGGTGAAAGTCACGGAATACGGAAGCTCGGTCGAAGGGCGACCGCTCCGGCTTTTCATAATCGCCTCACCGGAAAACCAGGCGCGTCTGGAGACGATCCGGGAGGATAACCTTCGTCTCGCCGACCCACGCCGTCTCCCGGCAAACCGGGCGGACGCCATGACCGCCAACGCGCCGCTGATCTTCTGGATCAACCAGTGCATTCATGGGGATGAGACGGCATCGTTCGAAACCGCGATGTGGACGCTTTTTACTCTGGCCGCCTCCGACTCCGCCGAGGTCAACGCGATCCTTCGAAATACGGTCGTCATTCTCAATCCGGTGTTCAATCCGGACGGCCATGAGCGGTTCGTCGTCTGGTATAACTCCGTCGCCCTCGGAAACCCGGAGCCGTTCGCCCATGAGAAAAGCGTCCCCTGGGCGCTGCGGGGACGGTTCAATCACTTCCGATTCGACATGAACCGGGACAAACTCGCCCAGAGCCAGGCGGAAACCAGACAGGAGACCGCCGCCCAGCTCTCCTGGTATCCCCACGTTTACATCGATCAGCACGGACAGCCGTCGGTATATTTCTTCCCGCCCAACGCGCCGGCGACGAATCTCAATGTCGATCGCGAACGGGTCGATCGGTGGACCGGTGTCTTCGGTAAAGCGAACGCCGCGTCCTTCGACCGGTACGGATGGAACTATGTCGTCCGGGAGACCTTTGATTTCTTTGCGCCGATCTATCTGGACTCTTTTGCGACGCTTTCCGGGGCGATCGGCATGACCTATGAGACCGATGGGGGTGGCAACCTCGCTCGCCGTCGCAGCGACGGAACAATCTCGACCCTGCGGGATGCGGTCGCCCGGCACTTCGAGACCGCCCTGACGACTCTCGCCACGGCATCGGAACGTCGGCAGGAGCTTCTCAGCGATTTCGTCTCCTATCGGCGAAAAGCGATCCGGGATGGCGCACGGGATCGATTTCGCCGGGTGGTGTTTCCCGCGACGAACGACCCCGGACGGTTGGCGGAACTGGCGACCCTGCTGCGCCGGGTCGGTATCGAAGTGATGGAGACGACCGCGCCGCTCTCCCAGAACCAAGCGCACCCGTACCTCGCGTCCGATAAAAAGGCAAAGAAACTGACCTTGCCGACCGGTTCCCTCGTCGTCGATCTGAGCCAGCCGCAGGGACTGGTCGCCCGTGCGTTTCTGGAACCGGACCCTGCCTTCGAACCGGAGTTTCTGGTCGCACAGTATGCCCGACGCGAACGGAACGAACGAAAAAACGACAATGAAGGTCGGGAAGGCTACGACTTCTATGACATCACCGCCTGGAGCCTGCCGCTGACGTTCGGGTTGGAGGCGTACTGGACGGAGGATGCGCCGACCCTCGTGGGACGTCCTCTGGAACTCCAGGGGGATCGTGTTGCGCCTCTGGCGCAGGAAACCGGGGGGATTGTGGGAACCGGAACGGTGGGTTTCGTCATTCGCCCCGACCGCGACCACTCGTTCGTCCTTGCGCTGCGACTCCTCGGCGAGGGTTATCGGGTTTCATCCACCCAGCGCCCCCTGCGAATCGGTGCGGTCGAGTATCCGGCAGGCACCTTCTTTCTCCGTTCGAGTCGCAATCCGGAAGGATTGGCGGACCGGATACGGGCACTTTCGGCCAGCCTACGGGTCCCGGTCGAAGCGATCGGGCAGACCTACCCCGAAAAGGGCGGCGGTCTCGGGTCGGATACCGTCTTCCCTCTCCGACGTCCCCGGATCGCCGTCGCGACCGACGAGGGCGTCAATCAGACGGGCTACGGTTCCGTCTGGTATTTCCTCGATAAGTTCGGAATTCCGTTCACGGCCGTGAAAGCCTCCGCTCTGAGCAGTCTCGATCTGAACCGCTTCAATGTCATCGTTCTTCCCGACGGTTACTATGCTTCCGTGCTCGGAAAAGGCGGTATGTCGCGACTGAAGGATTTTGTCAGCCGGGGAGGCGTCCTCCTAGGGTTCGGCGGCGGCGGGGTCTGGTTCACCGACAAGGAGGCGGAGATTTCCTCCTCTCGACCGATCGGGGACGCCGAGGAGGAACCGAAAGAGGAGGGAGAATCGGACAAAAAGCCGAAAAGGCCGCTGGAACTCGCCGGAAGTATTTTCCGCGCCGGGATCGATACCCGGCACTTCCTTGGCTGGGGGTATCCGACGGGGGAAATCGCCGTGCCCCTTGCCGGAAGCACCTTCTTGAAACCGAGCAAAACCGGGACGAACGTCGTCACTTTCGGTAAATCGGCGCGTCTTTCCGGGTTCGCCTGGCCGAACAACACGGAAACACTGCTGGAGCGGTCGGCCTATGTGATCGACGAACCGATCGGGAACGGTCACGCTCTGTTATTTCTCGACGACCCGACCCAAAGGGCGCTCTGGCCGGGTTTGAACCGCCTGGTTCTGGCCGGCATTCTTTTCGGCAATGCGGACGGCCCGGCGGACCCTCTTCAGGAGTAAGACCATGATCGCGATTATCGGCGGGACCGGCGTCAACGATTTCCCGCTGGAGGGAGAACCGGAGCCGTTGACGGTCGTCACTCGCTGGGGCGAGACGCGGCTCCGGCGCGGGATCGTCCGGGGACGAACGGTTTTCTTTCTGGCCCGTCACGGTGCCGGACACCGGGTGCCGCCTCATGCCATCCCCTATCGGGCCAATATCGCCGCCCTAGTCAAACTGGGGGTTCGTGCCGTCCTTGCGACCACGGCGGTGGGCGGCCTGAAACCGACGCTGATGCCGGGGACGCTCCTGCTCCCGGAGGACCTGATCGACTTCACCCGCGAACGGACCGGAAAGACGTTTTTCGACGGCAAGGACGGGGTCATCGTTCACGCCGATATGACCCGCCCCTATTCCGAGCCACTACGGGAACTCGTCCGGACGGCGGCGGACACTCTCGGGACGCCGATCGTTCCGGAAGGCGTCTACCTCTGCAACGACGGTCCGCGGTACGAAACGGCGGCAGAGGTTCGGCTGTTCGGTCAGGTCTGGGGGGCCGATGTGGCCGGAATGACCGGCGTTCCGGAAACCTTCCTCGCCCGTGAGGCCGGCCTCCATTACGCGACCATTTCGGTCGTTACGAACCCCGGCGCCGGCCTGCAGACTGGCCTGCTGACCCATGCCGAGGTCGAGACGGCCTTCCGAAACGCCCTTCCGCAGCTGGTCGCACTGATCGGGGAGACCATCGGGCGCACCAGGACCGAACTCCTGCCGCCGATCGGCCCCGGAGTTCCGATTCCCTTATAGGCTCGCCTTCCATCCGTACGAAACGTAACGGTAGGTCAACTCGTTGCCGCGCACCGTGACCACGCCGAACCCTTCCGGATGAACGCCGAGCCGTGGCCCTTTCCACCACTCGCCACAGACCGCGCCCCCGGTAATATACCGGGTGCCGAGGTAGGCACACTCCTCGACGACATGGGTATGTCCCTGAAGAACGGCTTTGACGTTTTTGCCACGGATCATTTCCTGTACGGCTTTGCCGTTTTTGACGATCGTTCCGGCGGTCATCGCCTGGGTGGTCCCGCCGGTGTACAGACCGTGGATGGTCATCAGCGGGATATGGGTCAGGAAGACCATCGGCTGGTCACCGCTTTTTCGGAGGAGGTCGTCCAGCCAGGTCAACTGCTCGGAATCAAGTTCTCCCCACCAGTTCCCGTCCCCGTCGATACGGACGGAATCCAGCATGACGAACCGCCATCCGTGTTTCTCGAAGGAGCCGAAACGTTCGGAGAGTCCAAGACGCTTCATCCACCACTTTTTGCCGAAATCCGGGTGGTTCTCCGGAAGTTTCTCCGGACCGCCCAGTGCGAACGCGTCATGGTTTCCGACCGAGTAATGGACCGGAATCCCCAGGGAGGCGGCGGCCTCCTGCCATAGATCATAGATTCCTTCCGCCCGCTTCCGGTCTGTCACGTTGACATCCATGACGATATCGCCACCGACCAGGGCGAATTCCGGCTTCTCCGGAAGGACGCGAATGGCATCGAACGCTTTCCGCACCCCTTCCTTCGCCCGCAGTTCGGGCTGGATATGGGTGTCGGTTATATGAACGAACGAGAAGGATGACTGCGCTTCCGACCTTTGCGGGATCCACGCAGGCGCGACCAGAGTCGTCGCCATGCCCGCGATCAGGCGACGTCGGTCAAGTTTGGTTTGGGACACGCGAAAACCTCCCGGTACGGTGGGGACCATCCCTGCGGTTGCCCTCCACCGTACCGTATACCCGTATACCTGATTCGGTCGTCGGAATTAGAGTCGGAAATCCGGGTCCTGTCCGTTATTTCCGGTATCCGGCTGCCCGAGAATACTGTTGAAGCTGCACTGACCCTTTACTCGCTCGGGGCGGAACCATTTGGCATGGCCGTCGACGAAGCCATAGTTCGCTCCGCCGCTGTGGCGGGTGGAGGAGATCTGCGCTCGTTCGTTCTGTTGCTGCCGTGCCAGAAGGGTTTTGAAGAAGTTGGAGCGGTCGTTCTGGGTGGAAATCGCCGGGTTGTGCGTCTGGCAGGCGGCCGGGTCGGCATCGATGTTTTCGGGCCGGACGATCGAGTAGACGGACCCATGTCCCCGCTCGTTTCCGTTCGCGCCGCCGCCGGAGTTGGCCGCCGCCTCGACGATCAGGAGCGTGGTGGACGGGAACTGGACCGCCGCCAGGGTCGTGGTGGTCGTGCCGTTGTTGGCGAAGTTGTTATTTCGGGCGTACGAACTGCGCCACTCGCCCCCCTGCGTGAAGCCGTTCGCCGGATCGCCCCAGACATGACCGGCGATGGCCGGCTGGCCGTTCTGATCGAGCGTACCGGCGCGCAGCGGGACCGGTTGCAGCGGATCGGACGGGCATTTGAAGATTCCGTAGTTTTTCACGTACGGGTTGACCAGATCGATCCACCCGCGCAGTGCCTGGCCGGTCCTGCAGGGCTGGACGCCCGGCATCAGGTTGGCCGGGTTGCTGCATTCCCGGTTGAACGGGACGGTTTCATCCCAGTCCTGCTGGTACATGATATGCCCGAGGGTGATCTGCTTGATATTGGAAAGACAGGTCGTCGAACGGGCCTTTTCGCGGGCCTGAGCGAAGACCGGGAAAAGAATCGCGGCCAGAATGGCAATAATCGCGATGACAACGAGCAATTCGATCAACGTGAAACCGGCTGTTGAGCCGGACGACATCGCACGTCTGGTAACCATAGGAAGTCC
The DNA here is from genome assembly GCA_033762295.1 of Capsulimonadales bacterium. Lineage (GTDB taxonomy): Bacteria > Armatimonadota > Armatimonadia > Armatimonadales > Armatimonadaceae > JANRLW01. The sequence goes on from JANRLW010000006.1 coordinate 77,112, forward strand.
TTTCAACAAAAAAGCTGCCAACTACGCGTGACGACTTCGTACGCTGACGATACCCCTACTTTCCCCTGTTCACCCCCGAATCCGGAAACCGAACCGGATCTATATACGGACCGCGCCCCCGTCCGGAACGCGTTCCGCGACATGGATTCGTGTCGCCGGTTCGGGTACCTCTCCGGCAAACAGCGTCTCCAGCATCTCCAGCATCGTGACGGCCAGTTCGGCCGGCGACACCAAAAAGCGCACGATCTCACCGACCCACGGTAACAGCACGGAGGCGCCTTCGTTGGCATGCGTGACCAAGTGCACCTGCTCACCGACCGTGATGCCGTTTCGCTGCAATCCGATCAACATCCCCTGTGAAAAGAGTTCGCTGGTCGAGACGATTCCGTCCGGGGCGTTCCCTCCGTTTTTCGGCCCGAAGATCGTTTGCACGACCCGGTACCCTTGTTCCCAGAGGGGCAACGGGTACGGCCGGTCGTTTCCCTCCGACCGACCGACCGCGGCCGCCGTATCGATCACCGTCACATCGACGCCGCGCAGACGAAACGCCGCGATCCGATCGGGATCGAAAAACTCCTGAACGCGGTCGAAAGATTCGAGCGGCGTGACGATCGCGATCCGGCGGCATCCGCGGTCCGCCAGATAATCCAATCCTTCGCGTACGATCCGCGGATAGTCCACGACGACACGAAACGGCATTTCGCCCGCGAATCCGACCGCCGGCACTCCGGCGTCCCGCAGCCAGTCGCCGGCTTCGCGGCCCAGGCCCAGCCCCACGACTCCCTGCACCCGGCGTTCCTCCACCAGACGCTTCAAATCCTCCTGCAAACCGAACTCCGCGCCGTCGGCGGTGCCGAAATGCATCGAAAAACCGTATTGCCGTTCCGTCACGACGCGCCGAAGGTGATCGATCAGGATCTGCCAGAACGGCGAGATCTCCGGTCCTTCGAAGAAACGCGGACGACAGACCACCGCAATGTTCCGTTGTCCCAGATTCGAGCAGACAAAAATGCCAACGCCATGTCGACGATATACAACGCGATGCGTCTCCAGAAGTTCCAGCGCACGATTCAGTGTGGCAACGCTCACCCCCAGGTCGCCCCGCAACTCGGCAAAGGTTGGCAACTGCCCGTTCGGTCCCAGATTATGAGCCATCCGAAAAAGTCGGCGGTACGTCTCCTGGGTCCGGGTCACAGGCGTTTCAAACTCGGAAATAAATCGCTCCGACACCATCGTCCCCTGATCTCAAAGTGTATCGGTACACCGATAGTATAACCGGACCTTTATCGGACGTCAAGAGTTGCCCCTCAGGAGATCGTAGAAAATTACGGGAATTGAGTACAATCTCTTCGGGCGGATCCTTCCGCTTCTTTTTACCAGGGAGACAATAATGCCTTACACGATCCAGGGAAATGATGTTTCCATCAGCACCGAGCCGATCCTGCACGAGAATAAGCACTTCATTCCGCTGCGCGAAATCGTTGAAGCGCTCGGAGGCAGTGTTTCGTTTGACAACGAGACCAAAGTCGCGACGGCCGTGATCGGACCGTGGTCCGCCGCCGTGGACCCGGAAAATACGACCGTCAACGTGACGGGGAACGGTAAGAATGTGGATGTTGCTCTGACCGCGCCGCCGGTCCTGCACGAGGGAACGCTGTACGTTCCGTTCGATTTCCTGCGCGACGCTTACGGCTATAATGTCAGCTTCGACAACGGAACGGTAAATATCGTCAATCCCAACGCCTGACGAAAATTCGCCGAACGGGCAGGACCTTTTCGAACGGTCCTGCCTTCTTTGCCTATCCTTTCACTCGACGGGAACTTTTCGTGCGTGGATATCGGTTTGGGGAGTGGTATCGTTCGTCCATCCGAAACCCGGACGATCCGTTGAAAGGATAGTTTTTCGATGAACCGCGCCCTTCTTCTGACCTCGCTCGCCGCCCTGGTGACCGGCGCCGCCGTCGTGGCCGCCCCGCTTTCTTCCGGACTGAAGCCCGGCGAGAGCGTCACGCCGTTCCATCCGAAACACCTGGCCGGACCGCTTGCCGGAACCTCCAAGTGCTTCCCGTGCACCTTCCAAAACCGACCGCAGGTGCAGGTATGGGTCAATGGTGACGACGCCAAAAACGTGACCGCGCTTGCCGGTACGCTGAGCAAGGCGATGAAAACCTATAACGGAACGGAATTCAAGGGTCTGGTGGTATTTGTGACCACCCCGCAGACCGCCGCGAAAACCGAAGCGTTCGTCCGAACGGCGGCCCGCAATCCGGCCCTCTCCGGGGTCGGCATGGCCGTGATCGATTCGCGCGATTCCGCGATCGAGGCGTACAATATCAACACCGCGAAGGACGTGCGAAACACGGTCATCGCCTATCGGGATTGGAAGGTCGCCGATTCCTTCGTCAACCTGACCGCCGCCGATACCGCCCGACTGGAAAAGGCGATCGCCGGGATCACGAAGTAATCTCCGGGAGCCTGAAAACGCCTCCTTCGTCAGGGGCCGAGCTGGTCACTCACCGGGTCGGCCCTTTTCCGTTCGGGTAGAATAGTTTTCCGGGAGAACGGAAACGAGCGGAGTGTTTTCCGGACCCTTTTCGGGAGAAGACATTCGGGAGGTCTCCATGAGCAAGCGAAGCGGAAAGTTCGAACTGATCAGCAAATACAAACCTTCCGGCGACCAACCGACCGCGATCGCCGGTCTGGTCGACGGACTGAGTCGGGGACTCAAGATACAGACGCTCCTCGGAGCCACCGGAACGGGAAAAACCTTTACCGCCTCGTGCGTGATCGAACGGGTACAACGGCCGACCCTGGTGATCGCCCATAACAAAACCCTGGCCGCCCAGCTTTGTTCCGAGTTTCGCGACTTCTTCCCGAATAACGCGGTCGAGTACTTCGTTTCCTACTACGATTATTACCAGCCGGAAGCGTACATCCCGCAAACCGACACCTACATCGAAAAGGACAGCAGCATCAACGAGGAGATTGACCGTCTCCGTCACAGCGCCACGCAGGCGGTTCTGGAGCGGCGCGATGTCATCATCGTCGCTTCCGTCTCCTGTATTTATGGCCTCGGTTCGCCGGAGCAGTATAAGAATACGGTGGTCTGGTTTCACGTCGGGCAGGAGTATGACCGCGACGAGATCCTCCGCCGCCTCGTCCGCATGCAGTTCCAGCGCAACGATATCGCCCTGACGAGGGGCACTTTCCGGGTCAAAGGCGACACCCTGGAACTTCAGCCCAAGGACGAGGAGATTCTGTACCGGGTCGAATTCGATTTCGATACGGTCAGTCGGATTTCGGTCCTCGACCCGCTGACCGGGGAACTGATGGAAACGCGGGACGCGCTTTCGGTTTTTCCCGCCACGCACTTCGTCACCGATTACGACCGCCAGGAGGAGATTCTCGCCAGCATCGAGGACGAGATGATCCGGCAGGTGAAGCAGTTCGAGAGCGAGGGGAAACTGCTGGAAGCGCAGCGGATCAAACAGCGAACGACGTTCGATCTCGAAATGATCCGTGAGATGGGGTACTGTTCCGGGATCGAGAACTACTCCCGGTGGATGGACGGACGCGCTCCCGGAACGCCGCCCCATACCCTTTTCGACTATTTCCCTGACGATATGCTGCTGATCGTCGATGAATCGCACCAGACGATTCCGCAGCTGCACGCGATGTACGCGGGTGACAAACGGCGCAAGGATACGCTGATCGAGTTCGGCTTCCGACTGCCGTCGGCGCGGGATAACCGGCCTCTCCGCTTCGAGGAGTGGGAACGCAATCTGAAACAGGTGATCTTTGTTTCGGCGACGCCCGGTCCCTACGAGCGACAGAACGCCGAGCGGACCGTCGAACAGATCATTCGTCCTACCGGCCTGATCGATCCGGAGATCCTGATCCGCAAAACTAAAGGGCAGATCGACGACCTCGTTTCCGAAATTCGCAAGCGAACGGAAAAAGGCGAGCGGGTTCTGGTGACCACGCTGACGAAAAAAATGGCCGAGGACCTGACCGAGTATCTGGTCGAGATCGGCTCGAAAGTCCAGTACCTGCACTCCGATATTCACACGCTAGAGCGGACGGAGATTCTCCGGGACCTGCGTCTGGGAATCTACGATGTCGTGGTCGGCATCAACCTGTTGCGCGAAGGTCTCGACCTTCCCGAAGTCTCTCTGGTCGCCATTCTGGACGCGGACAAGGAGGGCTTCCTCCGGTCGGAAACGTCGCTTATCCAGACGATCGGCCGCGCGGCCCGAAACGTCGGCGGTCAGGTCGTCATGTACGCGGACAACATCACGGGGTCGATGCAGCGGGCGATCGACGAAACGAACCGGCGTCGGGAGAAACAGGTCGCCTACAACCGGGAGCACGGCATCACCCCCCAGACCGTCATCAAGGCGGTGCGCGACGTCCTCGAGGCCAAAAAGGTGGCCGAGACCAAATCGTACTACAAGATATCGGCCAACAAGGCGGCGGAAACCCTGCCGCTGGATCAACTGCTGCTGGCGGTCGCCGATATGGAGAAAGAGATGAAACAGGCGGCACGCAATCTCGACTTCGAGCAGGCCGCCGTTCTGCGGGACGAGATCGCCCGACTGAAGAAACTGCTGCCGGCCGGCGCGAAACGTTAGCGAAACGTTAGCGATTCGCCCGGTCGGCAAATTCGTGCCGTTCCGCCGTATCGCCATTCCAGCGGCGGACGGCGGCCTCATCCCGTCCGTTGGGCCAGGCGCGTGTCCGGTTGCCCTCCTCGAATGCTGACTTCCAGCGATTATGCAACCAGAGCCACTGATCCGGGTAGTCGCGAATGACGGTTTCCAGGACCCGGTTCACCTCGGTCGTGATCCGAAGCTGATCCGCTTCCCGATTCCCGGTCGAACGGGTGTCGATCGGCGGGAGGAGCAGGAGGCGGTACGTGTCGTCGGGGAGACGTACGCAATAACTTGGAATCAGCGCCGCGCCGGTATGCAGGGCCAGCGCGGCCGGCCCGACCGCCGTTCCGGCGGGCACACCGAAAAACGGGACGAAAACATCGCCGCTGTTCTGATCGGGCAGCAGTCCGATCGCGCGATTGGCCTTCAGAAGTCGAAGGAGTTCGCGGGCGGAGTCCCCCCGGTACGCCACCTTGAAACCGGCATTGAGTCGCAGTTCGTGGATGAATTCGGCGAACGCCGGTTCCTCCGGTTCACGGGCGACGACGGTCAGGTCGATCCCGTGGGCCGCCAGCCAGCGTCCGAGCATTTCCCAGTTACCCAGGTGGGCGGTAATAAAGATCGTTCCCTTCCCGGCCTTCCGGGCTTCCTCGGCGTACTGCCAACCGTCGGCGCGAACGATCCGGTCCAGTTCGGCCCGATTCAGAGCCGGACCGCGCAGAAAGTCGACGCCCGATTTGGCGAACTGGATATAGACGCGGCGAATAAAACCGTCTCGTTCCGCCGTTGAGGCGTTTTCATGAGGGAATTCGGTGAGACAAAGGTTTCGATGCGCGTAGCGCTGGGTGCGGCGGACCAGCGTTCGCGTGGTGAAATGGGCGAACTCTCCGAGACGCCGTCCCCAGAGCATCGCCGTCGACCGGGGCATTCGCTGCAATCTTCCACTGAGTACCCTCAATGCGGCGACAACGAACCGTTGCCACCGACGCGTGCCCGACCTTCCAAATTCCTGCCCCTTTGGCCCCCCCATTGCCCCCTATTTTATCACGAACGCGTCTTTTTCGTCGAAAGGCGCGGCTGAAGTCGGATGGCGTCGCCGTGCCAGAGCACCGAGAGCGACTCGACTTTCCATCGCTCCCGCCCGACCGACGGGTCTCCGATCTCGACCTCCTCACCGGGAAGAAACCGGAAGAGGACGACGGCATGCCGTTTACCCGGCGCCCACCCCCAGGCTTCGGTATAGCGCGGATCGATTTTCTTCCACGAGAACCGATCCAGACCCACCGAGAGAAGCAACGGTCCCTCCCGCGACAGCCGGCGAAGATCCTCGACGTTGCCTCCGGCCAGCACGGAAACGGCGTACGGTGTCCCACGCGTCTTCATCCGCAGTCCCCGGTAGACCCCGAGCATCGATGTCCCGTCCTGTCGGGTGAAACACAGAGATGCCATCTCCTTTTCGGTCGCCGGAATCCCGTACACCGCCAGCAGGGTCGCCGCGCTGGCCGCGCTGCAGGAAGAATTCGACGTCTGCATGAAAATGCCGTTCATTAAGCGCGGCGGGGCAATGTCCGGAACGCTTCCGAGAAAGGGATGGAGGGCGTGTGCGATCCCCAGAACGATCAAAAGCGACGGCACCAGCCATTGACGCCAGGAATACTTTCCCTTGCCCCGGTTCCGTCCGGCAATCGTCCCCCCCAGAAGGCCGATGAGCGGCAACGCGGTACTGCCGAGAACCACCGCGCCGGGAGCGGGATAGAGGTACACCAGATACAGGCTGTCCTGCAGGAGGATCAGGCAGATCGCCATGGTCAGGACGACGACCGCGGCGAACATCCCTGACCAGCGGGCATCGAGACGACCGGCATACCGCCAGCCGACGAAAAGGCAGGCCAGGGTCAGGGAGATCAGAACCAGTGCGCCGGCAAGCAGGTCATTCATCATCTTCTGGGGTACGCTTCCCGAACCGGGTTGGTTTCCGTTCCGCGAGTCCTCTCGGACAATCCGGCTCTTTTGCCTGCCGGGAATTCCGGGGGCTTTCGTAGCGTCAATCTATCGAACGTGCGAACCCAACCACGAAACCATCCTTCGGATTGTAACGGAAAGTCGAGGAAAAAGAAATGTCACGGAATTCGATGTCAACGGACGAAATTCGCCCGGTCGCGATCGTTATGGAACCGGTCGAGGCCCAGGAAGCGAAAGGGGTGCTGATCCGACGCACCATCGGCAGCGAGCGGCTGGTTCTGCTCGATCCTCTGCTCCTCCTGGACCATCTTCAGGTGTCTCCGAGCGACGGCGGCACGTCGGTCGGTTTCCCGCGCCATCCTCACCGTGGAATCGAAACGCTGACGTATGTCCTTTCGGGGCGCGTCCACCATCGGGATTCGCTCGGGAACGATAGCAGTGTCGGAACCAATGGCTCGCAGTGGATGACGGCGGGCGGAGGCATCTTCCACGAGGAGATGCTGGAGTTCGGAGGGGGCGAAAGGGTTGCCGTGGAGGCGCTCCAGCTCTGGTTCAACCTGCCGGCGGATCGGAAGATGACTCCACCCGGCTACGCGGCGGCGACCGAAACTGAGATTCCCGCGGTCGCCCTTCCCGACGGGGGGACGGTACGCGTCATTGCCGGCCAGGCGTTCGAGGCGGTGGGGCCTTTTTCCGGGATCGCCGTCTCACCGACCGTTTTGGACGTCTCCCTGCCGTCGGGCGCTTCCGTGACCCTCCCGGCACCGGCGCTCCGGACGACCGTCGCCTACCTCTACCAGGGAACCGCGACCTTCGGGGAAGGCGCGGGCGAACGAACGGCGACCGCAGCTCGATTGGTGATCTTCGCCGACGGATCGTCGGTACGCGTAACGACCGCCGATTCGCCGGCCCGTTTCCTGATGGTATCGGCTCCGCCGCTCCGCGAACCTGTATTGCAGTATCGCTCGCTGGTGATGAACACGGTGGAACAGATGCGGGATGCCCTGGACGATCTCGAGCGGGGCACGTTCGCCATGCCCGGAAAATAGCAGAAGATACTTTTATTTTTCTGGTATTTTTCCAATTAATGGTCGTTTAATGACGGCATGTTAACCTGATGGCGTGTGATCTCCTTTTCTCTCTCTCCATGCTGGGGGATGCCTCCGGCGAAAGCCGGAGGCGTTTTTTCGATGGAGTTTACATAGCGGATCTTCGGTCGGTTCAATTCGGTCGCTTTCCGGACGTGCCGGACTTGCGCAACATTGCGTGGCGGGACAGGCGATTACGGAGAAGGAATCTATGTTCGACATCGGGATTTTGCCGGAGGATTTTCCGGCGCTCGGTTTGTCCGAGGGGGATATGCTGTGTTATCAGCCCGTTCGGCAGGGCCAGTCGCTGCCCGAACACCAGGCACTGATCGTTCGCAACATTCATAACGGAAAATTGACGGTCGGGTACTTAGAAGGCACGACGCTCCATCTGCCAACCCGGTCGATCCGGCATTATCACGATTGGGGCGCGGAGGTGACCGCTATCGTCACCGGTCGTCAGCGACGTTTTCCCGCTCCGAAGTATTGAATCCCTCTTTTTCTCATCGCCGACAGGACCGTTCCCGATCTCGGGAACGGTCCTGTCGTTTCCCTTGAAAGTTCCGCGAACCTAAAACCGGCCGGCAAAAGTATTGTTCTTGAAAGACAGCCAACTGTTCTAAGGAGGAGAGAATGGCAGACAATACTTCCGCCGGTGCCGTAAACGCAAGCAATTCCACCAAAACCCCCGCCGGTTTGAAAGACCAGGCGTTGGAACAGGGAAATGCCCTGCTTCATCAGACGAAGGAAGCGGCAGGTCAGGCTTTCCGGTCGGCGACCGGTCAGGTCAAGGACCAGCTGGCGACCCGCAAGGATCAGGCAGCCGACACCCTGAATGCGACCGTACAGGCGCTCGAAGCGACCGGACAACAGTTCCGCGAACGCGAACTCGGCTTCGTCGCCGGGTACACCGATAACCTGACGGGCCAGGTTCGGCAACTGACCGATTACCTTCGGGACCGCGATATCGATGATCTGATCCGGGATACCGAAGCGTTCGCGCGAAGAAATCCGTCCGTTTTCATCGGGGGAGCGTTCCTGCTCGGAGTCGCCCTTTCCCGCTTCCTGAAATCCTCCGGAAACGATCGGAATGCGATCGTACGTTACCGGTCGGAGGAGAATCCGGCGTACCTTGCGGATACCCGCTCCTTCATGGGAAACCGAACGGAAATGCCCGATCGGGAGCCGGGGGGTATCGCACCGACCGAGGTCTTCGGTGACCGTCCGACCACCGCGCATAATTACGTTCCGGGTATCGGTACGGCAGAGCGGACACCCAATCTCTGAAAAGCGGCCAGGGCCCTCTCAGGCGGGTCCGTGGCAACGAAAGTAAAAGAAAATGACGACGATGAATATACCCGCGACACCCGCGGGGGAAACCCAACAGAAATCTCTGGGCGAGTTGTTCGTCGACCTTACCCGGGAGACCACCACACTGGTGCGTCAGGAGATCTCGCTTGCGCAGGCGGAAATGACCCGCAAGGCGACCAAGGCCGGCAGGGACATTGGAATGGTGATGGCGGGCGGTGCGCTTGCCTATGCCGGACTGATCGTTCTTCTGATCGGCATCGCTCTCGGATTGGTCGCCGCCGGGATGGCTTCCTGGCTGGCCTACCTGCTGGTCGGAGCGGTGGTCGCCGGGATCGGTGCGTTTCTGGCCTTCCGGGGTCTGAACGCGCTGAAAACGGTCGATCCGGTGCCGCATGAGACGATCGACACCCTGAAGGCCGATACGCAATGGGCCAAGGAGCAACTGAAACCATGAAAAGACCCACCACGGAGACCCCGCAGGAGACGACGGAAGTTATGGTCGTCCCGTCCCCGATGGGCGTCACCGGATCGACCCTCGGTCCGACCGGGATTCCCGTGCCGGTGGTAGCCGTCAACCGCACGACGGAAACGGAGTTCCCGCCGGAATCCGTCGACACCGCTCGCGGCCTTCCGGACGACGAGGACGACGCCAATGCGCCGGAGATTGTGGCCGCCCGCGCCGATATCGAGGAGACCCGCGCCCAGATGTCGGAGACGATCGATGCGATCAAGGAACGGTTGAGTCCCGCGAACCTGATCGCCGAGGCGAAAGAGTCCGCGACCGCAGCCACGGTGGAAGTCGCGCACGATCTCAAGGAAGCCACCATTGAGAAAGCGCAGGAACTGGTCGGAAATGTCACGGACAAGGCGAAAGATGTCGCGTCCACAACAACGGCGATCGTCCGGAACGCCATGGATTATGTTTCCGAAAAGGCGGCCCCCGTTGTTGAAACCGCGCAAAGACAGTTGACTCCGGCGATGGATACGGCCCGATCGATCGGGTCCACCGCCCGGGGAGCAGGAGAAACGATCGTGGAAACCATCCGCTTGAACCCGATTCCGACCGCGCTGATCGCGCTTGGCATCGGCTGGCTGCTCGCCGCTCCGCGGCGGCCTTCGAATTACGATATGACCCGGCGTAACGCCTCCGACGATCTCTACGGACCGACGGGTTCGGATTTCGGGAAGCCGCCCGTCGGCGGCGCGACCGGCGACGGTGACGCGAACGGCCTGACGACGGCCGTCCGGCAGGCCGGGGAAAAGGTCTCCGACCTGACCGACGATGCGAAAAGCCGCGCCTCCGAAATCGCGTCGCAGACCCGAAACCAGGTGGAGTCGCTGGCGAACGCCACCCGTGACAACACCCGTTCGACCATCCGATTCATCGATGAGTGGGTCCATGAGGAGCCGTTGACCGCCGGGGCGATCGCTCTGCTCGTTGGGGCGTCGGTCGGTTTGTTGCTGCCGGGCACCGACCAGGAGAACCGCTGGTTCGGCGAGAAACGGGACGCTCTGGCGGAAAAGGCCAGCCAAACCGCCCAGGAAGCGGCAGGCAAGGTCCGTCAGGTCGCGGAGACCGCGATCGACTCCGCCAAGGATGCTCTGACGACGGCGACCGACCGGGTGAAAACCGATCTTCGTGAGGAGGCTCAGGCCCAGGGTTTCGTTCGTAGCGAGTCCTGATTCTTCCCCCGATCCGGTGGCCGGGTCGACGAACCGGGGTTAGTCGACCCGGCAGCGTGAAATCGGCAAGGCCGATTGACAGGGCGTCCCAAGGCATGGTAGGGTGCATTTACTGTGGATTCCGACCGCCTTTCCCTGGAACGGGATATTTTTCCGCCCGACGCCGAACCGGCCTTTACGATCTCCGTTCCGGCGACCTCAGCGAACCTGGGCCCCGGCTTTGATGCGCTGGGCGTCGCTCTGGGCCTTTATAACCAGTTTCACTTCGCCCGGATTCCGTCCGGTCCTTCGACCAGTCGGGCCACGGGCGAGGGCGCAAATGTACTCAACGAGTCCGGTGGCAGTTGTCTGGTTCTGCAGGCGGCGGAATTTGCCGCCGAACGTCTCGGCGCGTCCCTGCCGCCCCTTTTCGTCCATATTGAAAGCCATATCCCGGTTCAGCGTGGCCTCGGCAGCAGCGCCAGCGCCGTCGTCGCCGGAATCGCGGCCGCAAACCTCCTGCTGGATGCCGCGTTGTCGCCGGACGTTCTGCTCTTTCTGGCGACGCAGATGGAAGGGCACGCCGACAATGTCGCTCCGGCGTTACGCGGCGGGTTCCAGTCCGCCATCTACGATGGGAAGATGGCGCGCAGTCTGCGTTTGCCGGTCGCCCGCTCCACGCAGGATCATCTTCGTATGGTCGTCTGTGTTCCGGACCGGCGCATGAGTACCGGGAGTGCTCGTGCGGTGTTGCCGATCTCCGTCGCGCACGACGACGCGGCGTTCAATGTCAGTCGGGCGACCTTTCTCACGACCGCATTGTGTACCGGCACGCTGGACGTGCTCCGGCTCGCCTTTCACGACCGCCTGCATCAGCCGTATCGCGCACCGTTGATTCCGGGTTTTGACGACGTGATCGCCGGTGCGCAGGAGGCGGGCGCGTATGGTTGCTGCCTGAGCGGGAGCGGGAGCAGTATTCTGTCCTTTGCCCCCGTTCCTCTCGCCGACGCGGTCGCCGAAGCCATGCGGCGGGCCTTTCAGGCGGTCGGTGTCCCCGCCCGGTCTCATTGCCTGGTCGTCGATGACGGTGGCACCATGGTCCGAACGGCCTCCTGGCGCACCGCCAAATTGACCGGTTGAGGGACGACACCCTTTTCGAACCGTCCCCTTGCCTCTATAATGGGGGCGTTATGCAATTCCGCCCCCCCATGAAACTGTTTACGGGTACCGCCAATCGCGGACTGGCCGAAGCGATTGCCCGTCACCTCGGCACCGACCTCGGCAGGGTCACCATCAAACGCTTCCCCGACAGCGAAATGTACGTCAAGTTCGAGGAATCGGTACGAGGAACCGACTGTTTCCTGATTCAGCCGACCTGCGCCCCGATCGAACTTCATCTTCTCGAACTTCTGATGATGATGGACGCCCTCAAACGAGCGTCGGCGGAATCCGTCACGGTCGTTCTTCCGTATTACGGATACGCGCGACAGGAACGGAAGGCCGCGCCGCGGGAACCGATCACCTCCCGGTTGATCGCGGACCTCCTGATGACCGCGGGAGCGGACCGGATCGTCGCCATGGACCTGCACGCCGACGCGATTCAGGGTTTCTTCGACATTCCGGTCGACCATCTGACGGCGGTCGGGATCATTGCCGAGCATCTTCGGGCGAAGGGGTACGGGGGCAGAAACGATGTGGTGGTCGTCTCGCCGGATGAGGGTCGTGTCAAATCCGTCCGTCGGATCGCCGGTCGGTTGAAAGCGCCGCTGGCCGTGGGATACAAGGTGCATCCCGAACATGGCGTGTCGGCGATCACGGGCCTGGCCGGGGATGTCCGTGGGAAGTACTGCATCGTCTATGATGACATCATTTCGACCGGTGGCAGCATCATGGAAATCGTCGAGGCCCTTCTGGCGGCCGGGGCGCGGGAGGAGATCGTGGTCGCCTGTACGCATGCCGTGCTGGCCGGACCGGCGACCGAACGCCTGGCGCGTGAGGAGATTTGCGAACTGGTGACGACCGACACGCTGCCCATGGAATCGGATAAACTGTTACCGAAACTGACGCGTCTGACGGTCGCCCCGCTGTTCGCCGAGGCGATTCAGCGCATCTGGACGGATGAAAGCGTCTCGTCCCTTTTCGACGCCTGACACCGGGCTCGGACGATTTTTCGTTCGAGGCGATCGTCCGATTTCGAGGGCAGGAGAAAACGTATGCGAATGATCAACGAAGAACAGCAGATACGTTCCTGGCTCGCATCGGATTCCGCTGCAAGCAAGCGGCACCTTCGCCTGCGGAAAGAGTCCTCGCCACCCGAGCAGTGGCGGCGTCTACTGATCGGGATCGGTCAGGAGGCCGGTCCGGTCACGGACACCGGATGGCTCGTTGCCGGTATTTTGCTTCTCATTGTGGCGCTTGTTTTTCACAATCTCTGCCAGTCCAACTGGGGGGCGTTTTCGTTCGTGACGTACGCCGGAGCTTATGCCTTTTTTCCGGTCGTCCTTCTGAATCACCGGGGTGACCGGCGACGGGTCGGCACGCGGGCCGCGATCTTGCTTGCTCTGGAAGAGGATGTTCGCGCCGCTCCGCTGCTGGCCAATGCCTGGTACCCCGGCCCGTGTTACGATGCCGAATTGCGCTTTAAGACGGAGGAGGCTCTGCTCTACCTGCTGAATGCCGCGCCGACCGAGGCCGTCACCTTTTCCACGGACCTTAAGCCGGTGGCAAAGATGGCGGACCGCCTGTGGCACGCCGTTCCGGCGCGCCGGGACCTGCCCGATGATTATGCCGACCTGCTGCTGGCCGTCCTCCGCTACCTGCATCGCAGCGATTCCGCCACCGGACGGGAAACCCTGGATCGTTTCGCCGAGTCCGAAACCACGCCCGACCTGGGCAACCGGCATGCGGTTCGGGAAACGGCGCGTGCCCTCCGGCAGTCCCCGCCGCTTTCGGACCACCCCTTCCGTTCGACCCGAACGAGGGAGCAACGGTCCGTTCCTCAATACCTGAGCCAACGTCCCTGATAAGCGAGGAAATCCGGAACGGGTCCCGGTGGGCGTCGTCAAGATATCGGAACCCGGAGAACGACCCGCATGGACGAAATCGAGAAAGAACTGCGGTACTGGTTCAACATCGAGGACTGGTACCCGAGCACCTATACGAAAAACTTCCTGGCGCGAACGCCCCGCGAGGACGCGTCGGACCTTCTCGCCCATATCGCCCAGGACGCGGAGTGCCAGACGCCGACGGTCTGGTGGGTCGTGTTGATGGCGTTTCTGGCATCCGGCTTCTCCACCTCGACCGGGGTCGCCGGTCGGAAGATAACGGATAAACGCGCCGGAATCCGCGCTGCACTGCATCTGTCGACTCTGGACGATCCGCGCGCCATCGCTCCCCTGGCCCGTGTCTGGCAGACGGACAGCTGGAAGAAAAGCAAGTACCAGGACGAGGTGGAGACGGCGTTGATCCGGCTGTTCGAGCGGACGAGAGCGACCGATTACGCTCATGGCTACTCACCCGATGTCACCGAACTGGTCTATCGGGCCTGGAAAGCCGATCGATGGCACGATCTGAGCAACCGACGTACCGACCTTCTGCTCGCCGCTCTGCACTATCTCGGCGGTCGTTCCGAGGAGGAGGAGCGGGCGGCCATACGATTCATCGCCGACCAAAAAACTCAGCGGCCCAACCGAACGCTGGTGCGGGATACGGCACGAGAACTGCTGGAAGGAAAGAAAACGCCGGTCGTTGCCCGCATGGTTCAACCGTAGATGCGACCGGGCGTTCGGAAAACCGCGCCCCATGAGGACAATTCGGAAAATCGAACGGAGTCGCCTTGCCTATCGCGAACTGATGGCCCTTCTGGCCAGCGACCGTCCGGGCGATTCGCTGCTGCTGGAAAGAACGCTGTCAAATCTGCCCGCCGACGAGGCCGTTCCGGCGCTCTATGCCATCACCGGCAAGAGCCGTCCCCTTTCCCTGGCGATGATCCCGAACCTTCTGGGTCGTGTTCTTCTCGCTATGTTGCTCCTGCGCTGGGTGATGCCGTCTCCTACCTGGACTCTGCTGCATTTCGTTCTGGCACTCCTGGTTCTCCGGTGGGTATTTCACCCGATTCAACGCCAGCTGCGGTTTCGGAAAACGCGGCGGGCCGTCTTCTTCCTTGCGGGATTCAACGACGCTCGCGCCGTCGAGGAACTGTTACGATACCGCCGTTTCCGGCCCGGAACCCCGGAGCAGGAGGCCCTGACCGAGCGGGCCGAGGGGGAGATGACCCGGCTTCTCGACGAACTCACAGGGCATGCCTTCATCCCCGGTATCGACCTCCTCTACGGTCTGGCGCACCGTGAATGCCTTTCCCGGACCGACCGTCGCCCCTGGACACCGACCCGCATCTATTTTTATATCGCCATCCTCCGGCTGCTTTCCGTTCGGAATTCCGATCGGGATCGCGCCCTGATCGCACGGATCGCACGGCGACCGCACCGGAACGATCCGGGAGGTCAGGTCTGGGAGGTTGCCGTCGCGCTTTCGGGCAAATCGTCCGTCCCGGTGATGCCCGTTCGGTCCGCTCTGGCTTCGGAGCCGGTGCCGGCGATGGTTCGTCGTCCTTGACGGCGACCTGGCGGCGAAATACGGTAAAATAACCTCCGATGTCCGTTTCGTCCGCCTCACCGTCCCTCGATTTGCTCGAAATCACCGACCTGACGATCGCCTTTGGTGACAATCCCGTCGTGGAAGGCGTCTCCCTCTCCGTGGGCAAGGGAGAGATCGTCGGTATTGTCGGCGAATCGGGTTCGGGAAAATCGATGACGGCTCTATCCGTCCTGCGTCTGGTACCCGAACCGGGGCGGATTACGCGCGGTTCGATTCGACTGGAGGGTCGTAACCTTTTATCCCTGACCGAAAAGGAGATGCGAACGATTCGCGGGGGCCGGGTCGCCATGATCTTTCAGGACCCGATGACCTCGCTCAATCCGGTCTTCACGGTCGGCGAACAGATCGCTGAGGCCGTTCGGGTGCACCGTGGCGCGGACCGGCGGACCGCCTGGACGGAGGCGGTCGCCGCGATGCGGCAGGTGCATATCGCCGATGCGGAGCGGAGGGCGCGTCAGTATCCGGGGGAACTGTCCGGCGGAATGCGACAACGCGTCATGATCGCCATGGCGCTCGCGATGAAGCCGGCGTTGTTGCTGGCCGACGAGCCGACAACGGCGCTCGATGTCACCGTCCAGGCGCAGATCCTGGCGTTAATCAACGAATTACGACACGATACGGGCATGGGCGTGCTTTTCATCACCCATGATCTGGGGGTGGTTGCCGAAGTGTGCGACCGGGTCCTGGTTCTGTATTCGGGGCGAGTGATGGAAACGGCGGATGCCGCGACCCTATTTCGCGATCCGGCGCATCCTTATACGCAGGGACTGCTGGCCTCCCTGCCCGAATCGCTCCCTCCCGGCGCGAACCGTCTCTCGTATATCCCGGGTCAGCCGCCGGCGAACCCCGGCGCGGTCACCGGCTGCCCGTTCCGATTCCGATGCCCGAAGCGGATGCCCGGCATCTGTGAGCGGGAGTTGCCGACCGTCCGTAGGGAAACCGGCTCGGTCGTACGATGCCACCTTTACCGGGAGGACCTGCCGGCCGCGCCGGAGGCGGGGAAAACGCGATGAGTCTGCTGCAGGTGGAGGACCTGACCGTACATTTCCCGATTGCCGGGGGGAAGGTCGTCCGGGCAGTCGACGGCGTTTCGTTCGCCGTGGATCGCGGGGAGACGCTCGGAGTGGTGGGCGAGTCCGGCTGCGGCAAATCGACGACCGGACGCGCCCTTCTGCGCCTGATCCCGGCGACCTCCGGTCGGGTTCGCTTCGATGGGACCGAGGTCCTTTCGCTCGGGGCGGGCGAGCTGCGAACGCTCCGTCAGCGGATGCAAATGGTCTTTCAGGACCCGTTCGCCTCGCTGTCGCCACGGCTCTCGGTCGGCGCGATCGTCTCCGAACCGCTGGAAATCCATCGTCTTGGCGGGTCCGCGTCCGAACGTGAGGCACGGGTCGCCGACCTGCTGACGCGGGTCGGACTGCCGCCGTCCGCCATGCGGCGGTACCCCCATGAGTTTTCGGGCGGTCAACGCCAGCGCATCGGTATTGCGCGCGCGTTGACGCTGAATCCCGACCTCCTCGTACTGGACGAACCCGTTTCCGCTCTGGATATTTCGGTACGCGCCCAGGTCGTCAATCTGCTTTCGGATCTCCAGCGGGACCGGGGTATGGCCTACCTGTTCATCGGGCATGACCTCTCCCTCATCCGGCATGTAGCCCACCGGGTGGCGGTGATGTATCTGGGCCGGATCGTGGAGATCGGGACGGCCGAACGACTGTATGCCGATCCCCGGCACCCGTATACCCGTTCGTTGTTCGACGCGGTCCCGGTCCCGGACCCTTCCCGGCGTCGGGAGCGCGCGCCGCTCGACGGCGACCCGCCGTCTCCGATCGACCTTCCGTCCGGCTGTCGTTTCCGTACTCGCTGCTCGTACGCGCAGCCGGTTTGCGCGGAGCGGGACCCGTCGCTCGATCCTCTTCCGTCCGCTCCGGACCACCGTTCCGCCTGTCACTTCGCCGCCTCGCTGCCGATGTGGCAGCCGGCATCGCCGACCTCGGTCGCAAAAAAAGAGCCCGGCCCGCATTAAGGCGAGCCGGGCACAGGGGGAATCCACGGACGTTACGCACCTTTCGGTACGACGTCAAATTCCGGCGACCACCCGGGTGTAATGGGCTTCGTTGCGGATCGGCACCCGAAGATGCTGACCCGGCTGGAGGACGGCGGAGGTCGGCAGGCCGTTTTCGTTCGCCAGCTCGTCCACCCGTTCCAGGATATATCGCCCCGGGTCGCCGTAGCGATGGGCCATTTTCCAGAGAGTATCTCCCGAGCGCACCGTCACGGTGACGGTGGCGGGCAATGCGCGTTCGCCGCCCTGGTTTCTCCGGGCCAGCGCCACGGTCGCTGTCAGCAGGAAGACGGCGGCGACGATGCCAATCAGCGTCGCTCGCCGGAACGAACGACGACGACGGTGCCTGCCGCCCACCGGAATCAATCCGAGGGGTCCCGCCATGCCATATCGATTTGCCGTATTCGGAAGGGTTCGCATCTTGTTTCGGTTATCCTCTCCTGCGACGCTCACCGCGCCATTTGCCGCCATACTCCGGAGCGCTCCGTTCAGCCGGAAGGCAAACAAAAGGCAAACATTCGGACAAAGTGAATATAACCGTTTTCTTTTTGTTTGTCAACCTTTTGTTTGCCGCTGCCTAAAAACTTTTGTTTTTCGGGAAGTTGCGTGTATAATCAAAACAACTATTTGCCCGCAAATTCGGGGGGACGATTGCCCCGACCGGGAACCCGTACAGGCCGGAGGATCCGTCGATCATGAGCATGACCCGACCGCTGACCGACAAACAGCAGGAAATCGTCGAAATCATCCGCAAGGCGCTGTTGCGGGATGGCATTGCCCCGACCGTCCGCGAGATCGGTCGTCTGACCGGCTTGAAGTCCTCCTGCTCGGTGCAGAAGCATCTGAATCAACTGGAAGCGAACGGCTATATCAAACGGTCGCCGTACAAGTACCGGTCGATCGAGCTGCTGATGGAAGGGTCGCCGGTCTCCCGTCGCCGCACCGTCTCCATTCCGCTGGTCGGACGGGTCGCCGCCGGTACGCCCATTACGGCCATCGAAAACATTGAGGAGCATTATCCCCTGCCGGAGGCGATGATTCCGCGTGATGCCGACTGCTTTATGCTTCGGGTCAAGGGCGATTCCATGATCAATGCCGGCATTTTCGACGGTGACCTGGTCGTCGTCCGCAAACAGACCACGGCTCGGAACGGCGAAATCGTCGTCGCACGGATCGGCGATGAAGCCACCGTCAAGACGTTCTACACGGCCGGGGACAACGGAATCCGCCTTCAACCGGAAAACCCCCATCTTCGGCCGATCATTACCCGGGAAGCGCAGATCGAAGGACGGGTGATCCTGACGATGCGACAGTACCCCTGAAAGGGAGCGTCCCCGTTGCAAAAGGCGGTTCCTCCGGGGACCGCCTTTTTTGGTCGACCGTTCCCGCTCATGCGAAAAACGGCGAACTCCGATATAACAGGGGAGGCGTTCCCGAACCGGCGTTTTCGATCTCCCGTTCCGTCTTATCCCGCTTATCCCGAGGTAACCGATGAAAATCCTGATCTACGACACGACCCTGCGCGATGGCTCCCAGGGCGAAGGCATTTCGTTCTCCGTCGAGGATAAGATTCGCATTGCGCGCCGTCTCGACGCGTTCGGCATGGACTATATCGAAGGCGGGTGGCCCGGCGCGGCCCCGAAAGACACCGAATTTTTCGCCCGGATGCGCGATATCCCGCTGGAGCATTCACGCCTCGCCGCGTTCGGTTCCACCCGGCGCTCGCATGTCGCCTGCGAGTCCGATCCGCTCCTCGCCGAACTGCTTGCCGCCGGAACTCCGGTCGTGACCATTGTCGGCAAAGCGTCGGCCTGGCACGTTCGCGAAACGTTGCGCGTACCTCCGGAGGAGGCGCTCGCCATGATCCGGGACACCGTCGCCTATCTCAAAGCGCACGGCAGGGAGGTCGTCTATGACCCCGAACACTTCTTCGACGGCTACAAAGAGGACCGGGGATTCACTCTCGCCGCACTTCAAGCCGCCGCGGACGCCGGCGTCGATGTCCTTTGCCTCTGCGATACCAACGGCGGAACCCTGCCTCACGAAATCTCCGAAATCGTCGCCGATGTCGTCGCCCGGTTTCCCGGACTGACGATCGGGATGCACCCGCACAACGACGGCGACTGCGGGACGGCTAATGCGCTGGCGGCCGTTCGCGCCGGGGCGACCCATGTCCAGGGGACGGTGAACGGCTACGGCGAACGTACCGGGAACGCCAATATCCTGACCATCGCCGCCAATCTGCGCCTGAAAATGGGCTACGATGTCCTTTCCGAGGAGGCGATGAGCGACCTCACCCGGTTGTCGGCGTTCGTCGATGAGACCGCGAACGTCACGCCGAATCCCCGTTTGCCCTATGTCGGTCGCAACGCGTTCACCCATAAAGCCGGTCTTCATGCGGACGCCATTTCCAAAGCGCCGACCGCTTACGACCATATCGACCCCACGGTCGTCGGAAACGCCCGGCGTCTTCTGGTCTCCGAGCTTTCGGGGGGTGCGACCATCGCCCAGAAAGCCGCCGACCTCGGCTACGTTCTCGACAAACGCGCCCCGGAAACCAGGGCCGTCCTCTCCGAGGTAACCGCCCGTGAACATCAGGGATACTCGTACGAAGGCGCGGAAGCGTCGTTCGAACTTCTTTTGAAGAAAGCGACCGGCCGCTATCGGAAACTGTTCGATATGGTCGCCTTCCGGGTGCTGGTGGAAAAACGTGCCGGGGACGCCGAACCGATCACGGAAGCGACCCTCCGTCTCCGGGTCAACGGCGAGGAGTTTCTGACGGTCGCCGAGGGAGATGGCCCCGTCCATGCACTGGACGGCGCATTGCGGGCGGGCCTGTTGCGTTTCTATCCCGAACTGGGGTCCATCCGACTGACTGATTTCAAGGTTCGAGTGGTCACCGCCGGGGAGGGAACCGCGTCCAAGGTTCGTACCATCGTCGAAACCACTTCCGATCATGGCGGAATCTGGTCCACGGTCGGCGCCAGCACCAACATTATTGAAGCCTCCTGGGAGGCGATCGTCGACGCGATGGAATTCGGCCTTCTGCGCGAAGTGGGTTCGAAATAGGCGGATAGGCGGAACCGGGGCCGCAACACCTCCGTTTTCTACCCGAAAGGAACACCGTTTCGGGAAAAACGTCATCCGTCAATGAACCCGTTGACTGAAACCGGTCGTGACACCATTCCGATCATCCTGAACGCTCGGGCGGGAGCGACCCATGCCTCGGTCGGTCGCGACCATTTGCGGAAAATGGCGCGCGAAATCGGCTTTATCGCCGACGTTCAGGAGACCTACTCGGCTGAACAGATGCGCGAGACGGTGCGGCGATTCGTGCGGGCCGGTATTCCCCGTATCGGAATCGCCGGGGGTGACGGCACCATTCGCGCCGCCGTTCAGGAACTCGCCCACAGCGAAACGGCCCTCGGTATCCTCCCGCAGGGAACGTTCAATAACTTTGCCACCGCGCTGCGCCTCCCGCAAAACCTTCCCGCCGCCCTGAAAACGCTCTATCGGGGCTGCGTCTGCCCGGTCGATCTCGGGAGGATCGGCGAACTCTACTTTACCGAGTCGGCGGGGATCGGGCTGTTCGCCGACGGCCTGGCGTTCCTCGGCGAGGAGCATCAGAAGAATCTGTTTCGCGCCTTCGCCACCGCGATCCGATTGGCGACCCGGATGCGGGTCGCACGGGTCCGCTTGACGATCGACGGCGAAACGGAGGAACTCCCGATGGTGCTGTGCG
This sequence comes from Capsulimonadales bacterium, assembly GCA_033762295.1. Classification (GTDB taxonomy): domain Bacteria; phylum Armatimonadota; class Armatimonadia; order Armatimonadales; family Armatimonadaceae; genus JANRLW01. The sequence goes on from JANRLW010000006.1 coordinate 98,250, forward strand.
AGGTGGCGAACACCTACCGAATCGGCGCCGGCCTTCCGATCGCGCCCGACGCCGAGGTGAGCGACGGCCATTTTAACCTCGTTGTGATCGGCGACATCAAGCGGCGGGAACTGATGGAGTATATGAACGCGGTCCGCGCCCAGTTGCATCCGGACCTGCCCGGCGTCCGCATGTTAAAAGCCGCGCGGTCGGTGCGGATCGAAACGCGCCGACCGCGCAACGTCCACTGCGACGACACCGTTCTCGGCGTCACGCCGGTGACCGTGTCCATGGAGGCCGGGGCGTTGAAGGTCCTGGTGGACGAAACCCGATGACGCCGAACGAAACCATTCCGCACGTACGAAAGGGGGATTGCAACGATGTTCTCGGCTGACCACTGGCTCCGCGCGCCGACGAACCGGGAGATTATCGAACGCTGGTCGCTCGGAGCGGGACGCTCCGTCGCGATCGAACAGCGACACCGAATGGCGATTCCGGACCGGTCACCCGCCGATGGCGCGGCCTGGGACTTCCTGGTTCTGGGCGATACCGGCGACTCGGATGCGACCGGTCCCCCCCCATCGCCGCAGGATGCCGTGGCGCGAGAACTCGCACGGGACGCGGCGTCGCCGGTCGGGCACGGATCGGGTCATCTGGTGCTTCATACCGGCGATGTCATCTACATGGCCGGGGAACGACGGCTCTACGAAAGGAACTTCCGGCGTCCCTATCTGCCGTTCCTGACACCGGAGTCGGTGGTCGACGATATGGTCTTTCGACTGCCGTTTCTGCCCGTTCCGGGAAACCACGACTATTACGACCTCGGCGGATGGGGACGCTGGCTCTCCCACATCCCGTTTTTGAAGACCGGCTTCCGGGCGTTCTCACAGCGGTTCCTGGGATTCGGCGTGCCGGAGGGCGGATCGGATATGGGCCACTCCTTCATGGACGCGTTCGTCGCCCGAACCGGTGACGTTTCGACCGGCGACGGCCTCCCCCTGCCCTACGTGCCCGGCGAACGTACACGGGTCCCCCACCGATACTATCGTTTCGAGTACGGCGGAACCGACTTCTTCGGGCTGGATTCCAATACGCTGGACGGTCCTGCGCCGACGGTTCCGGTGGAATCCGTACGCCGGGTGGCGGATCAGCGGGTCGAAGGTCTCCTGCGGGTAGCGCAGGAGCTTGAAACCCGCCTCCGGGAGGAACGCGCGGCTCAGGCCGAACAGCAGCGCTCGGAATGGAACGCTCTGGCCGGAGACAGACCGCGCCGACGGGAAATGTCCGAATTCGCGGCCGAGGCGCAGGTGGCTCTCGACGGGCTGGCGACCGTGATCGAAACCGCCCTGGTGCGTAACGTCCTCTCGGAGGCCGCAGGCAAACTGCGAAACGATGTCCGTGAGGCCGCTCAGGCGTGGTCGGAGTCGCATGCGCGGCTGGCGTCCGAAACGCTTGCGCCCCACGTCGAAACGGACCTGGTCCGACTGGACGACATCGGTGACCGGGTATGCGCCGCGCTTTCGGAGATTCGCCTCGAACTGGGGCGTCTTCCGGCCGACAGCGCCGACCGCCGGGCGATCACCGCGGCCGGGGATGCCGTGGAACGAACCCAGCGACGGTGGACTCTGGCGGTGACTCCGGGGACTCTCGAACGGGCGCAACGGATTCGCTCACTCTCCGAGCAGGCGCTGGACGTTCACCGCGAACTCGCTCAGGAACGAGCCCGTCAACGGTATCAACCGAACGATTTCGATGCCGGACAACTGGAATGGTTTGCGGCCGCGCTCGAGGAGTCCGAGCGGAATCGGCCGGGAAACTGGCGGGTTCTTTACCTTCATCATCCTTTGTTTACCACTATTGTCAACCATTGTGAATCACCGGATGTCCGTGGCTTACGCGCCAACCTTCGTCGCATTCTGGAGACGCCGGGGCGGGTACATCTGGTCCTCTCCGGTCACGCGCATGCGTTCGAGTGGATACGCGCGGCCGGGTTCCCGACGACGGGCTTTTTCGTGACGGGCGGCGGCGGACAGGTCGCGTTACGCTCCTCGGTGTTCACGTCCCGGAGTCGGGACCGTTCCCTGCGCCGTCGGCAGGCGTTACGGGCGGCGGGCGTGACGGAATGCGCGATTGCCGGTCGGGGGCCGACCGCTCCGGACGGCGAAGCGGGACCGATTTACCACTACCTGCGCATCACGGTTAGGCCGGACTGTCTGGAGGTACATCCGGTCGGAGTGCGGATGGTGCGCTCGGCGGGCGGCAGTGATCGGCGGTTTCGGCGAGAGGAACCGTTGCCGGTCCACCACATTTCGGAAATCGGCGGTTCGGCGGAAGGAAACCGGGATACCCGGCAGCTGCGTCTGGTCCGAATCCGCCGCGACCGTCCACCGGAACCCGTCTGGGAATAGGCGCGCCGTTTCCTCCGTGCGCCGATCCGTTTCCGGCGAGAAGGAGCGGATGACTTGTCAACCGGTGAGGAAAGTGCTACAATCACCAGGTGAACAGACGTTCGATAATCGATCCGAAGATGACGGTTGACGCCTGTTGCCCGAAATCTTCGACCGGTCCGAACGCCGGGAACCAACGCCCGATCTGTCGGTTCCTTTAACAGGAAGGACGCCGCTATGCCTGTTGCCACACCCGTACCCGACCCGAAAACCGCCTCCGATACCCTCACCGGCGAACCGGAAAACACCGCGCTTTACGCCGTTTCCCAGGCGGAACTCGCGGAGGGCCGGATTCCCGATGCGCTCCCGGTCGTCGGTTCGCTGACGCAGACGCGCTATGCCGTTCCGGACCATAAGAATATCGTCATTCGGGGCGCGCGGCAGAACAACCTGAAGAACATCGACCTGGAGATTCCGCGCGACAAGCTGGTGGTGATTACCGGTCTCTCCGGCTCCGGCAAGTCCTCGCTGGCGTTCGATACGCTTTATGCCGAGGGACAACGTCGCTATGTCGAATCGCTGTCCGCCTATGCGCGTCAGTTCCTCGGTCAGATGGATAAACCGGACGTGGACCAGATCGACGGTCTTTCTCCGGCGGTGTCCATCGACCAGAAATCGACCTCCCGCAACCCGCGTTCCACGGTCGGTACCGTCACCGAGATCTACGACTATCTCCGACTTTTATACGCGCGTGTCGGTAAACCGCACTGTCCGAACTGTGGACGGCCCATTACGCAGCAACAGCCGTCGCAGATCGTCGATACCGTCCTCACCCTTCCGGAGGGCACGCGTATCCAGGTGCTGGCTCCGGTGGTGCGCGGGCGGAAGGGGGAATACCGCAAGGAACTGGAGGATATCAAGAAGGAGGGGTTCGTCCGTGTGCGCGTCGACGGCGAGGTGCGCGACCTGAGCGAGGATATCCCGCTCGATCGGTACAAGCAGCACGATATCGATATCGTCGTCGACCGCCTGGTGATCAAGCCGGAGATCGGCAAACGGCTGGCCGAGTCGGTCGAACAGGCGTTGAAGCGCGGTAAAGGACTGGCGGCGATCGATGTGATCGGGCAGGAGGAGTTGCTGTTCTCCGAACATTTCGCCTGTACCCATTGCGGCATTTCGTTCGAGGAGATCGCGCCGCGCACGTTCTCCTTTAACTCGCCGTTTGGTGCGTGCCCGACCTGCCACGGTCTCGGAACGCAGTCCGAGTTCGATCCGAACCGCATCGCGCCGGACCGAAACCTGAGCCTGTCGGAGGGCGCGCTGATCCCGTTCAACAAGTCCGGCAGTTCGGAGTACTGGCCCGCCATCCTGGCGGCGGTCGCGGAGAGACTCGGTTTTACCGACAAAACCCCGCTCAAGGATCTGAACGACGAGCAGTGGCACGGCATCATGTACGGTGTCAAAGGGTCGGTCACCGTCCGGTTCGACAGTCGCAGCGGGAAGCGGCGTAACTTCGAGACGCACTGGGAGGGGGCGGTCAACAACGTCGAGCGGAAATGGAAGGAGACCGGTTCCTCGGGGACCAAGGATGAGTACGAACAGTATATGACGGCTCGTCCCTGTCCCACCTGCAAGGGCAAGCGTCTCAAACCGGAAGCGCTGGCGGTACGGTTCGGCGGGATCAACATCGCCGAACTGACCTCCTACTCCATCGAGAAATCGGGCGCGTTCTTCGCCGACGTTCCGGCGCAACTTTCCGACCGTGACCTGACGATCGCGCGGCAGATCATCAAGGAGATTCGGACCCGCCTCGGCTTTCTGCTCGATGTAGGGCTGAACTACCTGACGCTCGACCGGGCGGCAGGATCGCTCTCCGGCGGCGAGGCGCAGCGCATCCGGCTGGCGACCCAGATCGGGTCCGGCCTGATGGGCGTTCTGTACATTCTGGATGAGCCGTCGATCGGTCTGCACCAGCGCGACAATACCCGCCTGATCGATACCCTGCTCCACCTGCGCGACCTCGGCAACACGATCCTGGTGGTCGAGCACGACGAGGAGACGATGGCCGCCGCCGACTGGATCATCGATATCGGACCCGGCGCGGGCATCCACGGCGGGCGTGTCGTCGCGCAGGGTCCGCTGGCAACGGTCATGGCGGACGAAAACTCCGCGACCGGCGCGTTCCTCTCCGGGCGGCGGATGATTGCGATCCCGGAGAAGCGACGGCAGCCGAACGGGAAACGTCTGACGATCAAGGGCGCGACCGGCCATAACCTGAAAGACGTCACGGTGGAGATTCCCCTCGGCACCCTGACCTGTGTCACCGGAGTGTCCGGTTCCGGCAAATCGACGCTGATTCAGGAGACGCTTTACCCGCGCCTGATGAACGCGATCTACAAGTCGCACATGGTCTGGGAGCCGCACGACGGCGTGGACGGGATCGAGCATCTGGATAAGCTGATCGATATCGACCAGTCACCGATCGGACGAACTCCCCGCTCCAACCCGGCGACCTACACGGGTGTCTTCGACCAGATACGCGAAATCTTTTCCCAGACCCCGGAAGCGCGTGTGCGTGGCTACGGTCCGGGCCGGTTCTCGTTCAACGTCAAGGGCGGACGTTGCGAGGCCTGCCGGGGCGACGGCATTCTGAAGATCGAGATGCACTTCCTTCCGGATGTCTACGTGCCGTGCGAGGTCTGCAAAGGCAAGCGGTACAATCGCGAGACGCTGGAAGTGAAGTACAAGGGCAAGTCGATCTCCGATATCCTGGAGATGACGGTCGGCGAGGCGACCGAGTTCTTTGCCGCGATTCCCTCGATCTCGCGCAAAATGCGGACGATCGCCGATGTCGGTCTGGACTATATCCGGCTCGGCCAACCGGCGACGACGCTTTCGGGCGGCGAGGCGCAGCGGGTCAAACTGGCGACGGAGCTGTCGAAGCGTTCCACCGGGCGAACGATGTACATTCTGGACGAGCCGACGACCGGCCTGCACTTCGCCGACATCGAGAAGCTTCTTGGCCTGCTACAGCGGCTGGTCGACACCGGCAGCACGGTCCTCGTGATCGAGCATAATCTGGATGTGATCAAGTGCGCCGACTGGATCATCGACATGGGGCCGGAGGGCGGCGACAAGGGTGGAAACGTGGTCGCGACCGGCACCCCGGAACAGGTAGCGGACGCCCCGGTCTCCCACACCGGACGCTACCTGAAGAAAGTCCTGAGCGGCGAAAGCCTGCTGGCTTCTCCCCGGAAGTAAAGCAAGCCACCAGACTTCGGGGGATGATCCTATCGGATCATCCCCTTCTATTCGTCGAGATACTTTATCACCCGACCACCTTCATTTTTGTCTTCTTTAATTCATCGCTTGCTTCCCGTTAAAATAGGATCATTCAACGTGGAATGAGAGGTCAAACATCCTGGCAACCGCGAGACAAAACCGATCGATGCGGAATGTGGATACCCGACCATGCCCGCTATCTCCGTGTCAGATCGACCTGCTTCGAATGTGCATTGATGTCGGAACGGTGAAAACGTCGATTCTGGCCTCGGCGCTTTGCCTTTCCCCGGAAGGCATTGAGTCACGCTTCAAACGCGCCTGTCAACGAACCGGTGTCGAAGGGCGTACCGAATTGCTTCTTTACGCGTTACGTTGCGGGTGGATTTCCCCTTCTCCACGCTTTCCGGGCGATGAGCCATCGGTCTAATTCCAAAAGCCGTGTCCGGCGGGTTTTGACGCGCAAAATGCACCGGAATCGGTGCGGTCCCCTCCCACAGATTCCGATACGATCTTCGTAAGATCGTTCGCTTGTCGGCAACTATTTAAGTTCGGAGAGGTCACCGTCATGGCTCCGTCCGTTTTGTACGCCAGGTACCTTCGAATCCTTTTGGGGTTGATTCCCTTTTCTCTTGCCTTTGTCAATGCGTTTGGCGTGAACGGCAAGCCGAACGGACCTGACCTGGTCCTTCTGTTTACCAACAATACCGACGGTTATTTGCAGTCCTGCGGGTGTACGGCGAGGCAGGTCGGCGGTATTGCCAAAAGGGCGACCGTCCTGAATCGGCTTAAATCCGAACAGGCGCAAAACGGGGTTCCCACGGTGCTTTTGGACGGAGGGAATCTCTCAAAGAACCTTGCCAGGACATCGGTTTTGCTCGAAAGCATGCACCGGATCGGCTATGATTCGGTCGCCCTCTCGCCTGCGGAGGACAATCTGGGCGTGCCGTTCCTGCGACGGGCCGCCGAGTTGAAAATCCCGTTGATCGGGACGCCGGTAGCAGGGTCCGCAAACTTCCCGGAAACGACGGTTCGTCCGTTTCGATTCCTGATGGCCGGACGGTGGAAAGTTGGCGTTTTGCACCTCGGTGACGGTCCGGTGGCACCGGAAGACTGGAAGCGGTTCGCGGTAACGGTTCGCAAACAATCGGACGTCTCTATCGTTTTCAGCATGCTCACGGTGGGAGAAACGGTTCGACGACTTGCCGCACTTCCGGAACGGGATCGCCCGTCCGTTGCCCTGCTCTGCAATTCCGCGTCTACTTCCGATGCTCTTCCCGATCTTAAAGGCACGACGATCCTCCCTTCACCACCAAAGGGCGAGATCGGAAAAATCGAAGCCGACCGGGTTCACGGGACGAACGGAAAGCAGTGGCGTTTTGTCCTTCGTGGTGAGCGTGTGGAGGATACCGTCGCCGATGATCCCGTGATTGCCGGCATCGTTTCGGCTTACTTCACGGAGGAGGCGAATGCCCTTCGATCCCGTAGCGTGACATTGTCGGACGACTGGCAGGATTTAGGGCATGAGACGGCGGTACGTTGCGGGGAATGCCATGCCCGCGCCCTAAACCAGTGGGCATTAAGCAAACATTCCCGCGCGATTCGTACGCTGGCCGATAAGAAGCGGCTGATTCCGGAATGCCTGACGTGTCATAGCGAGGTTTTCCGACGCAAAGGGGCGTTCATTTCGTCGGCGAACACGGAGGAGGGGGTTACCTGCGCGACCTGCCATGGCGATGGAATCGTCCATACGGCCTCTCGTTCGAAAGCGTCGATCCTCCGGAATCCGGGAGAGGCGGACTGTCGGCGGTGCCACGACCCTGCCAACGATCCGCACTTCAATTATGCCATCTACAGGGAGAAGATACGACATTGGTAAATCCGGCATCGATTCTTTGTGTGGTCCTTTTGGGAATTCCGGGCGTCGGGTTACGGCAAGATTCCTCCCCCGCCGCCCGCCCGCCAGGCAGGACGACGTCCCCGCAGGAAACGCCGACGAACGGCGAGGTCGCGTTGTCGGTTTTTCCGGATATTCGCCGCCTCCCGCTCGACGAGAAACTGATTGACGGGTTGGTCCGATCCTCCCGGGTGCGAAGGATCGTGATTTCTCTTCTTTCGGATGGCGAAGTGCCGTTTTCGTCCTCCAAACTGCCGTTCGCGCAAATGTCGGTGTACCGCGACCGTCCCGCACAAATTTCCGCCTTGATCGAAGCGGCCCATCGCCGGGGCATCGCGGTCTACGGATATGCCGACCTGGTGCGCTGGGGCGCACCGGGCGTGGTGGAGGGTGGCGTTCTGACGGCGCATCCGGAATGGTGCGAACGGGTGCCGGGCGGCGGTTACGGCCTCCTGACGCAGGGACGGTATGTCAGCCTGTTCCATCCGGAGGCGAGACGTGTTCTGGGTGACTTTTTTCAGGAGGTCTATGCCCGTTATCCGGACCTCGACGGCTTCGTCCTCAGCCTCCGCTATCCGACCGAGTATCTGTGCGGATTCAGTCCGGCTTCCCGGCAGGCCATGATTCGCGGGGTTCAAATCGACCCGGAAGATTTGCTGGTCGGTCCGAACGATTTTACGCAGGATATACTTACCGAGCTTGCCCGCTGGCGCTTCGCCACCGCCCGCGAGTTTCTGAAGAGTGTGATGGTGCGGGCGTTCGACCGACCGACACGGCGTATCGCTCTGGCAGGAGACCCGGAGATTTACCGAAGTCCTTTGAAAACGCGGAGCCGCAGCCTCAATGACTGGCTTTCGTGGACCGATCTGCCCGGAGTAAAAGAGGTCATCTTTTTTCCGAAAGCGGCGTCGGCTTCTCCGAAGCCACAGACGTTTTCCTATGCGCGGACCCTTCTGCAAAAGTCCGGTAACGCCGTCACGGCCACCGGGGCGATTCGTTGGACGGACTCCGCGAAATTGACCGGGACCGCGCTGACGGGATACGTTCCGGCGGGGATGGACACGCTGGTCGAGATCAGTCGTCCGGGTGACCTGATCCGGTTACCCTGACTCTGCTGACGATATTTCTCGTCAGCTTCGAATTTCAAGAAAGGTTATTAACGAATGTTCCTGTTTTCCAGCCATGTCCGAACGAGGAAGCATCCCCTGATGCGCGGAACGATCCTGACCGGTTCCCTCTTTGTTGCGCTTTTGTTTGCCGGAAGCGCGTCCGCTCAAACAAGCGATTCTGAAGACCAGGGCATATGCGTTGAGACATCGACGGGACCGATCACGTTAGAGAAGGGATCGATCTATACCAAACGGACGACCGTATCAACGGCAGCCGCCATGTTGCCCGGTGCTACAGAGTGTCCCGCGACAAAACCCTTCGACAGCACGCCTCTCCCCAAAACGGTTATTCCCCCCTTTGGCCCCAAGGAAATAACGGAGACGGTGGTGATCAAAACGCAGAGTTCCGATATCCCGAAGAACCTCCTCGGGTTCTTCCTTAAACTCACGGGAGCGGCGAAGAGGACGGAGTATGACAAGACCATAATAAGTTCCGCAAAATGCGTCATTGAAGGAAAGAGTACCGTGGAACTTCCCTGTGACGTAACCCGCCACTGGTATTTCGTCGAGACGGTCACAGTGGAAAACGAGACCTATACCTCCTCAGGGAAAATCTACTTGCGGAACATAGAGACGACCACGGTTGGAGAGACTTACAGTGACTTTAATGTAAAGACGCAGACCTACGATGGCTGCAAAGTCAGGAAGAGGACGAAATCCCAACAGTTGGGCTGTCAGACGAATTACTGTGTTCCGCCGGAACAATGCCTCGCCTAGCCGGATGACCCGCCCATCGGTCTGATTTTCTCCGAAGTGTGGAGGGGCATCCATCGATGATGTCCCTCCGGTTTGACACGCCCTTTGCGAAAAAACCTATGTTCCAGCATATTGTTCATCGTTCCCTGCCCTGCCGTGCCGTTCTGCTCTGCGGCCTCGCGATGTTACTCGCCCCAGGGGCTGTTTTCGCGCAGACGGGACGCCGGATTCCTTCGAAGAGCGAGCGAACGAAGAATGTTCCCGCCGGAGTGTCCCCTGACCGTCCGAAGAGTCCCGGAGTCGCCCAAAAGGATACGCTTCCGAAAAGCGTTCTGACGGCGGCGCGGTATCTGGCTCAGCGTTACCCCGTCGTGGCGGCGTCTCTTCCGTCCGACCTGCGAGCGAGCGACGGAACAACGACCGTGGTCGAATCCGAGGCGGAAGCAATCGAAATTCTGAAGACGCAACTCCGTTCGGCAACCATCGCGCCGGAAATCGATGAGGAGGGAGCCTGCGTCTTCCCCATCGATCACGCCCCGAAACCGTATCCGAGCGCGGCCGCTCTGGAAATGGCAAGGGAAGAGGATAGCCTGCGCCCGGTGAACGATTTGCTTGCCAGTTTTTCTCCCGATCAGTTAGCGGAACTGCGAAAGAACGGCTTCTCGATGGACGCCGAGCGGATCGACGACAATCAGAAAGCGCTTCTGTCCCGACTGACCCATAAAGGGATTGACAGTTTTCCGTTTTACGGCGTACCGGGGGCCAGATTGACTCTCCGATTTCAATACTACCTTCAGGTTTTTTCACCGGATGGCACTTCCACGATGGCGGAAGTCCTGAACAGTGTGGCAGCTTCCAGGAAACGGGGGAATGTACCGCCGATCAACCGCCCGGTGAACCCAACAACCGTCGACGAGACGCCCCCTCCGGAAGCGCGTCCCCGACCCGAACCCGTTCTCCCCGGCGACGACACACCCGTCGTCCTGCCGGCGCGAACGTCTCCCGTCTATACGGTCCGGGAACTGACCGCCCTGTGCGGGAAGGCGCTCCGCCAGGAATGGTATGCCGACTGGCAGATCGGAGACCGAAAGGTGCTTCTGCTGACCGGGCGAAACTCCCTATCGACGCGGCAACTGGCGGAGATCCTGCGGAGATCATATCGTCTGCACTGGCGCGTGGTCGGGCCGATCCGCTTCCTCGCGAAGTACGACCTGGATTCCGTCCGGCGTGCGGAACAGGACGCAATGGAACGCCTGCGACGGTATCGTACCGCGATTATCGGCTTCCTCGGGCGACATGCTCCGGATTTCGATACGATCGGCCCCCTGATGCAAGACACCCCCTGGAAGGAACTCGATCCGGGGTTACGCTCCCGCCTGCTCGATCTGGCAAACGGCGCTTCCGGCCCCGAGGGAGTCGCCCTGCGCACCCTGATGAACGACCCGTCCAAAATGCAGGGCGCGCAGATTCGTGCTCCCCTTCTCGTCGATATTGTTTACGCGGCCGGCAATAAATCCGGAGGCGCCGCTTACGATATTCAGTTTTGAATCTCCTTTCTCTAACCGCACAATCATGGGAGAGTTATCCGAAGGCGGTCAGGCTTCCGGAGCGTTCCGTTGCCTCCGTTTCCTCCCCGGTAGGAATTTGAGTATCCCGCCGCGAATGCCTCTTCAAGAGGCGAACGATGAAGATTCGGGAAGTGAATTCGATCGGGTTGCGCGGGGCGACTCCGGATGGCGGATGGGCGCAGGGGTTCGATCCCGACGAAGTGCTACACACGCTGATCGAGATTCGGACCGACGAGGACGTGACCGGCTACGGCAGTTGCTACACCAGTCAGGCGCTGGTCGACGGCGCACTGCTCCTGCTCCGTCCCCTGCTCCTCGGGGAGATCGCGCTGGAACCGGAACGGGTTTCCGAGAAACTGCACCAATCGACCTTCTGGCAGGGACGCGGCGGCGCGGTGACCCACGCCATCTCCGGCATCGATATCGCGCTCTGGGATATCCTGGGACAGGCCACCGGGCAACCGGTCGGACGTCTCCTCGGCGGTTGCTACCGCGACCGGATCAAGCCCTACGGCTCTCTCCTCTTCGCCGATCCGCCGATCCTGCGCGAACGTCTCGAAGCGGCGACCGCGCGTGGCTTCAAAGCGATCAAGCTCGGTTGGAGCGGGTTCGGACGCCGGGACCGCGCCTACGACGAACTTCTGGTAAGGACGGCCCGCGAAACGGTCGGGCCGACCGTGGAACTGATGGTGGATGCCGGAGGCTCCGAGCAGTTCTGGCCGCACGGCTACAAATGGGCGCTGGAAACCGCGAAGATGCTCGCCGACCATGACATCGCCTGGTTCGAGGAGGCGCTCCCTCCCGACGATATCGAGGGCTTTCTTCGCCTGCGTGAGAACGCCCCGCTGCCGATCTCGACCGGCGAGGCGCTGACCCGACGACAGTCCTTCCTGCCCTGGATCGAACGTCAGGCGGTCGATATCCTGCAACCCGATTCGACCAAGTGCGGCGGTCTTTCGGAAGCCCGCCGGATCGCCTGGGCGGCTTACGATCACAATATCCGCGTCGTCTCCCACGGATGGAACACGGCGATCGGACTGGCGGCGGACCTGCATCTGGCGGCGGCGATGCCGGTCGCCTCGCATGTGGAGTACATTACGCCCGCGCCCTACATCGATGACCTCGTCGCCGAACCGTTCACCCTCGATGCCGACGGCATGCTGACCATTCCGACCGGGCCGGGCCTCGGCATCACGCTCGACCCGGACGGACTGAGACGCCTCTCCGGGCGGTAAGGAGTTTCCATGGACTCTCTCGATAAGACACTCTATGACGAACTGACCTGGCCGGAGATCAACGAAGCGGTTCTGGCCGGGAAGACGCTTCTGCTACCGATCGGCAGCACCGAGCAACACGGGCATCACCTCCCGCTGGATGTCGATAACTTCCTGGCGCGTAGCATCTGCCTGGAGACGGCGAAACGGATTCCACGGCAGGTTCTGGTGATGCCGACCATCCCCTACGGCTACAACGAACACGCCCTGGATTTCCCCGGAACCATCCATATCGGCTATGACACCTTCATCGCCTACTGTCTGGACGTCGTGAAAAGCGCGGCGCACGCCGGTTTCGATCGCATCATCCTGGTGGACGGACACGGCTCCAACGAACACCTGTGCGAGTTCATCGCGCGTCGCGGGACGCTGGAAACGGACGCGCTGGTCGCCTCGACGATGTGGACGAATCTGGCGAAGGAGGCGTTCGAGTCGGTGCGTGAATCCGGCGACGGGGGCGCGGCGCACGCCTGCGAACTGGAAACCTCCGCCTACCTCTATCTGGAACCGGGACGCGTCCGGATGTCGCTGGCGCAGGATCATTACGGCGGTGCGGCGGGCAGGGAAGGGTCGCGTTTCCTGCATGTCGATCTGACCCGGGGCTGGGGTCCGATGAAAGTCGTGCAGTGGACGAGCGGCGCGACCCCGACCGGCGTCTCCGGCGCGCCGACCCTGGCGACGGCGGAGAAGGGCAGAACGACCGTGAACGGCGCGGCCGACAACCTGGCGGCGTTCGTCGGGGAGTTCCGGCAGATGCGCAAGGTCGAACGGGTCGATCATCGCGCCGTCCGGCCCGCCACCCCGCGTTATCCGGAGTCCGCCTGAGTCCGTCTGAGTCCGCTAACCTTCCTTGACCAGGCCCTCCTTCCAGGCGAAGATGGCGGCCTGTGTCCGGTCGGCCAGCTGCAGCTTGCTCAGAATATTACTGACATGGGTCTTGACCGTCTTCTCGGAGAGGAAAAGACGCTGCGCGATCTCGGCGTTGCTCAGCCCTTCGGCGATCAGGCGCAGCACCTCCATTTCGCGCGCTGTCAGGTCCTCGCTCAGACGGCGACCGACGGACGGCTCCTCCTTCTGCAGGGAGCGGACCAGCTGCGCCGCGATCCGTGGCTCGATCACCACCTCGCCCGCCGCGACCCGGCGCACGGTCAGCGCCAGATCGAGCGGGCCGACGTCCTTCAAAACATAGGCGGCGGCTCCGGCGGCCATCGTCGGCAGGATATGCTCCCGCTCCTGCGAACTGGTCAGCGCGATGATCCGCGTGTTCGGGCTGATCGTCTTGATCCGCCGCGCCGCCTCGATACCCCCCATACCCGGCATCATCAGGTCCATCAGCACGATGTCCGGCGTCTGCTCCTCGGTCAGCGTCAACGCCTCCTCGCCACTGGATGCCTCGCCGACGATCTCGATATCGTTCTGCGTCTCCAGAAAGAACCGGATGCCCTTGCGTACCATCGCATGATCGTCGACAAGCGCGACCCGAATTCGATTATCCATGCTTCTCACCCCCCTCAAATTCCAGAATGACCCGCGTTCCCCGTCCCGGCGCGGACGTGATCTCCAGCCGTCCTTTCGGCAGAAGTGTCGCCCGTTCCCGCATCGTTCCCAGTCCCATGCCATGGGCGGGCGTCTCCGGTCGAAAACCGCGTCCGTTGTCGGCCACGGTCAGACGGTATCGTTCTCCGGCCCGCTCCAGCGTCACCTCGATAACGGTCGCCTCGCTGTGCTTGACGGCATTCGCCAGCGCCTCCTCGGCCACCCGCGCCGCCTGCTCGGCCACCGACTCCGTGATATCGTCCGTATCGTCGGGTGACTTGTGGAGCAGCGTGATCTCCGAACGGCGTCGCCAGGCCGCCGTGATGGTTTCCAATCGTTCGGTCAGGGTCGGCGCGGACCGGGTGCGCAGTTGCATCAGGATTCCGGAGAGATCGGTCTGCATCTGGCGCGACAGCGACTCGGCTTCATCCAGTGCGCGCCGCAAACCGCCGACATCGTTCGTGCGAAGACACTGCTGCGCGGAGGCGACCATCATGGCGGTGGCGAACGCTTCCTGCTTCACGGTATCGTGCAGATCGCGTGTGATGCGCTGCCGCTCCTCCAGAGCCGCGACCTCGTTGCGCAGGGACATCACCTGTTGCAGATCGCCCGCCATCCGGTTGAGCCGGAGAGCGAGCAGCCCCAGTTCGTCCTCCGGCTTCTCCGGCGCGACGGCGTGCAGATCCCCTTCCGCCCAGGCATCCGCCGCCCGGGAGATCGCGTTCAAGCGGCGGGTCACCCCGCGCGCGATCAACGTTCCGAGCAGTCCGCCCACGACCGCCGATCCCATCGCGGTCACGATTATCGAGGAGATCATCATATTTATCAGGCTTTTCCAGGTTCCCGGTCCCGGATGGATACGCCCGGTCCGGGCAAATCCGACGGCGACCACGATGCCGTTTCGACGTATCGGACCGGCGGCCACCACCTGGCCCTCGTCCCACTCGGCCACCACTTCGCCCTTCCAGGCCCTCTCCAGTATCCGTCGTTCGTGCACGTTCACCAGATCGGGCAGGCGTTTGCCGGGTACGAAAATCGTGTTCTCCGGAGACGTGGTCAGAATCTCCTTCCGATCGGCGATCACCACCGTCGCCCGACCGCTCGTAATGGACAGGTATCGGAACTCCAGTCCGTCGGGCAGGTTCTCGTCGGCGAGCGTCATATAATCCAGCTTGCGTGTCAGCGTGACGAGATCCGGGCGGGGACCGACGAAACAGGCCTCCACCTCGGGCGTGCTTTTGATGAACTCCTCCCGGACCTCCGCCGGCGGGTCACTGGCATAGTAAAGCAGTCCGAGGGTCAGCAGGGTCAGAAAAAGGTACATCAGGACGGAGGCGGCCACGGTCGCCAGCATAAACACTCCGGTCAACCGCCACTGCAACCGCCGTAAAGGCTGTCTGGGAATAAGTCTCATTACGCTCCCATTATGCCCTGCCGCGCGGCGATACGCCTCCGACATCCGCCGTAATTCGTACTACGACCCACGACGTAGACGTTCGCTTCAACTTCCGTTTTAATCCGAAACCCTGCACACTCCGTCCATGCTTTACCTGACGGAAAACTTTTGTTTGATTTTTTCGTCGTTCCGCCCTACAATTCGAACATGCAATGCAAACAAAAGTTTGAAAACGCTTCTCGGAAACGGATTGTTTACTGCCGTTTGCCCTGTTTGCTTGCCGCCGCCGCTCACAAGCCTGAAAACAAAAGTTTGCCTGTCGCTGGGATGGACGCAGCACGATCAAACGAATGTTTGCCATGGGAACCGGTCGTGGTGGCGGAAGGGCGGATCGTTCGGGATGCCTGTCCCCTCGCCCTTGCTCAGGGGGTGCGGGTCGGTGTTTCCGTGCCGAGGGCGCGTCGCCTCTGCCCGCTCGTGCGGGTGGTCCCGCTCGAATCCCTCAATCCGCAGGCGTTGACGGTGAGCTTTCTCGACCTGCTCAGCGATCTGGCGCCGATTGTCGAGCCGGTCGGACCGGACGCCGCGTATGTCGAACTGCTCCCCGGCGATTCCGCAGGACGGTTGCGAACCGTGCTGTGCGCCTGGGCGCGTGACCGTTTCGGCTCCGACCCGCTCCTGGGTTTCGGCCGTTCCAAACTGGCCGCCCGCGCCGCTGCCGAGTGCGGCCTGCCCCCCTCGCGTCTGGCTGAGGCGGACGTTCGCTGGCTCTGGCCGGAGGACGAAAAGCTCGTCGCCCGTCTGCAGCGGCTCGGACTGCCCACCTTCGGCAGTGTCGCCGTCCTGCCCGAATCGACGCTGGTCCGGGAGTTCGGCAAAGTCGGTCGCCTGCTGCATCGCCGCGCGCACGGCATCGACCTCGACCGGGTGCGTCCGCTCTATCCTCCACCCCGCGCCGATGTCCGACTGAGCCGGCAGGACTCCCCGATCGACAGTCTGCCCCGGCTTCAGGCCGCCCTGGATCGGGTTGCCGCCCGCGCCGCCGGGCAGCTCGCCGGGATGAACCGGCACGGTCGCCGTCTCGTTCTGCGACTGTTCACCGAAAAGGGCGAGGTGCGCCGGGAACGTCTCCTCCCGTTGCCGATCCGCGAGGAAACCGCCGTCCGTCAGGCGGTCCGTTCACTTCTTTCGCAGATGCGCCTCACCGCGCCCGTGATCGGCATCCGTCTGATCGTCGACGAGACCGAACTGCCCGCCGCGCAGACTCTGACCCTGTTTCCGGAAAGGACCCACGAACAGGAGATCGTGATGAAGACCCTGCGTCATGTCCTGCAGGCGAAGTTCGGCGCGGAGGCCCTGCGCCGCCTCTCCGAGATTCCGCTGTCCCGGCGCGACGAGCGACGTACCCTGATCCGTGAGGCACTGCCCTTCCGATGAGCCGTCGCGTCTGCGAACCGGTAACGGTCGACTGCTTCCCGAATGGCGAACCGTACCGTGTTCGCTTCGCCGGAGCGGGAGCATACTGCACTGTCCTCGCGATCCGGGAACACTGGCGCGAATGGCTCGGTGCGCTCGACGGCGAACCGGAACGCGATATCTGGCAGGTGGAACTGCCCCAGGGGGTCTGCGAACTCCACTGCCTCCGCGACCCGCTCGCCCCGCCACCCATTCCCGAATACTGGCTCCTCGACCGCTGGGAGGACTAAACGAACAGTTTAGGGAGAGAAGCGGAATATAGCGATCGGCTTCGGCGGCATGGAAAGAATAAAAGGAAAGGACACGTTGCGTCAGATTCAACCGTAGCAGTTCCCGACGCACCTCGAAGTCAGCAATCGACGGGACCAGGATTCGAATTCCCTGTTTTTGGAAGAGGATGGAGATACTGTATAATCCTATTGAGGTTTTCTGAGGTAACTATGGCGGAAATTCTGACAATCGATTTGAAAAACAATACTCCGCAGGGCGAGGGAATCGAATTTATCGAGGCGCAGATGTTTGCAGATCGACCGACTCCTCTCGCTGTGGTTCACTATACGAGTCATGGTAAATATCCGGAATACGGCTTGCGGCTTGACCTGCAAAAGCGAGCGTTTCTGGATCAGCCGGCAAATCCAAAAGAGGCTGGCTTTGTTCGGGACTCCGCATTGCCGGTTGCCGAGTATATTGCTACGGCTCTCGACCGTCGCGATTACGGGATTTTATCAACCACGAATAGTGCGGAAAATGCGACCACATTATCGGCGAGCGATGTGCAGGATAACGAGAGGATCATTGCGTTTCTCGAAGGGCTGACTCCTTCCGACTTCAACCGCGTTCTTTTGCGTTTGCCGGGTGGTTTTCCCCATGTGCCGGATGGAAAGCCCCATTTTGAAAGGGTCGCGGCGTTGATTCGATGGGTGGACTCTTCTGCCGGACCGGGTATCCCGCGTTTGACCGAACTGCTGACCATGCTTTTTCCAAAGGTCGCGTTGTGACGAATCAGTGAACGTGGTCATGGTCATGCCGGTGCGGTTCCAACATGCAGTAATGTCCGTTTTTGCTATGGAAGTCAATGACACCTTTTCCTGCGACAATACTAAAAACTTTTGTTTGCCTTGAATTCATGGATGGCATACAATCCTGCGTATGCAGCCCGGCTTCGCCCATCTGAATACGCATTCGGCGTTTTCGTTTCTGGACGGGTCGTCGGCGGTCGAGACGCTGGTCCTGGCCGCTGCCGAACAGGGGCAGACCGCGCTCGCCTTGACGGATCGGGATAGCGTGACCGGGGTCGTGTCGCTGGTCAAACGGTGCGCGAAGGCGGGGATTCGTCCGATCGGCGGCTGCGATCTGACCCTGGAAGGCGGCCACCGTCTCACTCTGCTGATGGACGGCACACGGGGCTGGACATCGCTCTGCCGTATCCTGACCGCCGCGCACCTGCGTGACCCGGAACGAAAGGGGCCGCGTGCACGCTTTGAGGAGATCGCGCCAAATGCCGCCGGACTCGTCTGTCTCTCCGGCGGTCCGGAAAGCGGGGAAGTGCCGCTTCTTCTGCGCCGGGGACGTTATGCTGACGCCGAACAGGCCGCCCGCCGCCACCTCGAACGGTTCGGCAAAGACCGCTATGCGATCGAGGTCACCCGCACCCTGACCGAGGGAGAACATCGCCTGTCGGAGCGGCTCTTCGCCCTCGCCGATCACCTCGGCGTCCCCGCCGTCGCCACCAACACCGTGCGCTACGCCCGAAAGCCCGAGGTCGCCGCCTACGAGGCCGTCTGCCGGGTTCGTCTCGGTCTCGCCCCCCACGAACAACATGCCGATCTCCCCTTCAACGGCGAACGCCACCTCAAAAGCGCCGACGAGATGTCCGATCTCTTCCGCGACCGACCGGACGCCCTGGAAAATGCCGCGCGTCTCGCCGAACAGCTTGCCCCGCCGCTCGTCCCCGGCAGACGCCATCTGCCTGCCTATCCGTTCCTGCCGGTCGGCGCGACCGCCTTCTCCTGTCTTACCGAGCGGGTATGGCAGGGGGCACGGGAACGCTATCGCGAACGCCTGAACGACGCCGTCCGGACGCGCCTGATCCACGAACTGGAAACCATCCACGAACTTGATTTCGACGATTACTTTCTGGTCTGCGCCGATATCTGCCGCGAGGCACGCGAACGCAAAATCGGACACGGTCTCCGTGGGTCCGCCATCGGGTCGGCGGTCGCCTACTGTCTGTATATGAGTCATCACGATCCGATCGCCTATAACGTCTCCTTCGAACGCTTCCTCTCCCGCGCCCGCGCCAAACCGCCCGATATCGATATCGACTTCCGTCATGATCTGCGCGACGAGATGATGGACTACGTCCGGCGCACCTACGGCGCGGAGCGGGTCGCCAACGTCAGCAACTATGTGACCTATCGCGGACGTTCGCTGCTGCGCGATCTGGGCAAGGCGCTCGGGTTCGACACCGCCGACATCGACCGCCTGCGAGAACTGCTCTGGCACAGCCGGGGGGACGACCTGGTCGCCAAACTGGAAGCGCAACCGGAACTGCGCGCCCTCGGGATCGACCGGGAGCGTTACGGCGATCTCTTTGCCCTCTGCGGGACGCTGGCCGGTCTGCCCCGTCATCTCGGGACACACTCCTCCGGAATCGTCGTCGCCGATGTTCCGCTCGCCGGGATCGCGCCGATACGGTGGGCGGCAAAAGGCGTGACCGTCGTTGCGCTCGACAAGGACGATGTGGAGGCGGACGGAGTAGGACTGCTCAAGATCGACCAGCTTTCCCTGCGCGCCCTGACCGCCGTCGATATCGCCGTCCATCGACTGCGTGAGGACGACCCGGATTTCGACTACGACGGACGGGACCGGGAGGATGAGGAGACGTTCGCCCTGATCCGCGCCGCGCGGACGATCGGGGTCTTTCAGCTCGAATCCCCGGCGCAGATGGCGCTGCAGTGGCGATTGCAGGCGTCCCGCTTCGACGACCTGATCGCCAGTGTCGCCCTGATCCGCCCCGGCCCGCTTACCGGCAAGACGGTGGACCCCTATGTCCGGCGTCGGCTCGGCCTGGCTCGCCCGGTCTACCCCCTTCCCGAACTCGAACCCGTTCTCAAGGAGACGTACGGGCGGATCATTTTCCAGGATCAGGTGCTGGACGTGGTCCGTATCGTCGGCCGCTACACGCCGGACGAGGCCGACCGCTGGCTGAAGACGATGACGCACGCCCGCAGCAGCGAGGAGATGGAGCGGCTGGGCGTCGAACTCTGGGAGCGAACGAAACCGACCGGTATGAAGGGGAAGGCGTTCGAACGGCTCTGGCGGCAGATCAAGGGGTTTTCTCGCTACGGATTCTGCCACGGCCATGCGCTCGCCTTCGCCGACCATGCGCAGGGCACCGCCTGGCTTCTGACCCACCATCCCGCCGACTTCTTCGCCGCGATTCTTTCGGTCGAGCCGTGCGGCTTCTGGCCGGTGGCGACGGTCGTCGAGGAGGCGAAACGGCGGGGTGTCGTGGTCCTCGGTCCCTGCGTCAACCGCTCTGCCGGAGAACTCTGGACGCTCGAAACTCCGCCGGACGGTCGGGCGATCCGCTGCTCCCTGGCGTTCGTGCGTGAGGTGCGTCAGGCGGCGAAAGCCGTCGAGGAAGAGCGTCACCGGCGCGGTCCGTTCGCAACCCTGTACGACTTCCTGCGTCGCTGCTGCTTCCTGACCCGCGAACAGACGGAGTGGCTGACGCTCTCCGGTGCGCTGGACGACCTGCACCCGCACCGTCGGGAGACGCTCTGGTCGCTGTCCTCGCTTTGCGCCGGGGTGCGACGGATCGAACGCGCGGGGCAAAAGGCGCAGGCGATCGGTCAGGAAAGCATCGACCTGGAGATTGCCCCGGTCCTGCCCGACGTGCTGCCGCCGTTCGACGAGCACGAACGGATGCGCTGGGAACGGGCTTCGATGGGATTTTCGCCGGACGCTCATCCGCTCCGGTTCTACCGCCCCGGCCTGAGCGAGGCGGGGGTCCTCCCCTGCGCTCAACTGCAGACGTGCGCCGAACGGAAAATCGTCACGGTCGCCGGTCTCGTCCTGCGTCCGCACCGTCCCCCGACCCCGAGCGGTCAGGTCTTCGTCTTTCTCACGCTGGAGGACGAGACCGGTCTGGCGCAGGTCACGGTCACGCCGGATGCCTACGAGCGCATCGGCGCGGAACTCTTCGGCTTCCCGTTGCTCGCCATCACCGGCACGGCGGAACCGCGCGGCATCGGCATGATTCTGAACGCCACCGCCTGTCACCCGCTCACGTGACGGGCGATGACGGAATCCTCGCTCTCTTCTTCGGATGGGCTCTCCCTCAGCGGCGGACGCGACCCAGAGCGGCGGCCTGCACGGATTCCGCTCCGGCGCGCAGAAGAAGCTCTCGACAGGCCAGCAGCGACTGACCGGTGCGCGCGATATCGTCGAGGAGGAGAACGGACCGTCCCGCGACCGTCTCCGGAGATTCGACCCGGATGGTTTCCAGATGAAGGTGCCGGTAGCTCGGGCCGCCGTAAACGATCCGCTGGATTTTGGTATGGCGAACGAGGCAACCCGTGGCGTCGATCCGATCCCGGTCCGCGGCCAGCGCCTGCGCGAGGAGACGGATCGGTTCTTCGGTCCGGAAGGGATTATGCGAGGGCACGACGGCAATGGCGATCCCTTCGGCCAGCATCGGGGAGAGCCGTTCAAAAAGACGGGTTCGCGCCCATTTGCGGCCCTGGTTCAATGCCAGAATCCAGCGGGTCCAGCGCAGGTCGTCCTGCATCTGCGCCACTTCCGACCCGGAGTAGCCGCCTCCCTCCGTCCGATACAACCCTTCCATCCCCGCATCCCGGACGAGTCGGGTCACGCCATGCGCCTCCAGCAACTGCGGCGAGGAAAGATAGTTGCCAAGGAGGGTCACGATCCGATCCGGACGCCGGAACCGCTCGAACCCGGCCACGAAAATTTCCGACATCCGTCGCTATTCGGCGGGACCGGAGGAGGGCGTTTCGCCCCGGACGATCGCCTGGGCATAGGCTGCCTTCTCCTCCCGGATCATCCAGGCGCGACGGTCCTTGTCCCAGGTGGCTCCGAGCGCCTTGAGCGCCTCCTTGACCGGGTAGGTGTTCCCCGTGATCGGTACCTGGCGCGGCCCGTCCCCCTCGGACTCGAACGGATCGTCCAGTTCCTCGACCGTCACCGACTTCACCGCATCGCGCTTCGCCGCCGTCAGCGACTCCGGCGCGGCTTTCCCCTGATGATCGACGATCGCGCGGGCCAGCGGCAGCTTGTCCGGCGTGATCCGCCACTGGCGTTCCTCACTGTCCCAGACCGCCCCCAAAGCCTTCAACTCCGCCCGAACCGGGTAGGTGTTCCCCGGAATCGGAACTGTTTCCGATTTTTCAGCCATACTTTTTGTCGGTCTCCGAAGCGTCCCTGCTGCCTTATTATACGTCAACCAATTCAAGAAAACCGGTAGTTACCCCTATAGCCAGGAGCATTGTTTAACTATAATATAACTAATTCTACTCATTAGCAGACGGAACACAATGTAAAACTGCATAGTCCAACCCAACTGCACTGTGCAAAACACCACACGATAGAAACTTCAACAGGACATGAATTATCGCTGTGACTTCCTGACGGGTTCGCGCCCGTCCATGAACACATCATCTTCCCGCCCTCCGGCGGACGTTACCGTGACCCGGCGACAGCAGGACATCCTGAACGAACTGGCCACCGGGGCGACCTACGACGACATCATGCAACGGCTGTCGATCAGTCGGAGCACGCTCCGTGAACATTTCTCCAAGATGTTCTGCGAGTTCGGCGTCGTCAATCAGGTTCAGCTTCTGGTGCGCGCCGTTCAGCGCGGCATCGTCACCATTCCTCCGGATTTCTCGACGGATAGAACGTCGAGCGGGGAAGGAGGCCATGGTGAAGCACGCCGGAATGAATGAGGATGCGGTCAACCCGTTTCGAACCCTTCGGCAGGAGGGCATGCCGACCATGCGCCAGGTGGTGCGCGGCATCGCCAAAAGCAAGGTTCTGCTTTTCGAGCTGGGAAAGTATCTCGGAATGGTCCATCCGGAGCTGGTCTGCCTGTTTCTGGAAGGCGTTGAGGCAGGAAAGCAAGGGATCATCGAACTGGAGACGAACTGCCGTCAGTCCGACAACATCGACTACCACTATCGTCGTCTGACCGGCGGTCGCTGAGCGTGCGGCCCGTCGTATCGTGCGACGACGCGACGGGCCGAGCGATCGGAATGCCGACTCAGATGCGGACCGGTTCGGTTCGGTTCAGGGCATAGGCGGCCACCTGCGGCACGAGTCGCGCCAGGGTTTGCCGTGCCTGTTCCTCTTCCGCCCCGATCTCCCGCGCCAGTCGAGCGGTCTCGCTGTCACCGACCGACTCCGCATAGGTCTCGAGCGCGGCATAGGTGCTGACCTCGAACTGCTCCAGGGCGGTGGCCTTGATCAG
Organism: Capsulimonadales bacterium; assembly: GCA_033762295.1. Lineage (GTDB taxonomy): Bacteria > Armatimonadota > Armatimonadia > Armatimonadales > Armatimonadaceae > JANRLW01. Next base: position 121,400 of record JANRLW010000006.1, read on the forward strand.
GTCCTGCGTCTGCTTGTCTTCCTTGTCGTGGAACAGGTTGACCAGATGGCTGCCGACGCCGATCACCGTGTTCACCAGGCTTTTCGCCCGATTGACGGTCCCCCCAAGCGCATGAATGCGCGCCTCGAGGCGATCCGCCTGCGAACGGGTCACCGCGATATGCTGCTCGATCGCCCTCTTCAGATCGGCATCGATCGCCTCATCGCGGATCGCTTCCATCGACGGGATCGCGGCTTCCTCGGCGGCGTGCGTGTCATTCAAATAACGGATCAACTTTTCGCGTGCATCTTCGGCCATAAATTCCCCCATACTTTCTAATCCGGGCATCCCGGAATCGACCCGGTACGCCGGGCGACCACAAGCACGACGGGAATTGGCAGGGACGGGTTCGCGCGAATCGAACGACATCGTCCGAAATCGACCGCCGCACGAAGCACGCCTTCCTTATACGGGGCGTTCTCAAAAGCCGGTCAGGCGGGCATCGGCATCGCCGAAGCGGTCCAGTCGTACCCCCATCCGGTCCATCAGGGACAGATAAAGACTGCAAAGTTTGCGGTTTTCGTCCCCCCGATCGCGGTAGTTGAGCACGCGTCCCGTCTCCAGCGCTCCCCCGAGATTCCCGACCGTCAGCACCGGGAGCGTCGAATTGTCGTGCCGCGAGCCGGAGAACATATTGGAGAGCCAGAGCAGACAGGTATTGTCGAGCACCGTTCCCTGCCCCTCCGGCATCGCCTGCAGACGTCCCGCCAGATAGGCAAGCTGCGTTACGTAATGGCGGGTAATTCGTTCGTAGTCGTCGGAGTTGTCGTTATGCGATGCCGGATGATGCGCGTCCCGGACGCCCAGAAACGGATAGAAAAGACCGGACAGGTCCCGGCACATCAGCATCGACGCGATGCGCGTTTTGTCGGTCTGCAACGCCAGGGCGACAATATCGCACATCAGCAGCATATGATCGCGCACGTCCTCCGGCAACCCGTTGTCCGGACGCTTCATCTGCGGCAGCGGCTTGCCCTGGTCCTTCGCCCGCGCCGCCGCCTTTCCCAGGTCGCTCCGCATTCGCTGTGCCCGCTTCTCCACCTCACGGACACTGGTCAGGTACTCGTCCAGTTTCGCGCGATCCTCCCGGCTGATCCGTCGCCGCAACCGGGACGCCTCCTCGCCGACACGGTCGAGGATGCTTTCCAGTCGCCGGTTTCCGCTGTTTTCAAAAAGGCTGTCGAAGGCCAGCGAGGGGTAGACCTCGCACGGAACGGGCGATTCCGCCGACTGCCAGGAGATATGCGAACTGTACGCCATGGAGAAATTCGTCTCATGGTAACCGGTCAGCGGCTGTTCGCAGGCCAGAACCAGGCTGGGCTGTACGGTCTCCTGTCCGACATGGGCCGCCAGTACCTGATCGACGCTGATCCCGCCGTGCAGGACCGCTCCGCGCGTCAGCGGCATCCCGGAGAGAATGTTCCCCGTCATGCCCGGATGAATGCCGACTCCGGTCGACGGCCTGTTGAACAATCCGTTGATGACGTTCAGGCGTTCCCGGAACGGTTCCAGAGGCTGCAGGCTCTTGCTGAGTTCCATCTGCGCCCCCGCCCCTTTCGCCCACCAGTTATCGGGGCTGATACCGGTTCCCATGAACTGGACGACAAACCGTTTCGGTGGCGCACCGGTCGCCCGGTCGCCCCCGGTAACCGCGCCCCAGACCGGCAGAGACTCCAGCCACGGCAGCGCCATGACCACGCCCGCTCCCCGCAGAAAAATGCGCCGGGAAAGCGTCTCCCCCGGTCGTCGTTCCGAATTAGCCATGGTGGTCCTTCCTCGCCGGAGTGGTCACGGCGCGTCGATGCAAAAACGGTCGACTGGTGATAATGGAATCGATGAGCGTTCCGAACCGGTACCCGTTCGCCTGAAGCTGCCGGTGCATCCGTTCCAGTGTCGGATCGTCCGATGGCTGCAGGCTTCTTCCCAATCCGTAGGATAACAGCTTCCGGCAGAGATTGTCGAGGAAATCCTGTTGTCGGCGGGTGCGGATATATTCGCGCAGTCCGGTCACCCCGGCACGATCCGGGCTTCCGGGAAAAGGCGCGCGGACATCCACCGGCTTTCCGCCCAGGTCCTGTGCGCGCGTCTCGCCGATCGGTCCGTATCCTTCAAAAACCAGACCGTAGGAATCGAACCGGGCATGACAGCCGGAACACGCCGGGTTCGCCCGATGCCGTTCCAGAGCCTGCCGGAGAGTCCTCTCTCCCAGTTGACTTTCGTCTTTCGGCAGTTCGGGAACGACCGGCGGCGGTGGCGGAATCGATTCTCCCAGAACCCGCCGGACGACCCAGTATCCGCGTTTGACCGGACTGGTTCGTAATCCCGGCGAGTTCTTCGTCAGGAAAACGGCCATCGGGAGCAGTCCCCCCCGCCCATATCGCTCCGCGTCCGCGACCCGAATCCATTCCTTGCCGACAAATTTGAGATCGGCCATGCCGTAGTGCCGCGCCAGGTCGGCATTGACGAACGTGTGCTTTCCGTACAGCAGTTCCGGAACCGGTCGATTTGCGCGGAACATATCGGTCAGGAATCGGACCGGTTCCTCGAACATCGCCTCGCGCAGTTCGTTGGTGAACGCAGGGAATCGCTGCCGGTCGACGGCGTTGTGCTCTTCGAAACGCCGGAAATCGAGCCAGTTTCCGCCGAACTCCAGGGCCAGGGCGCGGGCGCGGGGATCGCGCAGCATCCGACGCGCCTGGGCCGTCAGGACGTTCGGACGATGCAGGTCGCCCGCGGCGGCGTGGGCGAGCAGTTCCTCGTCCGGGATACTGGACCAGAGGAAATAGGACAACCGACTGGCCAGGGCGTAATCCGAGAGTGGGCGCACGGCGATAACGCCAGTACTGCCGGCGTCGGGCGGTCCGGTGGGACGCAGGGCGGTCCGCACCAGCGGCGAGCGGGCACGGGGTTCCGGCTCCTCCAGGTCCATTCGGAAAAGGAAATGCGGGGAGACCAGAATGCTGGCGAGCGTATCCCGGACGGCGTCCTCATGCGTCAGTTTCTGTTTCTCGCGCAGGGTTCGATAAAATCCGTGCAGTTCGTTCCGTTCCGCTGCCGTCAGAGGGCGTCGGTAGGCCCGCCGGGCAAAATCGAGCAGCGCACGCAAATGCAGCGGTTCGGCGGCGCGGCGTGCCTGCTCCACGGCGCGGATGTTGGCCGAAACGCGCGGAAAATGCTCCTTGATCGCTTCGAGCGCCGGTGGTTCCCCCCCGTTCCGGACGGCTTTCGCCAGATACAGGTCGGCCAGCCGCCGGATTTTCTCGTCGGACAGCGCGCTTCGATCCTCGGCGCGGGCGAAGTTGAATTCCGGGTCGGTGATCGTCCCGGATTCGGCGCGTTCATACACGAAGAACTCCAGGTGCATCCGTTCCGGGACGTACGCCACGGTATCGAAATCCCGCCACAATCGATCCAGCGTACGCCGCCCGTTCTCATCGAGCAGGAGTTCCATCAGCGGTGTGTCGTCCCGGAAATAGCCCATCGAGTTATGGAGTCCCGCCGTCAGTAGCCGTCCCATGTCGTTCGGATCGTCGACGAACATTCGACCGCGCTCGGCGATGTAAAACGCGTCGGGGAAGACGTTGCAGAAGCGTTCGTAGGCGGCGAGCCAGACCGCACGCTCCGCCGCCGCCTCTGGCAGGAACAGGTCCGGATCGACCGGGTCGGAGATCGTCTGCGCCGGTTTATCGCCCTGCGCGGGAACGATCGTCGTTTTCGGAACGCCCCCGAGCTGCAGGGCGGACGGATTGAGTTTTCGTCGGTGCGAGGCGTACTGACGGTCTTTCCACAGCACGAAACACTGACCGCCCTCGGAGAACCCGCCCGGCACCTTCAGGTTATCGAACTTCCAGGCGAGCTTCTTGCGCAGGGCGACCACCCGGTCGCGCATCGCGAGACAACCTGCGCGCGCCGCGTCGGGCCTGGCCGATTCGAAGACCGGGAGAGCGTTCCACATCGCCTGCAAGCGGGCGATCGGTCCCACGTTTCCGGTCGGCTCGTTCAGTGTTTTCCAGACCAGTTCCAGATAGCGGGGACTGATTTTCCGTTCGGTGGCCGCCTGCGCCAGCGTCATTGCCGGTCGACCCAGGGACGCCCGGTGCCGGTATCGCCAGGCGGTCTCGAAGTAATCGGCGTAATCGGTCGGCTGCCGCCGGTAGAAATCGACGATACGCAGGATGCAGAACTTGTCCCGATCGGTCTCCGCCAGAACCGGATGATCGGCGAATTCCAGGCCGGACGAGGTCAAAACCAGGCAATCGGCGACCTCCTTCGCCGCCTGAACGTACTTTTTCATCAGGGCAGGGGAAACCGTCAGGGATTCGCCGGAGTTGTCGAAGCCCTCCTGATTGGCGGGATCGACGGGAAACTCGCGTGTGGGTCGCAGATCGACGCCGGTCAGATCACGTACCGAATTGTCATACTCGGCGTTGCTCAGGCGGCGCGCCAGCACCGGGCCGGGGTCTCCGGCGTTCCGTTCGGCTTCGAACCGCCGAACATCCCGAATCCAGGCGAGCACGGCGCTCCGTTCCGTTTCCGTCGGTCGTTTTCCGAAGCTTTCGGGCGGCATCTGTCGCGCGGACAGTTTCTCGGAGACCAGCGCCCAGTGGTTGTAATCCCGGGCGACCGACGCAAAATCGACGTAGGCGGAGAGGTTCAGCTGGGCTTCCGGCTTCCCGTTGCCGTGACAGGCGACGCAATAGGCGTTCAGGAACGGCCGTATCGTACGAACGAACCGCTTTTGCAGGTCGACCCGTGTCGGGGCGGAGGTCGCGGTTCCCGAAAGGGCGTTGCAGAGCAGAAGCGCGGGCAGGGCCAGGGCGCACGCCACCCCGCGTCCGAAATCCCAAAGAAGACGATGGCTCCCGCGCAACATTCGACCGTTTCCCTTCCGCCGTTCATGGCCGCCCGCATTCCGTCCTCTTACTATGAACCGAACGGCCTGCTTTGTCAATGTCCCTGCGTCAATTCGCGGGAACGTGCGCCGGACGCACGGGTATAGGCCATCAGGAAGGAATTCTCATGGAAATCGCAGATCGTGTCTTTATCGTGACGGGAGCGTCGTCCGGGATCGGACGGGCGACGGCAATAGCCCTGGCGCAACAGGGAGCGAAGGTCGCTCTCCTGGCTCGCAGCACCGATGTTTTGCAGGAACTCGCCGCGACCCTTTCGGGAAGTCTGCCCGTGACCGCGGATATGACGGATTTTGACGCCGTTCGTCGCGCTATCGCCGACGTGCAACGGCATTACGGGCGTGTCGACGGTCTGGTCAATAACGCCGGGCGCAGCTACGCGGCGGCGGTCGAGGAGATCGATCCGGTTCTCTTTGAGGAGATTTTCCGCCTGAACGTGCTCGGACCGATCGTCGCCATGCAATCGGTCATTCCCCTTCTGCGTTCCCGGGGCGGGGGCAACATCGTGAATGTCAACTCCGGTACGGCGTTTATGACGATCCCTCAGTACAGCGTCTACTCCTCTTCAAAACGGGCATTGCTCGGTTTCAGCCTGACGGCCCGTGCGGAGTTGGCAAAGGACGGGATTGTCGTCAGCGAAGTCTATCCGTTCATCACGGCGACCAATTTCGGGAAGAATCGGATGGGCACCCCGGCGGGTGGCGGGCCGAGCGCGGACTATTCGCAGGGCGACACGCCCGAGTTCGTCGCGGATCTGATTCTGCAGGCGATCACCGGGGGCGAGGCGCAGTATTTCGCCAACGACCGACTGCGCCAGCTGGCGGGCGCATAGGCGTTCGCGCCGATCACGATCGTCGGATCTCAGGTTCCGTCGGCCCTCCGGCTTTCGAACAGATACCGGAGGGTCAGCAATCCCAACGCAAGGACAATGCCCGTAAAGACGAAAACCAGTACCGGAGAGGCGCGGTAGTTTCGGTTCCGGATCTGCTTCCGGACGGCGAGATAGTGCCAAACGGACAGGAGCACCGTCAACAGACCGACCCCGGCAAACAGCAGACCGATGTCGGACGCATGGAAAAGGCCCGACGCCGGCGGCGTCAACGCGGAGGGTGGGAACAGGTATCTCAATCGGGCGATGACGACCCCGAAACCCATGGTCGCCATGCCCGTACGCGTCCATGCGAGGCAGGTACGCTCATTCGCCAGATGTTCCCGTACTCGTTCGTCATCGGTCGATTCCTCCATCGTTCCGCCTTTCGCTCTCTACGAACCGCCCCGTGTTGCCATTGACGGCCGGACTTCACGCGCATCCGGCGGCTCCACCATCGGAGTATCCTATCTTTACTTTTTCCCACGCTGAGCGCAACATAAATCCCGGAACGGTTCGCGGGGACATCCCGTCCAGCCCGGAGGAAGACACGGGTGTTTAGTGTGGCTCCGGGTATGAGCGATATGGGAGGGAGACGTGCGGAAGGGATACACCATTGGAAAAGTTTGATCCGGCGCGAAGCTTCGGTCCGAGTGTCGCCGCCGTTTACGACGATCACCCTCGCGGCGATGAAGAGGCGGCGGCGTTCTTTCTCGCTCAACGGGCGAAGGGAGGCGCAGCTCTCGAATTTGCCATCGGTACCGGGCGCATCGCACTCCCGCTGGCGGCCCACGGCGTCGAGGTGGATGGTATCGAACTGTCGCCGGATATGGTCGAACGCCTTCGCGCCAGGCCCGGGGGCGAGCGCATCGCGGTCACGATGGGCGACATGAGCGTCGCCGTTACGGGTCGCCGTTACGGACTCGTGTACCTCGTCTTCAACACCATTTTCAATCTCCTGACCGCCGATGACCAGATTCGCTGTTTTGAGAACGCGGCGCGGCACCTTACCGAGGACGGAGTCTTCGTTGTGGAGACCGCCGTTCCGCACGCCTGGATTCTTCCGGGTCGGACGGACTACGTTCACGCCGAACAGGTGGGCATGGACACGGTGACGTTCGACATCGCCCGCTACGACCCGGTAACGCAGCTACTGGCGGAGAATCACGTTACGTTTTCCGAGCGGGGCGTCCGAATGAATCCGATCGTTTGCCGACTGATCACGCCGGGCGAGATGGATTTGATGGCGCGCATCGCCGGTCTGCGTCTCGTCGAGCGGTTCGAAAACTGGCAGCAATCCCCCTTCGATATCCACAGCCGCGGCCACGTTTCCGTCTATGGGCGTAATTCGGATCGTTGAGAGTTTCATCGGAGCGAGGGGTTGGCGTCTTCTTTGACCGCGACCATTTCGGAGGGAAGCAAAGATGCGTCGTCGGGGACTCGAACGAGGAAAACGCCTGCATGGCCCCCTGCCGGAATACCGAAAGGCGGTGTTTTCCTTATCCCTCCGGGCGGCTACTGCGACAGATACACTGAAAATTTTCAGACGGATTCGCGGGTAAGGAACAAGGGCATGAGATGGTCAAAATCGTTATCCGTGGTCAGCAGGACGGCTCCGGTCACATGGGCGGTGGCAGCGATCCAAACATCGTTCTTGCCCATTGTCCGGCCTATGCGCTCACTGTAAGAGTCAATGAGTGCATACGCTTCCAGCATCGCGGGCGTATCAATCGGGGCGCGACCAAAATAAGCGAGTAGGTAGCGCATTTGATCTACCCTCTTTGTTCCCCAGCCAAACTGGTAGGCAAGTGAGAGGATTTCACCCTCGGTTACGACACTGAGAACCGGCTTCGTTGTGGCCATCAGAAGATCGTATTTCGAGCGGATGACCTGACCGGTTGCGTCCATGCGCAAATAATGCACGAGGATATTGGTGTCCGCAAGATGGAGCGGCGCGGGGATAGAGATCGTCGGTGTCACGGACACCATCAGGAGAGTTTCTCCAGCGCGTTGCCAATCTCCTCATCCGTTTCGTTTCCGGGCCACTTCCCGCCCACCACTTCCGTCAGGCTGATTCCCTCGGGTAACGGTTCCGGCGGCAGTATAGCCGCACGGGCTTCTGCCCGCGCTCGGGCAATCTCTTCCGGTGTTCGGGCCGCAAGGCGTGCCAGCGCAAGATCCAGCGGATCTGTCGCCTCCCACTTCCTGAGCAGTGTCTCCGCCACCGGTAGCGCCGCATCAGCAATTATCTGACGCATGGCGTCCCGATCCTGCCGGGCGGCGTTTTCCCGCAGGCGATCTTCCGCATCACCCGTCACTTCAATGGTAATGGTCATCGTCGCTTTTGCTCCCTTCATTTAGTCCTTTACAATATATCGCCCAACAATGGCCCCGGGCAGGTCAGGGATGTCACACCGGCAACACCTCCTCGTAGGGTGGTTGCCGAACGGGGCTATATCAAGCCCATCGTTGGGTAGTGGAGCGGACGTTTAGCGCTTTTGCGTTGGCATCGGAACTTGCATTTCGGAGGGAAGCAAAGATGCGTCGTCCGGAACTCGAACGAGGAAAACGCCTGCATGGTCAAAATCGTCCTCCGTGGTCGGCAGGACGGCTCCCGTCACCTGCGCGGTGGAGCCGATCCAGACATCGTCTCACCTATGTTTGCTGTGTGTACTCAATCGATTAACGAAATCAGAATCGTTATTGCGTTGGAACGATTACCAACCACAAGTAACCCGGACAGGGCTGCACCATCCCCGATCGCATACACACGCAAATCAATCACCTGTGAATCATTGAAAACGGCGGCTAATGCTTGCTGTGCTCCGGTTTGATCCTCGGTTTCCTCCAGAAGCAAGGTGGGGACATGATTTACGGCGGCTGGATCAGCGATCGCCCTTAGCTCTGCCACAATGTCGGGTTTTGTTTCCGGTGGACGACGATAAACCTGTTTCCAGGTGCCCATCCAGGCGGTTTCGCCATACTTTTCCCAGAGGTCACCGATAAAGTGTTTGTAAACCTGCAACGCCACGGATTCCGGGTCTGTCTCCGGGTCAACCGCTTCATCAAACACGGCACTGCCAAATCCGGCCTGGCTCGGCGGTCCGTAGACTGTTTGCAATGCTGTGACAGCTTCTGATTGAGGGTGAGATGGAATGGAGTCGGAAAGTACCATGAGAATGCGCAATCCTGGCAGACAGGCGACCAAATTCGTCGGAGCATCTGCCCCCGAACAAGACGAAAGACGGTTCTATTTAGAGACGCACGCTGTTCCCTGAAAATCTTATCCGCTGGCACTT
>JANRLW010000007.1:0-37128 GCA_033762295.1 Capsulimonadales bacterium
CACGCCGCACAGCGCCTCTGACGGTCCGAACCGGCAAATCTACGGTTGACCCCGGCTGAACTTTCGTCCATACCGTGCGTCCTTAGACCGAACAGACCGAGAATAGAGGAAGACGCCTCTGTCGGAAGGACACATGATGCAGACCGAAATCCAAGCTCGAAGGACCTGGTACGGCGGAACCGCGCTTTTCCTGGCGCTGTCGATCGGCATGACCGCCTACGCCATCGCCGGCCCGCCCAAAACCAAATCCGCCGGCAAAAAAGCGACCTCTGCCCGGCCCGCCGGTTCCGTCTCCCCCGTGGCCGGCGACAATACGCCCCTCACTGAGGAGCAGAAGATCGTCCATGTTCTCAACCGTCTCGGCTTCGGTCCCCGCCCCGGCGATATCGCCCGGGTTCGACAAATGGGCCTTACCCGCTATATCGAAGCGCAGTTGAATCCGGAAACCATCGACGATTCCGCGATCGACGCCAAACTCGCCAACCTGGGGCTCCTCAAACAGACCAACGAGGAACTCGCCTCCGCCTTTTACAGCCGGTTGAAGGGCGCGGTCAAACTGGCCAAAGCCCGCGAAACCATGGAGAAGGCCGGAGCCACCCCGGAAATGATGCAGGACCCCAACGTGCCGGCAGGGGAGAAGGCGACGCGAATGCGGCAGGCGATGGATGGAATGACTCCCGAAGAACGCGAACAGGTCCGCGAGTACCGGACGATCCAGCAGAAGATTCGCCAGGGCGGCATCGAACTCGCGGTGGACAAGTCCGTCCGGGCCGCCGAATCCGAGCGTCAGCTTCAGGAAGTTCTGGTCGATTTCTGGAGCAACCATTTCAACATCGACATCTCCAAAGGGGCCTGCCAGGTCTACAAAATCGCCGACGAACGGGACGTTGTCCGCAAAAACCTGTTCGGTAAGTTCCGAGACCTCCTCGGAGCGTCGGCCAAAAGCCCGGCGATGCTGTTCTACCTGGACAATGTTCAGTCCGTCGCCACCCCCACCATGACACCCGCCCAGCAACGGCGTCAGGACGCTTTCCTCTCCCGAATGGAGCGGAGCGACGACCCGCGGGCGCAGCAACTCAGCCAGCAGGTCAAAAACCGACGGCGGGGCGGACTCAACGAGAACTACGCCCGTGAGATCATGGAACTCCATACCCTGGGAGTCGATGGCGGCTACACGCAGAAGGATGTCCAGGAAGTGGCCCGCTGCCTGACCGGGTGGACGATCTCCCGCCTGACCGGAGGCTTCGATTTTGTTGCCGGACGCCATGACAACGGGGAAAAGATCGTTCTTGGCAAAACGATCCCGGCCGGTGGAGGCATCCGCGACGGCGAGACCGTCCTCGACATGCTCGCCTCCCACCCGTCGACGATGCGGTATGTCTCGACCAAGCTCTGCCGACGCTTTGTCGCCGACGAACCGCCGAAATCGCTGGTCGATAAGTGCGTCACCACCTGGAAGCGAACCGACGGCGATCTTCGAGCGATCTACCGGACCATTTTCACCTCGCCCGAGTTTTTCTCGCGCGCCGCCTACCGACAGAAGATCAAATCGCCGTTCGAGTATGCCGTCTCTTCCGTCCGGGCGCTGGGCGCGACGTTCGAGGTAGCCGACAGCGAGGACAATTTCGGCCGGAACGCCCGTCTCAACCCGGTCCGCGGCGGTGGGATGACCCGAACCGTTCAGGGACAGGTGGCCACGATGGGGCAGCCGCTGTATCGCTGCCAGCCCCCGACCGGATGGACCGAAGACTCCCGCAAATGGGTCTCCTCCGGCGCCCTGATCGCCCGGCTGAACTATTCCCTGGCGCTGGTCAGCGGGAAACTCTCCGACCTGAAACTCGATCCGACCGCCCTGCCGTCCGGAACGACGCCTGCGGAGACGGTCCAGCGCCTTGCCGCCTCGCTCCTGCAGGGAGAGATGACGCCGTCCACCCGCGCCACCCTGCTCAAACAGGCGACCGCGACCCCGCAGGATGCCAATCTGGCCGAAACCGATACGACCGTTCGACTGACCGCGCTGATTCTGGGCTCTCCCGAATTCCAGCGTCGCTGATGCCGCCGAAAAGGAAAACGCAAATGAATATCACTCGACGCCTGTTTCTGAAAAACGGCGGGATCGCCCTTGCTTCCATCGGCCTCGCACCGGTGATGGGACCGGCCTTCCTCCGACGCGCCGTGTTCGGCGCGGAACCCACCGCACAGAAGCGCAAGAAGACGCTGATCTGTATCTTCCAGCGGGGAGCCGCGGACGGCCTTTCCATGGTGGTCCCGCACGGCGATCCGAACCTGTACAAATTGCGCCAGAACATCGCGATTCCGCGCCCGGCGGCGGGGAACAACACCACAGCGCTCGATCTCGACGGCTTCTTCGGGCTTCATCCGGCGCTGGCGCCCTTCCTCCCGATCTATAAAGCGGGACACCTCGCTGTGATCCATGCGTGCGGTTCACCGCACGCGACCCGCTCGCACTTCGACGCCCAGGATTATATGGAATCTGCCGCACCGGGGAACAAATCGGTGCCGGATGGCTGGCTGGCTCGCGCAATTCAGGCCTGTCCCGAAGATCGCGCCCGGTTGGCTACCCCGCTCCGCGCGGTCGCCATCGGCGGAGCGATGCCGCGCAGCCTCCAGGGCGACGCGGGGGCGATCGCCATTCCCGACCTGCGAACGTTCGGCGTCGGGGCGAATCTCGCCGGAAATACCCGGCTCGCCCGTAACCGGGCGGCCATGCCCGCCGACAACAATGTCGCGTCCGGTTTTGAAACCCTCTATGATGATGCCGTCGGCGACGTCCTGCACGGCACCGGCAAGGAGAGTTTCGAAGCCATTCACCTCCTGAAAAAGATCAAGCCGGGAAGCTATGTGCCCGAACGCGGCGCCACCTACCCGGCCGGGCGGTTCGGCGACTCCCTGAAGCAGATCGCCCAGCTGATCAAGGGGGATGTCGGAGTGGAAGTCGCCTTCGCCGAAATCGGCGGATGGGACACCCATGCCAACCAGGGAGCCGTTCAGGGGCAACTGGCGGGACGGCTGCGCGAGTTCGCGTCGGGAATCACCGCCCTCTACGCCGATCTCGGCGACCGTATGGCGGATGTCGCCATCCTGACCATGAGCGAGTTCGGCCGCACCGCGCGCCAGAACGGCACCGGGGGCACCGACCACGGACACGCGACCTGCTTCTTCGCCCTGGGCGGCGACGTCAATGGCGGGAAGGTGCTCGGTACGTGGCCTGGACTCGCCCCGGAACAGCTCAACGAAAACCGTGACCTCGCTCTTACCACCGACTTCCGCGTCGTTTTCGCCGAAATGGCGCAGCGACAACTCGGCGCGGCGCGGTTGGAGAAGGTTTTCCCCGGATTCCAGGTTGCACCGGCCGACTACCGCCGAATCCTCCGAGGCTGACGGAAAGGGCAGGGAAAGTCCTCTTTCCCTGCCCTTTTCACTGCCCTTCGCGCCCGATCATAACCAGAGCTTGATCATGGCGGCCTGCCCACCTTCAACGAGGTGCGGAGGTTCCCCGGTCCGAACCACCAGCGAATCGCCCTGCGCACCCAGGTCCCAGAGAACGCCGCTCAAAAACACATTGATCCCCGCCTTCGCTCCGGACGCGGCGATCCGCCCCGCCAGAGCGTATCGTTGCCAGGCTTCCGCTTCGGTCAGGCGGTTCACGTCGCCGGGAAGAACATCGGTCGGCATCGGCGCGCCATCGTAACCGGGCCAGGGTTTTCGCCAGGTATCGATCCCGGTCGCATGCGATGGGACGACGATCCATTCCACCCCCTGCGCTTTCAACGCCGCGTACGGTTCGGGGTACCACGCGTCGGCACAGATCAGGACGCCCAGACGACCCGCCGGCGTCTCCAGCACCGGCCACTCGCGCCGCTCCGGGGCGCGCAGGAACGCCTGTTCCGCGCCGGTCGGGAAGACTTTCAGAATCGGAGGCGAGTACGGTTGACCGTCCGGCCGAAAGACGACCGCAACGTTTCGGAGCGGACCCGTTCCCGCCACGACGCCTTCCGGTGTGATCGCCGGATCGGGAAGAACCGTCGTCCCCCCGACCACCGTCACCTCGAAATCAGCGGCGAGACCGGAAAAAGCCTCCTGATAGAGTCGGGCCATCCGGGGAGCCTTGATCCGGAACAGAGTGGCCGCCACACGGTCGGCCTCGGTCGCCACGAGAGCGCCGCGAACCAGAGCCGGGAGATGCCGGAAGGCAAACCGACGAAGCGCCCCGGAAAGCGTCGCCTCCCTCGCGATCCGGTCATCCTCACCGGACAGAATCAGCCAGGTGCCGATATGCTCGGGGAAGACGACCGTTGTGCGCGGCCCGAGCCATCCGCAGGAACGCGCCGCCAGGAGATAGGCACGAAGTTTATCCTTGAATCGGTCGCCCGAAACATAGTCGGCGGGCGTCATCCGAGCCTGAACGCCCACCAGATTCCCCCGGTGGACGTTCTCCCCGAATTCAAAGAGACGAACCGTGTGGCTGCGCTCCGACGGCGCGGAAATCAACTCCGGTTTCCGCTTGCGGCGGGATTCGGCGCGTTGGGCAGTTTTTTCTGGACGGCGGGATTCCGCAGCAGCCAGAGACAGAACAACAGCACGGCCACCACGATTCCGATGATCGTGTAGGGAAGGATACCCAGTCGGTCCGGTTTGTAGTCCGGGGCGTCAAAATGGAGGTAAGCATCCTCAAGTCGTTCCATCGCGCTCCGCTGCGCCTGCCCCGACTTGTCCTCGGCGTTCGCCTCCACAATCCACCGGGTTCCGAGCATTCGCGGAATGTTCTCCCGGCCGCCGCGCAACTGCTCGTCCATTCGGGTCGCGGCTTCCTCCTCAATCCAGATCACCCGGATTCCGACGTTCTGCACTCCGAAACGCACCGTTCCCTCGATGTACTGGCCGGGAACGACCGCCACCAGTTGGCCGACCCGATTCAACGTCAGTTTCATCTTCCGAAGCGCCTCTTCCACAGGGTCCGAAACCCAGAATTCATGGGTCGGAGAGGAAGGCGCGGTGGTCGAATTGACAGTCTGGCTCATTACTGCCTCCTTATTCGAGACATAACAACAGACAGGAGAGAATCGCAAAAGTTACAGCACATAGTCAGAATACCCCGAATTTTCCCGGTATTCCTTCTTGAACCGGCTTACGCGCATGTTCGATTTCCCTCTGCCCTGGTCCGATTTTCGGGTATACTGCCGACGGAAAGACATGCCGTTATGCCACTTTTCGATCGGTTCCGGTACTGCGTTTCTTTAGAGCCAATAGTCTCGATGGCTCGATTTTCCATCGTCGGCCCACCGCTGCGCCTTTCGTTTCCGAACGGTCAATACCGTGGAACGCTCCGTTTTCCCCCCGAACCGGGGAAAGACCCGCCCCCGCCCGATGGGTCCGGCCCGTCGTCCGACGGACTGTCGCCGGTTCACCTCCTCGCCGGAAGCATGGGTTGCCTGACCTTCGTCATGTTGATTCTGGTGGTGATCCTTTGGCACTCCCCGATCGCGGCGCAGTAAAACCGCGCCGCGATCGCGGCCTCTCACGGACGATCGCTACCGTCGCTACTGTCGCGCCATCCAGCGATCGCCGAAGGTAACGATCCCCTTTTCCGGCGACTGTTCGGCCAATGGCAGATCGCGAACGAACGCCTCCCGCTTGATCGCCTTCACATGACCGTCCGCAAACGAGAAGTTGGCGAACGACTGATGCCGGAAATCGATCGACGGAAAACCGAACCAGGAGGAGGGCGGACCGATCAGGATCGTTTCATTGATACCCGGGTTCGGGAAATCTTTCTGGCCGGCGTCGCCCAGAAGGATGGTCTCGGCGGGCCGATTTAACTGAGCATCCTGAGCGGGATTCAGCAGCAGGTACGGCGGTTCGTTCTGCCAGGCATCACCGGCGATATTCTGGTTATATCCGTAACCGGTGCCGCCGAGATTGGTACCACCCGTGTACGAGGGACACTTCTGGATCTCACCGTTTTTCAGATACGGAAAGATCAGCCCGCGCGACTTATCGAACGGACGTCCGGCGGCTTCGCGTCCTCCGGCCCAGTACGTCAGATAATCGTAGGTATACAGGGGAAACGTCCCGTCGTAGTCCTGAACGTACATCAGGAACCCGAGGGTGATCTGCTTCTCGTTGGACAGACAGGAGATCTGGCGGGCTTTCTCCCGTGCCTGAGCAAACACCGGGAAAAGGATTGCGGCCAGAATGGCGATGATGGCGATGACAACGAGCAGTTCGATCAACGTAAACGCGGAAATTTCACGCGGGGCGAACCGGAGTTCGGAACGGGAAGCCGTTCGTGGAGACGCAACAACAACGGACACGGTTTTTTCCTCTCTGCCCATACGGCGCGGGCACGGAAGCAGGTCGGAAACCGCAGTGCATCAGGGGAAATAACGACAAACGCCACCGGCCATCAGGCACGGCGGCGCACGAAACCGACCGGAAAACGAAATACGTTTCCGGCGGGATCGTCGCCCCTTAACGCGAGAGGTTTCACGACATTTCTGCGGCTGGCATTCGGGCTTGGAGCCTTCTCCTTACCGTTGCGCGACAGCACCGGATTTTCACCGGGTTTCCCCAGACACGCAGAACTGCAATATGGAAGCTGAAAAAGTACCGCCTGCTTTCGCCGACGGTAGGACAGTGTAGCACGGATTCGGTCGTTCCGTCAATTCCGGTCAGAACTTTTCGAAGCGGGAGACTTCCATCACGAAAGCGATCGCCCCGCCGACCTCGACTTCCACCGGGGACGGAATAAACGTACCGACCGGGCCGGCATCCGGCGGCAGGACATTCACGAACTGCTTCCGGGTCTTACTCGCCTCGCCGATAATCCCGAGGCATCGCTCCACGTCCCGGTCGTCCACCCCGATCAGGAGCGTAACGTTGCCCTCCCGGAGGAACCCGCCGGTCGACCCGATCTTCGTGAATTTGAACCCGCCCCGGAGCAGGCTTTCCGTAATTTTGCCCCTGTCCCGGTCGTGTACCACCGCCACTACCAGTTTCATTCGTACCCTTCTCCTTCGGACGGAAGTTCGGCCTTGAATTCCGGTCCTCTTTCGGACGCTGATTCAACGGCGGGCGTCGTCCTTCCTTCCCGGCAAAACCGGCAGGATCGGACGATCGCGGAGCCGATGGCGAACCGCCTCCGTTCGGCCCCGGTCTTCGCGGAGGCCGCGATCCGAACCGCTCTTGATCCGACGGCGGTCGCCCCATCCCGCCCCGCTCCGGACGCCGGTCTGCGGGACCCCGCGACCGGTCACCATCGTACCGGGGCCGCTCATCGCCGTACCGAGGCCGTTCCTCGCCGTACCGAGGCCGCTCTCCGCCGTATCGGGGCCGTTCCTCGCCCGGACGGTTCCGACCCTGAAAACGGCGGTCCGCCTCGATTCCGCGCGGTCCCCGATCGTTTCGGAATTCCGGAGGTCGATTCCGATCCGCGTTCCGGTTGTCGCGAGGATCGGGGCGGGATGGCCGTCCCTCATACGGACGAGAGCGTTCCGAACGATCCTCCGGTGCACGATCCTCCGGTGCGCCACGGCGTGGCAACGGAATTCGCGCCGTAGACTTTTTCGGGCGCACCGCTTTGACGATCCGTCGCGTCTCCCGTGGCTCCTCTTCCGCCTCTCCGGACAGAATCTGCGCCACCTCGCGTTGTGTTAACTCACGCCACTGACCCGGCTGCAGATCGCCCAGCCAGACCGGACCGACCCGAATGCGTACCAGACGAACCACCGGATGGCCGACCGTCTCCATCATCCGGCGTACCTGGCGGTTGCGTCCCTCATGCAGAGTCAGTTCGACCACCGAGGTTTTATCGGGACCGCGGCCCAGCCAGCGCGCGCCCGCCGGAGAGGTGCTGCGTTTCTCCCCGGGCAGCATCAGGCCGCGCGACAACCGGTCGATCGTCTCCCGCTCCGGGTTCCCCCGGACGATCGCATGGTAGGTTTTCCCCATCGTCTGCGACGGGTGCGTCACCCGATAGACAAAATCCCCGTCATTGGAAAGCAATATCAATCCCTCGGAATCGGCATCCAGACGTCCCGCCGGTACCAGGCGAACATCGGGAATTCGAACGAGGTCGGTAACTTTTTTGTGGGCAAACTTATCGGCGACGGTCGAGACATAACCGACCGGCTTATGGAGGGCAATGTAATGCCGTTCGACCTCCTTGCGAATCGGCTGTCCATCCACCTCGATGGATTGCCGTTCGGCATCAACCAGCGCTCCCGGTTGTGTAACGGTTTCGCCGTCGACTCGAACCCGACCCGCCGCGATCATCTCCTCCGCCCGACGGCGCGACGCGATTCCGGCGGCGGCCAGCGCCTTTTGTAAACGTTCTTGCATATGTACGCCATAGTACCAGACATAGAATGGCACTGCCCATCACCAGGACCGCCGGGTGACGCACGGTCGCCAGAAACCCGTCCCTGGCCACACGGGACGCGGTTTGCAGCGCCCCGGCCGGAACATCGCTCGCCGCGACCGCCGGGACTTCCGCGACGACCATCGAACCGCGCATCGCCACAAATTTCCCGACCGGCGTACCGGCGCGTACCGGCGCGGGAATCTCCCGCGGCTCCGCCACAAATGCCGTGGTAACGTCCGTTCCGCCGGGCAACAGACGGTCGGTCACCGTCTTCAGATCCGCCGTCGTTACGGCCAGCACCGTGGGAAGCACCCCGCCGGTCACCGGCACCGAGCCAACTCCCTGCCCTTCCGACGCCAGCACCAGCGAACCGAACCTTCGAAATCCCCAGCTCTGCAGGGCGACCGTATCGTCAATCGAGGAACCGCCACGCGCGCCGAGAACGACCGAGATCAGCCGATGACCGTCACGCGTCGCCGACCCGACATAACAGAAGCCCGCCGCCCGTGTATTGCCCGTTTTGATGCCGTCCGCTCCGGGGAACTTCTCGTGGAACCGCCGTTTCATCCGCGAAACGATCCGCGAATCCTCCTTGTTGATGCTTCGTTCGATCTCCCGTGCCGGGAGCCGCACCGCCTCGGCGAATCGTGGGTTCCGCATCGCCACCGCCGCAATCCGCGCCAGGTCCCGCGCGGTCGAGTAATGGTTCGGTTCCGTCAGACCGTGCGGATTCACGAAATGCGTATCGTTACACCCGATCTCGGCCGCGCGGCGGTTCATCAGGTCGGCGAACGCCGCCACCGAACCGGCCACATGCTCCGCGATGACGACGCCGGCGTCGTTCCCGGATCGAAGCATGAAGCCGTAAAGAAGGTTCTCCGCCGTAAATTTCTCCCAGGGCTTGATATGAAGACTGCTCTCCTCGATCCTGGTTATTGCGGGGTTCGTGCAGGTGATGATGTCTTCCGGACGCGTGTTCTCGACCAGCAATAAACCCGTCATGATCTTGGTGGTCGAGGCGACCGGCCGGCGAACATCAGCGTTCTTCTCGTACAGCGTCCTCCCGCTGTCGGCATCGATCAGGATCGCCGATGGTACGGAGAGGACGGGAAGCCGGGCCAGATCGGTCGGATCGAAGAACGGCGGCAGTTTTCCTTTCGTGACCAGAGCCTGCGCATTCGGGATCGTCCAGGGAGCGGCCTTTCGCGAGGGCGGCGCGTGTTTCGTCGGGCGAGGGTCTTTGGCGGCGGCGGGAAGGGCAAGAGACGCAAGCCACAGGGCGACAACCAGCGGTTTCGTGCGGTCCATTGTCTCTATCATATCCCGAAATGTGAGAGGAATACAACATACGGAGCCCCGCGGATGTCGCGGACCTATATATGGTGTTTCGATCAGGCCGCACCGGCGGCGACGAGGGCGGTTCGCATCGCCTCCTCCCGATTTTCCGGCGGGTCGTCCTCCTCCGGAACGGGAAGTTGCGCCAGAGATGCCAGACCGAAATAGTGCAGGAACGCCTCGGTCGTCGCATACAGGATCGGACGGCCCGGCGACGGTTTCCGGCCCGCCTCACGGATCAGTTCCCGCTCCACCAGCGTTTTCAGGACACCATCCACCGCCACGCCGCGAATCGCCTCGATCTCCGCCTGCGTACACGGCTGGCGGTACGCGATAATCGTCACTGTTTCGAGTGCGGGACGGCTCAGGCGGTTCGCGTTCGGCGCCAGAAACCGCCCGATCAGCGAAGCGAACTCGGGGCGCGTTCCCATCTGCCAGCCACCCGCGATTTCGATCAGTTGCAGTCCCGAACCGGCCAGACGGTAACGCTCCCGCAAAGCCGTTAACGCTTCGACCAGACGCTCCTCGCTCGTCCCCGTCAACTTCGCCAGTTCCGCAGGAGCCAGAGGTTCCCCCGCGACGAACAGGAGGCATTCCAGAATCGCCGTCAGTTCCGCTCCGTCCGTTTCGGTACCGTTCATCCGTTCGCTCTTTCGATACGCTGGGTTTCCGGAACGTAAAAGACCCGGATCGTGCCGCAAAAATCATCCTGGGTCACTTCCACCACACCGATCTTCAGCAGTTCCAGCAACGCCAGAAACAATAGAACCACCTCGTTCAACAGAAACGGCGGGTCCGGAAGCAGCCATTCGAGTTCGATGCCGCCCCCGCCCGCCTTCTCCGCCCGGGTTCGTACCTCCGCCATCTTGATTCGCAACGTCACTTTCTGACGCCGGACCGCCGTGACCGATCGCTCACCCGCTCCGACCCGCTCCAGAACTCGCTCCAGCGTCCGCAAGAGGTCCGATGCGGAGAGAGTGCCGAACCTCGGCGGGAAGCGGTACTCACCACCATATTCGGACGGCGGACGAAAGAACAACGCCCGGCGATCGGCCTCCGCCTGCCGGAGCGTCTCGGCAATCGTCTGAAATCGATTGTAGGCCAGCAGTCGCTCGACCAGTTCGGCGCGAGGGTCGTTTCCGGCAGGCAACGCCTCCTCCCCGTCGGACTCGCCCGGTTCCGCCGACGGCAACGGCGGCAGCAGCATCCGGGATTTGATCTCGATCAGGGTCGCCGCCATCACGAAAAACTCCCCGGCGATATTCAGGTCCATGGCCTCCATCGCCGCCAGATGCAGCAGATACTGCTCGCACAGGCTCGTCATCGGCAGGTCGAAAATATCCATCCGCCCCAGCCGAACCAGGTGCAGCAACAGATCGAGCGGCCCGTTGAAACTGCCCAGTTCGACGGCGGGTAGTTCCCCGGAGAGTCGCTTTTCCCGAATCCCGGTCGCGGTGAAAGGCATGGGAGCATTGTAGCACGTCACGCTCCCTTCAAGGTTATCCGTCGATCCGTTGACGTTTCGCCCTCCCTCGGAAGGTACACTGTTAGCGCGGCGCGAGAGATACCGCGACCCAACGGAAAACGCAACCGGCGGAAACGCTACGGAACGTAACAGGATACCGTGATGACCCCCAATCTTGAACCCACCGTGACCACGACCCCGAACCTGAAAACCGATCCCGCCTACGATTTGCTGCGCCAGACCGGTCCGCATCCCCTGGACGTTTTCTTCCGCCCGCGTTCCGTGGCGGTCATCGGCGCGACCGAAACCCCCGGCAGCGTCGGACGAACCCTGCTGACCAATCTGATCGGTTCGCCTTTCGGCGGGGTCGTCTATCCGGTCAACCCGAAACGCCCTGCCGTGCTCGGAATCCGCGCCTACCCCGCACTCGCCGATATCCCCGATTCCGTGGACCTCGCGGTAATCGTGACCCCCGCCCCGACCGTTCCCGGTCTCATCGAGGAGTGCGTCGCCGCCGGCGTCAACGGAGCGATCATTATCTCCGCCGGATTCAAAGAGATCGGCCCCGAAGGGGTCGAACTGGAACGGCAGGTTTTGCAAAAGGCGCGCGCCGGAAACCTCCGCATCGTCGGACCGAACTGCCTCGGGGTCATGTCCCCGCTGACGGGTTTGAATGCCACGTTCGCACAGGCGATGGCACGGCCGGGTCATGTCGCCTTCCTTTCCCAGTCCGGCGCCCTTCTGACCGCCGTTCTCGACCATGCGCTTCGTGAGAATATTGGGTTCTCGGCTTTCGCATCGCTCGGCTCGATGCTCGATGTCGGCTGGGGCGACCTGATCGACTATCTCGGCAACGACGCCAATACCCGGAGCATCGTCCTCTACATGGAGAGCATCGGCGACGCGCGGCTCTTCCTTTCCGCCGCCCGCGAGGTCGCCCTCAATAAACCGATCATCGTCATCAAGGCCGGACGAACCGCCATCGGGGCGAAAGCGGCCGCCTCTCATACCGGATCGCTCACCGGGTCCGACGACGTCCTCGATACCGCGTTTCGCCGGGCAGGGGTACTTAGAGTCGATACGATCGCCGATGTCTACGCCCTGACCGAGGCCCTGGCCAAACAACCCCTGCCGAAAGGGAATCGGCTGACCCTCGTTACCAACGCCGGTGGGCCGGGCGTCCTCGCAACCGATACCCTGATCGCCGGAGGCGGCACCCTCGCCCCGATCGGCGAACATACGATCGAAACCCTCAATACTTTCCTGCCGTCCGCATGGAGCCATAACAACCCGATCGATGTTCTCGGCGACGCCGGTCCGCAACGGTATGCCCGCACCCTCGCCCTGGCCGCCGCCGACGAGAACAGCGACGGATTGCTCGTCATTCTTACCCCGCAGGCGATGACCGATCCGACCGGCACCGCCGAACTGCTCGTACCCTACGCGCAATCCCTCGGAAAACCGGTCTTCGCCTCCTGGATGGGAGGCGCGACCGTCACCGCCGGGGCGGAGATACTGGCCAGAGCGGGTATTCCGACCTTTGCCTACCCGGATGAGGCGGCGAACGTCTTCAACCAGTTCCGGAAATACGCCGATAATCTGCGCGCCCTGTACGCCACTCCGTCCCCGACCGTTCCGGAAGCCGCCGACCATACGCTTGCGGAGAGTCTTTTGCGCGACGTCCGGGCGAAGGGACGCTCGCTCCTCACCGAGTTCGAATCCAAACGAATCCTCACCGCCTACGGAATTCCGACCGTGGAAACGCGGGTGGCGGGATCCGAGGAGGAAGCCGTCGAGATCGCCCAGCAGTTTGGCTTCCCGGTCGTCCTCAAATTGAACTCCGAAACGATCACCCACAAGACGGACGTCAACGGTGTGCATCTGAACCTGCGCAATGAAAGCGCCGTTCGGGCGGCCTGGGTCGCGATCCGTCAGGGGGTCCACGAAGCGGCGGGAGACGGACACTTCCAGGGAGTCACCGTCCAGCCGATGGCCCGACTCGACGGTTACGAAATCATCCTGGGCGCGTCCCCCGATCCGCAATTTGGGCCGGTCCTCCTCTTCGGCACCGGGGGCCAGCTGGTGGAGGTCTACCAGGACTCCGCCCTCGCCCTGCCTCCCCTGACCAGCGTCCAGGCCCGTCGTCTTATGGAACAGACGCGAATATACAAGGCGCTCCTCGGCGTTCGCGGACGACCGCCGGTCGATATGGAAGCGCTCGAACATCTGTTGGTCCGGTTCTCCCAGCTGGTCGTCGACCTGCCGCTCATCAAGGAGATCGATATCAACCCGCTGATCGCCTCCGATACCCAGCTTCTGGCTCTGGACGCACGGGTGGTCCTGTACGACGAAGGGACACCCGAAACCGAGATTCCCCGTCCGGCGATCCGCCCGTACCCCCATCGCTATGTCGGAACGGCGCAGCTGACCGACGGCACCTCGATCGTCATTCGCCCGATACGCGCCGAGGACGAACAGCGGCTGATCGCGTTCCATGAGGGCCTCTCCGAACGCAGTGTCACGCTGCGGTATTACCAGCCGTTCGCTCTCACTCAGCGCGTCGCCCATGAACGCCTCCACCGGATCACCCAGGCCGATTACGACCGGGTTATCCCCCTGATCGCCGTTCTCGACGACGAACGGATGATCGGTATCGCCCGCCTGACGCGGGGCGCCCGTCTCGGCGTGACCGACACGACCGCGGCCTTCACCCTGCTGGTTACGGACGCTTTCCAGGATCGCGGACTCGGTACGGCGTTGCTGCGACGTCTGATGGAGGTGGCGAAGGCGGAGGGCATCACCGAACTGCAGGCGGAAATTCTCGCCGAAAACCTTCCGATGCAGGCGATCTGTCAGTCGCTGGATTTCACGCTGACGGAGCCGCATGGCGACCCGCCCACCGTGACGGCGAGGCGGTCCGTTTAAGAGGCGGTCGCTTTCACGGCCTTACGCGAAAAGCGCGGGCGTTCCCCCGGTATGGATAAAAAGCACCGTATCCTCCGGGGCGAAACGTTCCTTCCGTATATCGTCGATCAGCCCGGCCATCGCTTTGGCCGAATAGACCGGGTCCAGGAAAACGCCTTCGACGCGGGCCAGCAGACGAAGCGCCTCCTGGCTTTCCGGGGTCGGCGCGCCGTACCGCGGCCCCATGTACTCGGTCCCGCATCGGACCTGCTCCGGCGTCACAATCTCGTCACTGCCGAGCCGGGCGGCGGTCGCCGTCGCCAGATCGGCGATATCCTCCGCCCAGGACCGTCCGTCCGGAAGAGCGACGCCGTACCCGAGTACGACGGATTTCGAACCGAGCAGACGAACACCGGTTTCGATGCCGGCCTGTGTTCCGCCCGAACCGGTCGCGACCGCGACATAATCCGGTACGATCCCCTGTTCGGTCCATTCAAGGACGGCGGCGGCATACCCGACCGCGCCGATCGCGTTCGATCCGCCGATCGGGATCGGGTAAGGATTTTTCCCCTCCTGCCGGAGCCGCTCCGCCAGGTCGCGCATCGCCGCCGAAACGTCCGCGCCCGGTTCGGAGAAATGGAGTTTGGCGCCCAGCCAGCGATCCGCGACCAGATTTCCGGTCGCCGTCGCGGGTTCGGGGCCGCGCAGGCAGAGATGGACCTCCATACCGTACATCGCCCCGACCCCGGCGGTCTGTCGGCAATGGTTACTCTGGGCGGCGCCGGCCGTAAGCAGCGTGTCGCAGCCGCGATCCAGAGCGTCGGCGACCAGCCATTCCAGTTTCCGAAGCTTGTTTCCTCCCAGCGCCACCCCGTTCAGGTCGTCCCTCTTGATCAGGAGGCGCGGCACACGGCCCGCCCCCCCCAGGAGATCGCGGAGGCGTGCCAGTTCCTGCACCGGGGTCGGAGCCAGTGCGAACCGCTCCCGGGGCAGACGTAACAGAGAATCAGCGAGCGAAATCAAGGTCGAACCTCCCCACCGGACAGCGTCCGAAAAACCGTGTATCATTATGCGGGCGGGGATCGATCGGGTCAAGCAAGAGCCGGCATTACCGTACCGGGGCAATGTTGCCCTCCTTTTCTCCTGAGGTTGTCGCCGCGCGGGCGGTCTTGCCTGCCCGAACCTAATCCTGATGTCGAAAGTGTTCCGAAGCGCCTATGTTATCGCGTGAAGCTGACTCTCTTTTCTGGATGGGCCGATACCTGGAGCGGGCCGAAGCGACCGCTCGCATCGTCGATGTCCAGTACCATGCCGCGCTCGAAGCGCCCTCCCTGGGTCGCGATCCCTCCTCCCTCTGGAACTCGATCCTGGAAATCTCCGGCGATGACCTGATTTTTCAAGCGCGTTACGGGGACGTTACCGAACGGGACCTCATCCGGTTCATGGTTTTTGACGCCGACCAGCCCAACTCGGTTGTGTCCTGCATCCGCTCGGCGCGGGCGAACGCCCAGGGAGTGCGCGAAACCATCTCCTCAGAGATGTGGGAGGCGGTCAATCGCGCCTACCTCGACCTTTCGCATCGCTCGCTCGACGATATGTTCGCCACCTCTCCGCACGCTTTCCTGACGGATATTCGGAACCGTTGCCACCTTTTCTACGGACTGGCGGAGCGGACGATGCTGATTGGCGACGCCTCCAACTTCGTCAAGACCGGCATTTTCCTGGAACGCGCCGACCAGATGAGCCGACTGACAGACGTCCTCGTCCGCGAACTGACCGGCGGAGATTATATCATCAGCGAAGGCGAAACGATCGATGTTCACGGATGGATCGCCTGCCTTAAATCCGCGTCCGCCTTCGAAGCGTTCCGCAAAACGTACCGTGGCGGAATCACCGCCGACAACGTTCTCGCCTTCCTGATCCTCGACTGGGAATACCCGTCGTCGCTCCACCATGCCATTTCTCAGGTGGAACGATGCCTGCGGAGCATTTCCGGCTCCCACGGCCGCCGTTATGCGAACGACGCCGAGCGGCTGGCCGGGCGTCTCCATTCCGACCTCTCCTTCCTGACCGTCAACGAACTCCATCGTTACGGACTTCATGAGTTCCTCGAAGGGATCCAGAAACGGTGCTGGGAGATCGGCGACGCCATTCGAGACCTCTACCTTCGGCACTGAACGGTCGCACGCCCACGGCGTGATATTATTCGCACCCCGGTCCGTATTCGACGTTCCGGCATAATTTCTGCAACCCTCGCAAGCCGAAGGGGACAGATGCAATCCACCAACGGAGATACACACCATCGCGAAACCATCGGCAACGCCATTACGGACGATTGGCAGGACGTCGTCCTGTGCGCACTGTCGCGGGTGACGATCGCCCCCGATGAGGCGACCGCGATCGGCGAGTCGATGCTACGGCAGGCCGAGAGGGAGCGGGACGACGAGCGAGTCGCCTGGTGCCGAACACTGATCGGTGCCGCACAGTTCGGTAAGGGGCACCTTGCCGAAGCCATCGCCCTGCTGGAGACCGCACTGAGCGCGTTGGAGCGGTATGGTAACCATCGGCTCAAAGCCTACTGTCTCCATTTCCTCGGCGGAAGTTATTTCAATCTGGGCGACTATCCACGGGGTCTGGAGTACACCTATCAGGCGTTGACCCTTCGACGCAACCAGGGAAACGATCAGGAATTGACTGCCAGTGTCGGCGCGTATGGCGCGATTCAGGGTGCGCTCGGTAATCTTCGCGAAGCTGCGTCGGCGTTCACCGAAGCGCTGGAAATCTCCCGAAGGGCGAACGATCGGTTAGGTCAGGCCGTGAATCTGGGGAACCTCGGGCGACTCCGATTCAAGATCGATCCGGAAAGCGACGAAACGTTTCGATATCTGTCCGAAAGCATTCGGTTGGCCGAGGAACTCGGCGAGAAGCGTCTTCTGGTGACTGTCCTGACGAATCAGGCCGAAGCGCTATCACACCGTGGCCGATATGCCGAAGCGCACGCCAGCGCACAGCGTGCCGTCCGCGAGGCCGAACAGATCCCTGCGTCCCGTTTCCGTGTTCACGCTTTGCTGCAACTCGCCGCTGTCCGAATCGAACAGCGGCAGTGGACCGAAGCCGAAGTGTCCCTTCAACGGGCGCAGACGGAAGCCGAGAACGGCCACCTCACCGCCGTTCCCCGGCTTTCGATGGTCCGCGGTCAGTTGAACAAGGCCCATGGTGATCTGAAACAGGCCTATCGATGTTACCTGGATGCTCGCGAGCAGGCCACCACACTGGGGGAAAAAGAGGTCGTCGCCGGAATCGAACGGGTACTGTCCGCCGTCAGCGAGGAGATGGGCGATGTGTCGACCGCCCTTCGCCATTTCCGTGCCTTCCATGAACTGCAATGTGCGCTCGATCGGCGCTCAGCCCAGAATCTGCTACTCGCCGAACACACCCGGGCCATGATCGAACAGGCGCAACGAGAGACGGAACTGGCACGCGCCGAGGCGGAACTCGAGCGACTGCGGAACCGCGAGTTGTCGGAGGCGAACCGTGAGAAGGATCTCCGGTTGCATCAACTCCAGCAACAGGCCAATCACCTGGCCCGACTTGCCATCGAAGATCCGCTCACCGGATTATATAATCGCCGCTACCTCATGGAATACCTGACCGGAGAACTGGACCGCGCCCGCCGGGGGAATTATCCGGTGACGGTGGTCCTTGCCGACCTGGATAACTTCAAGAAGGTCAACGACCGCTTTTCCCATGCCGTCGGCGACGAAGTACTGAAAACGACCGCCCAGATTCTACGTCAGTCCTGCCGTCGGGGCGATGTGGCCGCGCGGTACGGCGGCGAGGAGTTCGTGGTTGTCCTGCCGGAAACCGATGCGGCCGGTGCGGAGATTCTCTGTGAACGCATTCGCCACGGCATCGAAAACTTCGGATGGGAGCGGTACCACCCGGACCTCAGGGTCACGATCAGCCTCGGAATTGCCGATGAAGCACTGCGTCAACCGGACCGCCTCCTCGCCCTCGCCGACCGGCGTCAATATCAGGCCAAACACGATGGGAAAAATCGGATCGTCTCCCGGTTCAACGAACGGCTGGTCGATATGCCTCCCGCAGACGCCTGCCCGTTCGGATCGGCAACCTGCCCGTCCTTTTAAGAGACTTTTTCAACACATCGAACGGCAGTTTTGAGCGATTTATGCCTCATAATTCGAAATTCACCGATGTTCCTGTTCCGTTTTTTCCATTTTTCCCTTTTTCTTCCATCGGACGATGGATCCGAAACGAGTGGCGAAGAGGATCTGAGGGTGGTATTATATAGACATACCGCCGCGGAAAACACCCGTGGAAAGATTCGTTGAGATATCGCGACCTACTATTTTACAGGAGGTCGCGTTTTTGTTTGCCGGCGTTTATCCTTCGTCGGTGCTCCGTCGATACGGGAAACGGAGGCAACGATGATCCCCCTTACCCCCGCCGAGAAACAACGGCGTAAATATCGAAGGACAGCCAACCGCGCCCCCGGACGCGAGGAACGCCTCGCGTCGGAAGAGGTGGCGGAGTACCTTTCCCTGACGTTCGACCCTGATCCCGCTCTGCGTTGCGACGCCGTTCGCGCCCTTTGCCCCTGTCACGTACAGGCAAACCGAACCGACGTCTGGGATCGCCTGCTTCAACTGTCGAACGATCCGGACCTTGACGTTCGCAAAGCCGTCTTCCACACCCTCGGCGACGGATCGCCTGCCGAACGGGAAACCGAGATCGTCCGAATCCTCGAAGCGATGTACCAGGAACCGGACCCGAAATTCCGTCGACAAATCCGGCATCTGCTGGCCCACTATCGGCGAACCGGCAGGCTCAATATTCTTTAAGCGGTACAATCAGGGCGACATGTCCGATGCCGCCCTGACCGTACACATCCTCCATACCAATGATTTCCACAGCCGCCTGACGGAGCAAGGCGTCGCTCGCCTCCGTCAGGCGATCGCAGACCTGAACGGCGCCCCGTATCTGCTGCTGGACGCCGGAGACGCCGTTAAGGCGGGCAACATCGGCGTCAATCCGTTCGGCGAACCGATCCTGACGACAATGAGCGAACTCGGTTACCACGCCATGACGATGGGCAACCGCGAATTCCATGTCTGGCGCGCCGCCCTGTCCGCCAAAATCAACCGCGCCCGTTTTCCGGTCCTCTGCGCCAACGTTTACGCGAAATCCCCCGAAGCGACCGGCGACGGTCTGCCCGTTCGATCGCACGTCCTCCTCCCCGTCGGCGGTCTGACGATCGGTATCTTCGGTCTGACCGTCCCGATGGTGACGCCGAAAATGCGGGCGGCCGCCCTTTCCCAGTTCCTGTTCGATGACCCGATCGCCGCCGCGAAACGGCAGGTGCTGGAACTTCGATACAAAGCGGACCTCCTGATCGCGTTGACCCATATCGGCCTGACGCAGGATCGCCGTCTGGCGGAATCCGTCTCCGGAATCGACCTCATTATCGGCGGCCATTCCCACCATTCCCTGACCGCGCCGGAAGTCGTTTCGGAAACACCGATCGTCCAGACCGGCGCTCATGCCCATTCCTTCGGTCACTGCCGGATGGAATTCCGCCGCTCGGGTATCCGGACCGAGTACGCACTGTCGGCGTTGCAGGAAAAAGGCGCGCAAAAGCGAAAGTAAACGACCGATGAACGATGGCTCCTTCTGCGCGGTCTGTGGTGAAACCGCCACCACTCACTGGCGAACCGCCCCGGATAATCTCGTGGGCGGCAATCGCACCTTTACGGCGGTTCGCTGCGTCCGATGCGGATTGGTTCGGCTCTCCCCGCGCCCGGACGCGGATACGATGGGGCGGGCCTACGCGGCCTCGACCTATGCGCGTGCCGAAGGCGACGATCGAACCGTCGAACTCGGGAAGCGCCTCGACCGCTTTTTCGAGAAACAGGCGGACCGTGCGGTCACTGCCTACGGATCGCGTCCTCCGGGACGCCTCCTCGATGTCGGGTGCGGCGACGGACGGTTCCTCGACGCGATGCAGCAGCGCGGCTGGAGGGTGGAGGGCCTGGAGACAGACCCGGTAGCCGCCGGCCTGGCCCGGCGCCGGACCGAAAGCGTCATCCATGAAGCCTATCTTGAAGACGCCTCGATACCGGCGGCCGGATTCGAAATGGTCTCGCTGCTGCATGTGCTGGAACATGTTCCCGATCCCCGCGAAACGCTGACCGCCGCGTTCCGCGCCCTGAAACCGGACGGCATGCTTCTTCTGGCCCTTCCCAATGTCGCGAGCGTGGAGGCGGAACTCTTCGGAGTCGTCTGGTACCCGTTGGACCTGCCGCGTCACTACTGGGGATTCACCCCGCATACTCTCGTACGCCTGGCCGAAGAGTGCGGCGGGACGGTCACCGGACTGCGCTACTTTCCCTTCCTTTTCGCGCCGCAAAGCGTTCGGTACATTCTTCGCGGAGCCGGAACCGGCAGCGGTCTGAACGCCGGCGCACGCACCGAGGCGGGCGGACTGCGTACCTGGCTCTTCGATACCCTCCTTCGGTCCGCCGAATCCGTCGGCGGGAAGATGCCCGGGGAAGTGATGGAACTGACCGCCCTGCGGGCACGGTAGTACGTTCGTATGCTTTCCTCCCTCCTTGCCGTCGGTCTGCTGCTCCTGCTGATCGGTCTGACCTTCGGACTGGGCCAGACGATCGTTCGACGCTTCGCCGCGGACGCGCCGTTCGCCGAACGGCTCGTTTTCGCCGTCCCGATCGGCATCGGGATTGTCGGGTTTGTCGTCTGGTTCTGCGGCCTGATCGGTTTCCTTTCGCCGATCCTGTTCTACGGGTTGCTCGGACTCGGACTTCCCGGAATCGGCCTCCTCCTCTGGGACGCTCTGAAATCCCGTTCGGAAACGCGTCCGGACCGTGGTCCGCTGAACCATGCCGCGACCGTCCTACTGGGGCTTTTTTCGCTCTGCACCCTGGTCGGCGCCCTCGCCCCCCCGTCCATTCTCGAATGGGACGCCCTTTCCTACCATCTGGCCAACCCGAAGACCTGGCTCGGCCACGGCCGCATCGATTTCCTGCCCTGGGACCACCATTCCAACTTTCCGTTCCTGGTACAGATGCACTACCTGCTCATGCTGGGCGTGGGTAGCATCGCCGGGGCGAAGCTGGTGCACTGGCTCTGCTACCTGTGGCTGTTCCTGTCGGTCCGGACCTTCGCGCGCCGTCATTTCACCGCCGACGGTCAGGGCGCGATCCTGGGCGATGTCGCCGCGCTCCTTCTGGCGTCGGTTCCGATCGTGGTATGGGAAGCCTCGGTCGCCTACGTCGACCTGGCGACCGCGCTCTTCACCTGGCTAGCCCTGTACGCGCTGATCAACGCCGTTTCCGTCCCCAAAAACGGCCCGGCGACGTCCGTCTCCTGGCTTCTCATTTCCGCCGTGTTGATGGGCTTCGCCCTCGGCACCAAATACACCGTCCTCGGATTCTGGGGCATTTTGCTGGTCGGCATCCTCGGCTGGCACGTGGTCGTGCATCGAACCTGGGCGAAGGAAACCCTGCCGCATGCGGCCCTCTGGGGTGGAATTTCTCTTCTGATCGGCCTTCCCTGGTATATCAAGAACTGGATTGTCGCCGGGAATCCGGTCTATCCGTTCGCTTACGGTCTGTTCGGCGGGAGGTACTGGTCCGACGAGAACGCCACCGCCTACACGGCGGAACAGGCGCGTTTCGGGTACGGCAAAACCCCCCTCGACCTCCTGCTGTCGCCCTGGCAGGTGAGCCAGGAACTCCTCTTTCTTCCCTCCTATTACGCCACCACCGGACGTCGGTTCATCTTTACCGAATACATCGTCTACGGCTTCGGGCTGTCGCCCGTGTTCGTCGGTCTGCTTCTGACTTTGCCGTTTCTGGGCCGACGCCTCTCCCGTCCGTCCCTTTACTGCCTGCTTTTCGGGGGCGGGGTATATCTTTTCTGGTTCCTGATCATGCAGCAGACGCGCTACCTGATCCCCGCCCTGCCCGCCTTCGCGCTGGTAATCGCCGAAGCGGTCGTCCTTCTCCTGACGGGAACGAAATCGTTCGTGCGCTTTCTCGGGGCCGGGCTGGCCGGGCTTTCGGTATTCTGGGGACTTTTTCTCGCGGCCGGAATCGCCGCTTTCGGCGTCAACGGCGTACGAATCCTACCGAATGAGCCGGTACCGCGCCTGGCACCTGCGCTTCCGGTCGTCCTCGGGGCGGTCGACCGAAGGGAGTACGTCGAACGAACCCTCCCCGGTATCGGCGCGGCGTCGTTCTGGATCAACGAGAACACGGAGCCGCAGGAAAAGGTGGCGATGTTCGACGAAACCCGTGGGTTCTGGCTTGACCGCGAATATGTCTGGGCACAGCCGGACCACGCCGCCGGTCTTCTCCCCTGGGAGGAATATCGCGACGTCGACGACTGGCTGGCCGACTTCAAAAAACGCGGCTACACGGTTCTTCTGCTCGGATTATCGCCCGAGCTATTCCCGGAAGACGGTCGACGCTGGCGGTCGCTGATGGCCGAAGCGATCGCTTCCGGAAAATTGACCCCCGTCTTTGCGAAAGGCACGTACCGTGTCTATCACATTCCCTGAAGCAATCCGAAAAGCAGGTACGAGGCCATGACCGCAACCAAAGACAACAGAACGACCGCTCTGCTGATCGGCATTACGGTCGTGGCCGTGGCGCTGGCGGTGATGTTCGCCTGGCGTGTGCCGTTTGACGCTCGATCGGGCTGGAATCCCGATGAAACGTCGCACCTGGATTACCTGCGCCTGCTCTGGGAGAACAAGGCTCCGGTTCGGTTCACGGCGGGCGACCCCGCCTACTTCGAAACGCATCAACCGCCGCTGTACTACCTGTTCGCCCTTATTCCCTACGTGCTGACCGGGGGGAATGTCTTCGCCGTCCGCCTGGCGGCCGTTCCGATACAGGTGGCCACCATCCTTCTGGCGTTCCGGGCGGGGCGTGACCTCTTCCCCTCCCGTCCGGAAGTCGGCCTCGGCGCGGCGGCCTTCGTCGCCTTCCTTCCGACCCAGGCCCAGTTGTCGGGAGCCATCAACAACGACGGACTGACGACCCTGATTTCCGTGGCGATTCTGTGGCGACTGGGTCTTCTCGTCCGGGGGACGGCGACCGATCTCCGTTCGTCGCTCCTGGTCGGCGTTCTGTTCGGCCTGGGATTGTATACGAAACTGACCGTGATCCAGTTGATTCCGGCGATGGCGGTCGCCTGTCTGCTCGCTCCGACCGGCGACCTCTCGCGAAAGGTCCGGCAGGGGGCGGTCTTCCTGGCGGTTGCGATCGGCGTCGGCATCCTGATTGCCGCCCCGTGGCTGATCCGCAATACGCTCCTTTACGGCGATCCGCTGAACATCAAAATTTTCCCGCTGACCGCCGGGGAGAACACGCCGACCCCGACCATGATGATGCCGCTGTTCGAAGCCCTGGGAATGGGCGGTTCCTGGACCGACTACTGGCGGATCAACGCGGTGCGAACGTTCTACACCTTTTTCGCCATCATGCCCCCCACCGGGTCGCAGGCATTGACACCGCCGATCCTCGGTCTGGTTGCCGTGATTCTTCTGTCGCTGGGCGGTCTGGTGGGCGCGTTCCGGGCGGAAAAGGAAGGCGGTGTCCCGCCGGACGAACGCCGCAACCTGCTCCTGATGCTGGTCTGTCTGCTCTTTATCGTCCCGTTCTTCGTTCGGTTCAACCTGCAGTTTTTCCAGGCGCAGGGCCGCTATTTCTACCCGGCGCTCCTTCCGGTCGCGCTGATCTGTGTTACGGGGTGGCGAAATGTTCTGGGAGAACGTCGGGGATGGCTCGGGGCGTTGCTGCCGGGTGCGGTACTTCTGGTGATGTGCCTTCTGCAGTGGCTGCGTTTCGGAACCGCATGACCCCAAAAACAACAAAAGCGACACACCTTCAAGAGGTTGCCGCCCATTCTCACGTCACCTAATTATTTCGCCTTTTCATCGGCGGTACGCATTTATAATACCATAATTTCGGGGGTATTTCCACCCCTCCGTCAAAAGACGACGAAGCCGCAAAAACAACCGGAACGGAAACCAAACCCCGGAGAACGGCCGTAAATCGGATTATTTCCGCGCTGAACCATTGGAAATGGTAATCCTTCGTCTCAAATTCATCTCATTTTATGGAGCCGGAAGAAATTCCCGGACGACGCGGATACCGCTCGCGAATCCGGCCCCGGAGAGTTCCGGGGCCGGACCACATTACGCGCTGCGCAGGAAGTTCAACGAGTGCAGAAGACCCGACTTCTCGCCCTCCGCGGAACCGTTGAAGTTACCGTCCTCCAGTTCGACGCTGACAATGCCGGAAAACGCGCCGGCGGCCAGAATCTTGAAAATCTCCGTCCAGCGGGCGACGCCGTGGCCGGGAATCGTGTACCGCCAGACGTGCTCGCCGTAACCGAACGGCGACTCGAAGGCGCTGTTCTGATACAGGCCCAATTCGTACGCCTTCTCGGGGAAGAGTTCCGTGTCCTTGCCGTGGACATGGCGGACATGCGGCAAAAATTCGTTCAGGAAACGGATATGGTCGATCCCCATACGGATCAGGTGTGACGGATCGTAATTGATCGCCACCGACGGCAGGCCGATATCCTTGATCACCGATCGGTAGGTCTCCGGATTACACGCAAGATGCGGCAGACTGCCGCCGCCCGGCCAACCCTCGATCACGATATAGGCGTCGACGCTGTTCGCCGCCTCCGCTACCGGAGCGAAACCCTCCAGGGCGATCCGATAGTTCTCGGCCCGCGATCGGCTGGCGTCGCCCGGCAGGATGGTGAAGAAAAGTTTTGCGCCGAGATCCGCTTTCTCCTTGATATAGGCTGCGGCCTTCTCGCCCGCCTCCTTACGTTTAACCGGCTCGCTGTCCGTCCACCCGCCCGGAAAATCGACCGTTCCCAGCTTCAGACCGTGCGCCTTCAGTACGTCAATGTCCTCCGCCGACGGTTGTCCCAGGTCGAGCGCCTCGAATCCGTTCTCGGACGCCCACTTCGCCGCCGCCGCGGTGTCCCGCTGCCACTCGGACCAACCCTTACGAAAACCGATGGCAAAATTGCCCGTTCGCGTCGCCATATCCACCTCCGAAATCGAAACGATTCGGCATTCCCTTCGGAAACCCCTTTAAGGGTACGACGGCGATCGGCGTTTTCCATGCTCGATTCGAAAGGTTTTTCAGGGGTCGCGCAGTTGAATGGTCCAGTCGACGATGTCCAGGGTGGGATCATCGACGGTCGGCCCCAACCGGTCGCGCACGTCATTCGCAATCTCCTGCGGACCGCCGGAGACCTGCTGACTGTTCGTGATGATCCGGTTCTGGCGGGTATCGAGAGTCAGGTAGTTGATCAACGAACCGGTCTGCGTTCCGTCTCCCAGCGCATCCCAGCGATGCTCGGCGGTCGGCGGGTCGGCGGGCAGGGGTAGCGTGTCCGTCGCCAGCAGGTTGATCTGGAGGAATCGCTTGTCGGCGTTGGGAAGACGTCCCAGGTCCAGCTGGAAGGAGATGGTCGAATCACCGGGCTGGGGTGTCTGCGATCGATCGGGCGGTCCGATCGGTGTAAAACTGCGCAGTGTCACCGGATTCACGAGTTCCCCGCCGACCTGGGAGGTATACACCCCGAGTCCGCCCAGACCCTCGTCCCGACTGTAGCGGACGAACCCGACAAAGCCCTGCTCTCCATCCCGCGAGGGGGCGGCAAACCCGTTGCCCCACGGCGGCCCGACGACCGGGGCGGGGCCGGCATCGCCGATATTGTCCGTCAGGTTCAGGAGAACATAATAAAAGTTGCCGGAGGGCAGACGGTTCACCTCCAGTTGGCCGCGAACCGTCATCGTGACTACCAGAATCTTGTTGACCGAGGACGCGCGATTCGCCGGAACCCGAGCGCAGCCGACGACGAGTCCGAACAGCAGGATCGCCGGAGCGATTCGGAAAAGCCTCATACCGTATTAGTTCGTCGTGACCGCCCCACCTTCACCACGAAACAGATCGAGCGGTCCTTCCAGTTCGACGCGCAGCACCGTCGCGTTCCGATCGAGCGCCGACGGAGGGAGATCGATCCAGAGAACGCCCGGAATTCCGGCCCACGACGCGCCGCCGATCGTCCGGAAGCCAAGGGACTGACGGGACCCGACCACGGAAACGCTGCGAACCGCGTTGCGGATTCCCTTCACCGACAGAGAGTTCCGCTGCTCGGCGGGCCGGTCGAAAAAGAAGAGGTACAGGACATCACCGGATGGGTTCAGAGTCGTCGGACCGTTGAAATGGCCGTGCGGGAGACCGGCGCGAGTCCCGTAGATCGCCTCCGCATGGCGCTTCATCCACTGCCCCAACCCCTCGAGACGCTCGATCTGTTCGGCCGGAATCGTGCCGTCCGCCATCGGTCCGATTCCGAGCAGTACGTTCCCTCCCATCCCGATACACTCGGCGAAGAGACGAACGATCTGCCGCAACGATTTGTAGTTCCGATCCTTTCCCTGGTACCCCCAGGAATCGTTCATCGTAACACAGAACTCCCACGGGCCGCGCGGCGAGACGATCGGCACTCCCTGCTCGGGCGTCGCATAATCCCCCGACTTTCCGATCCGTGAGTTGACGACCACACCGGGACACCACAGATCGATATCATCGCGGAGAGTCTCGAAATCCCACCAGTTCGGTCCGGGCGTCCAGTCTCCGTCGAACCAGAGCAAATCGGGCGCGTAGTTATGGCACAGTTCGCGAATCTGACCGCGATGGAACTCGATAAAGTTCCGCCAGGACGGGTGATACGGCCCCTCGGTCCAGCGGAAAAAGACCTTTCCATCCTCCATCGCCGCCGCGGTACAACCGGGCGAAACGGGCGAGTAGTCGGGATGCGACCAGTCCAGGTGGGAGAAATAGAGTCCGACCTTCAGATTTTTCCAGCGCGAAGCCGCGCAGAACTCGGCCACGAGGTCGCGCGCCGCGGGCGTCTTCCGAACGACCGAAAGATCCGACAGCGCGGTTTCGAACAGAGCGACGCCGTCATGATGCTTGGCCGTCAGCACCACGTAACGCGCGCCCGCTCGTTCGAACAGTTCCGCCCAGGCATAGGGATCGAATTTTTCCGCCGTGAAGCCGGATAACTGCGCCATATACTCGTCATAGGGGATATGGCCGTTGAAGAAACTCCACGATTCCGACACCCCGTTCACGGAATAGATACCCCAGTGGATGAAGATCCCTAATTTGGCGTCCAGGAACCATTCAAGATCGCTCCCTTCCTCCGGCATGCCTGCCATCGGATCGAAACCTGTTGTCAGACCCATTTTCCTTGTACTCCGATACCCGACTCCGCCGTTTGGCGGATACGAATTCCTTATTCCGGATTCCGTCGGCCTTCTCCTGCCTGCCCGTCGGATCGCCCGTTGCCGGCCACGTACGGAATCACATACGGCCCCTTCGGCAGGACGGCGATTCGGGCATCCGGCCCGTGGATGGCGAGCGCGGCCTCGACGGCGCGTTCCACCGACTCGGCCGGGGTCACATGCAATTGACCGAGTAGATCGGAGGGAATGCCTTCGCAGAACATGCGGACCTCGTGGAACCGCGTCGCTCGCGCCAGTTCCTCCGCCTGCCACTGATCCGGAAACGGCACATGATCGGGTCTCTGCAAATTCTCCACCAGACCTTGCAGATCGCGCGTCTCGAGCAGACACCGGCGAAAATGCGGGCCGCCGATCCCCTCCGTACAGGCCGCCGCGATAATGATGGTTCCGCCCCGGCGAACGATCGGAAGCGCACCCACCATCCCTTTCACCGCCTGATAGAACGTGGCGTCGAGCGGAGCGCCCGCTCCGGTCGTGATCGCGATATCGACCGGCTCCGGGACCGACACCCGGACGTGCCGGGCCGCGAACTCCACCCCGGCGTTCCAGGCCGCCTCCAGTTCTCCCGCGAACACGCCGGTGATCTTCTTCTCGGCATCGAGGGTCACATCCACGATCAGATCGGGCGGACAGAGACGCGCGATCAGGGTATTCTCCTCATGCACCGGGTTCCCGACCGTGATACCGGCCGTGGCGTTCGGATGTTCGAGGAAACGCGGGCTGTGCCACGCCTGCACCGTTTCCAATCCGGCGATTCCGGGCATGATCAGCTTTCGGCCGCCGCTGTAGCCAGCCATGAAGTGCGGTTCGATCAGTCCGACCGTGATTCGGAGGTCGGCTTCCGTGTAATGGCGGTTCAACCGGACCGGCACCCCGTTCGGCGTGGTTCCGAAATCGCGCAAAGCGGAGAAATCCGTACTGTCGTGGTTGACGATACGAACGCCGGTGGCGAATTCCGCGCCGACCAGTTCGACCAGTTCCTCGCCGACATTCGGACGATGCGTTCCGGTCGCGATCAGAATCGTCAGGTTGTTGCGGGGAATTCCGCCGACCGCCAGTTCCTCCGCGATCGCCGGTAAAAGAAGGGCGTTCGGAACCGGACGGGTGATATCGCAGATCACGATACAGACCTGCCCACCCGACCTTTCCCGCGCGATCTCGGCCAGCGGTCGTGTGCCGATCGGGGCGCGTAACGCCGACCGGATGGCGTCGTCCGGATCGGCCAGACGGGGAGCCGGTGTCTGGGTCAGTACACCGACCACGTTCCGGTCCGGGAGATCGACCGGGAGTCCGTCCCGTCCGTAATCCAGGGTGACACGCATCGCTTACCCGCGCGACCGCTCCAGCAGCACCAGCATAAACAGCCCGAGGAGGGCGCGATCCTGTTCGTCGTCACGGATCTCCCCTTCCCTCTCGATCACAAAACGCCGACCGACCATCGAGGGCATCTTCTTCAGTCGGAGAACGATCGGTCCGTTCTCGTCGCCCCGCTTCAAAAGATATGCCGGGTTGAGGAGGTAATTGTGAAAAAGGCTTACCACCGGCACTTCGCTGAGGAGCGCATCGGCCACTTTGATCCAGGGATTGGCTTCCGTAATCGTGAAGACCGGGGTTTCGCTCCCCGTTCCGTCAAAAACATCGTAATGCGCTCGCCAGAGCGAACGGACGCCGTGACGCCGGACGGCGCCGATGGATCGACCTTCCGGGTCCGTGAACTCATACCGGGCGGAAAAATCGAAGATCTTGTTCGCTTTGATACGGTATAACTGCCGGGTCGACGTTTCATCGGCGAAAATCGTAATGTCCTCCCTGAGGGAAAACGCCTTTTGTTTGACATAAGCAACGGAACGGCCGAGTCCGTCGGTGATATTCACCTGACTGCTGATCGCAAAGATTCGAAAGGTTAAATCCAGCGGATAGTGCATCGCGTTACTCCTTGAAGTCTCCGGCGAGGAAGACTCTTTATCGTCGGACGGAACAATTCTCCCGTTTGGAAGGCACTAAACCCCATCTCCAAACGTATAAGTAAGCGTGGGGAACGGGAGAATCACTTCTTATCCCGCCCTGTCACTCATCATTCTTTCGTTCATCGGTTAGAAACGGAAATTGTTCTCATGTATGATGTTTCCAACACCACCGTCCTCGAGGACGGACCGCGCTGGTGTCCGGTCTGCGCGGTCGTACTCAAGCCGTTCGAACGCAACGGTGTCGAAATGGACTTCTGCCCTCAGTGTCTGGGGGTCTGGCTCGATCAGGGCGAACTGGACGTTCTGATCCGCCGTTCGGTCACCATTCAGGTCGCGGAACCGTCGTCCTTGCCCCCGGTCAAGCCGCCGTTCGCATTCTGCGCTCCCTGATCGTCATCGTCGTCAACGTAGAAACGCCTCGGTCAGTCCGGCGTCCACCGGAAGCACCTGCCCGGTCATCAGGCCCGTCCGTTTCTCGGATGCCAGCAGGAACACCGCTTCCGCCACCGCCGCCGGAGTGACCCGGCGCTTCAACAGCGACCGTTCGGCGTAAAACGCCGCCAGTTTCGCTCGCAACTCCTCCGTGGTTTCCGATTCGTCGAACGCGATCCGATACTTCGCCAGCGACGACAGCACCCGCTCGCGCGGGAACTGCAGGGAGCCTTCCACGACCGAGGCCGGCGCGACGCCGTTGACCCGGATTCCCGCATCGCCCGCCTCCACCGCCAGTTCCCGGACCAGGTGGTTCAACGCCGCCTTGCTGGTATCATAGGCGAAGCTTCCTTTTTTCGCGACCACGGCGTTCGCGGACGAGATCAGAACGACGCTTCCGCCATTTCCGGATACCCGCATCGTCCGGATCGCCTCATCCGCCGGAACATAGGACCCCAGGAGGTTGACGTCGAACGTCTTTCGCCACTGATCTTCCGTGATCCGTCCGTCCTCGTCCGGCGCGAAAAAGACCGCGGCAACGCAGACCAGCAGGTCCACTCCGCCGAAATGCGCGACCGCCGCTTCCATCAAACGTCGCACCGAAGCCCTCTCGGTGCAGTCCGCCACCGCCGCGATCGCCGTCTCCGGGCCGAACTGTCGGTTCAACTCGTCGGACGCCTGATCGGCAAATTCAGGTTTCAGGTCGCCGCAAACCACGTGAGCGCCCTCGGCGGCCAGTCGGGTCGCGATCGCCATCCCGATCCCCGATCCGACACCGATGACAACCGCGATCCGGCGAGACAACTCCTTCTCCGGCGGCATCCGCTGAAGTTTCGCCTCCTCCAGCGACCAGTACTCGATCCGAAACGCCTCGTTCGGGGGAAGCGCGACGTAATTCTCGGTGACGGACCCGGCCGCCTGACCCGGTCCTACCTGCGGCGGGGGATCGGTCGGCGGAGCGAGGTCGGCAAGAGTCGTCGCGCCCTCCATGACGTGGATGGCGTTGAGGTAGAACTCTCCGGTGATTCTCGCCTCGGTTTTGTTCTTTCCGAAGGAGAACATACCGACCCCCGGCACCAGCACCACGGTCGGTTCCGGGGATCGCATGGCCGGAGAATCGTCGGCCCGGTTCTCCTCGTAGTACCGGGCGTACGCGGCGCGATACTCCGGAAATCCGGCGGATGCGGCCGCAATCAGGGTGTCGGCATCACCGGACGCGGCATCCCACTCCACCAGCATCGGGCGTACCTTGGTCCGCACGAAATGGTCCGGACAACTTGTTCCCTGCCAGGCAAGCTCCTTTGCCTGCGCGCTTCCGACAAACCGCAGGGTTTCCGGGTCGTCGGAAAAATGCCCGATGATCGCCCCCTGACGGATCTGGCGTCGAAGAGCGGGCATCAGACGTAGCGCCAGTTCCCGGCGGTCGGCGCGATCCTCGACGACCCGCCCACCGAACAGTGCGGTTCCCCGCGCCTCCACCCGCGGCACGACGAACCTGCCGATGGCGTCGAGTACCCGGAGGGTGTTCGTGTACGATTCCCGCGACGTCCGTCCCCAGGTAAACAGCCCGTGCGACCCGAGCAGAATGCCGTCAGCGTCGGGGTTTTCGGCGGCCGCCTCCTCGAGTCGAAGTCCGAGTTCGAATCCCGGTCGTTTCCAGGGCAGCCAGACCAGTTTGATCCCGGATTCGTCGCGCAGTCGTTCCGTCAGGCCGAGACCATTCGCCGATGCCGCGAGCGAAATCGCCCAGTCGGGGTGCAGATGATCGACGTGGGGAAAGGGCAGGAACGCGTGCAACGGCGTATCGATCGATGGGGCGGTGCGGTGGTTACCGAACGCGCAAAGCGGATACAGCGCGACCATCTCGTCCTCGAATTCCGCTCCGCGATACCGGGATTTCAACGAGTCGAGCGCGGTCCGGTACAGTCGGGCGAACCCTTCGCGACGAATGGTGCCCAGGTCGCCTCCGCTCCCTTTGACCCACAGTACGTTTACCGTTTCTCCCGTTAGCGGGTCCGGCATATCGATCTTCGCGGACGTGTTTCCACCCCCGAAGTTGGTGAGACGGCGATCGGAACCGAGCAGATTGGACCGGTAGCGCAGTTGTTCGGGTTCGTCCATCCCGGCTACGATCGTGTCATCCCAGAGGTCGGTGAGATACTGTAACGGCATAACTTCCCCCACTCAAACCGGTGCTGTCGCCACGGCGACTGTCGAAAATTTCATAGAACACCCCCAATCGGGGAGACGTCTTGTCCGCAGAGAGATTCACCGGGGGGAAAGTCCTGACCTCCCCTTCGCGGCCGTTTTCCGGGATTTCGTAAATGGGGACGGCCGGTCCGGTAACGAAATCGGAGACAACTATGAGCCGAAATACATTTGTCACCCTCTGGGCGTTTGCCGCCTCCCTGGCGCTCCTATTGTCGCTTCTGCCCGGCGTTCACGCGAACGCCGATTCGTCCGTGACACCGCCGACCCCGAATCTGCCGCTGCGCACGATCGACGGGTTCGAGGTGCCGTATTCCCGGTTTCAGGGGAAAGTGCTGCTGATCGTCAATACGGCGTCCCAGAGCGGATACACCCCGCAATATGCCGGATTGGAAAAACTGTATGCCCGTTTCAAGAACCAGGGGCTGGAAATCCTCGCGTTTCCGACCAATGATTTCGGCGGCGAGGAACCCGGCAGCAGCGCCGAAATTCGAACCTTTGCGACCATGAACTACGGCGTTTCGTTCCCGTTGTTCGCCAAAGTCAACCTGAAAGGCCCCGAGGCGTCGCCGCTTTTCGCTTACCTTACCAGCAAGGAGGCCAACCCGGAAATCGCGGGACCGATCACCGATAGTTTCACCAAGTTTCTGGTGAGTCGCGACGGCCGGGTCCTGGCCCGGTTCGCTCCGGGCGATGCGCCGCTCTCGCCCGAAGTCGTTGCGGCCGTCGAGGCGGCGCTCAATCGGAACGCCCCCTTCAAACTGGCGAAACGGCCCCGCTGACGATAACACCACCCACCCGCGCGGGGCAAACGACCGGGAACCGGGAGGCCCTTCGGACGTTTCTCTAAGGAGAAGAAAAACTCCAAGGAGAAACGCCCGTAATGGTCTCCCGCCTGATTTCCGGACTCCTTCTCATCGCCGCGTCGGTCCTGATGGTCGGTTCCCTCGAACCCGCCGAGGCCGGTCCTCCCCGTGGGCCGCTCGATTTTTCGGCAAAGAACATCGATGGCAAGGAAGTACCCCTCGCGCGCTACCGTGGGAATGTCGTCGTCATCGTCAACACCGCCTCCCGCTGCGGATACACCCCGCAATATGCCTCGCTGGAAAAACTGTACGGCAAGTACAAAAACCAGGGCTTGCGGATTCTGGCCTTCCCGTCCAACGATTTCGGTCAGCAGGAACCGGGGAGCGAGTCGGACATCAAGCAGTTCTGCGCCCTTAACTACAAAACGTCCTTCGACCTCTTCTCCAAGGTCGTCACCAACGGACCGAACGCCGCGCCTCTGTACCGGTGGCTGACCGGCAAGGAGACCAACGGAAAGTTCGCCGGCGATATCGCCTGGAACTTCACCAAGTTCGTGGTGGACAAAAAGGGCAACGTCATCGCCCGGTTCCCCTCGAACATCGATCCGATGTCTCCCGAGTTCGAAAAAGCCGTTCAGGCCGCGCTCAAAGGCTGACCCGGTTCCCCTACTTTCCCTTACCGCCACGGGCAGTCGGATGGCTGCCCGGTTGGCGTCACCGATGGTTTCCGGTATGATAGGCCGTTGCTCGCGCACGTCACCCCACCGAGGAAACCGCCCATGATTCGACCCGTCTCGTTACGATTCCCCTTACATTCCCGGCTTGTC
This sequence comes from Capsulimonadales bacterium, assembly GCA_033762295.1. Classification (GTDB taxonomy): domain Bacteria; phylum Armatimonadota; class Armatimonadia; order Armatimonadales; family Armatimonadaceae; genus JANRLW01. The sequence goes on from JANRLW010000007.1 coordinate 33,715, forward strand.
GCCCTTTCGGCGCTGGCGATTCCGCTCGTCTCCGGTTGTCCTTCCGCCGACCCGGCGGCGACCACCCGAAGCGCGTCGCCCGACAAACGCTGGGAGGATTTCAAAAAGGGCAATGCCCGCGAGGTCGAGACCGCGCAGTCGGCGTACGAACGACGACAGGAACAGCTTGCCGCCAAACGTCGACAGGCCGCCGGCGGAACGGCGCCGTCGCCGGAAGCCGAAAAAAAACCCTGATTCGCCTTTTTCTTGACAGCTTTTGAAATCAAGGCTATTATCAAACCACGACTGAACCGATTTAGTGAATCCGTTCAGTGATGTTCTCAGGCAAAGGCGATCGCAACGAACGCGATGCGGATTACGATCAAAGACGTGGCAAAGCAGGCCCGTGTCTCTCCGGCAACGGTGTCGCTGGTGCTGAATAACGCTCCGGGAGTCTCCGCGATGACGCGCGAAAAGGTTCTGCGCGTCATTGCGGAAATCGACTACAAGCCCGATGCGCTCGCGCGCCGCTTTTCCTCCGGACGAACCGAAGCGATCGCCCTGATCATGCCCCCGGAGATCATCTCCCTTTACGATCCCTATTTTATGAGTCTGATCCGGGGAGCCATTGAGGCCGCACGTGATCGGGGATTCCGGATGCTCCTCGAACTGGCCGACGCCCGATTCATGGAACAGCGGATCTGGGAAGACCTTTTCCGCAAGAAATACGTCGATGGACTTGTGATCGCAACCCCCTTCCTCGATCAGGAATATCTGAGCGAGATCCCGCGCGCAGGGTTTCAGGCGATCCTGGTGAACGGCGACCGGTCCGATATCCCCGAACTCGATTACGTCGGCTACGATGATGTCCGGTGCGGTTTCGAAGCGACCTACTATCTGATCGGGCTGGGTCACCGGCGAATCGCCCATTTCGCCGGACCGACCAATCAGGCGTCGGCGCTCAAACGCTTCGAGGGGTTCCGACAGGCGCTGGAGCGGGCGCGCATCCCGTTCCGACCCGAAGACATCTATCCCGGAGACTATATGTCGGAAATGGCAGCGGCGGCGATGCGCCGGATGCTGAGTCGCCCGACCGAGGACCGCCCCACCGCTATTTTCGCTGCGAATGACACGACCGCGCTCGGAGCGATGGAGGTCGCGAAGTCGGCGGGGCTGGCCGTTCCGGAACACATTTCGATCATCGGTGTCGACGACACGGGCGCTGCGGCGCTGGCACAGCCCGGTCTCACCACCATGCGGCAGGATATCCATGCCCTCACGTATCGCGCCGTCTGCCGCTTCCTTCGCAAACTGGAGGAGCGCGCGCCGGAACGCATTCATGAACGGTCCCCGATGACGCTGATAGAACGGGGTTCCTGCGCCCCACCCGAAGGAAGGAGGTAACACCGCTGAGCGTCCTGAGAAACTCGCCCGGTAAAACGGTTCTCCCGCTAAACCCGTTCGCCGTTCGGATTCTGATCGGAGTCGGGTTGACCGCGCTTTTCTGCCTGATTCTCTGGTTTCTGATACCGCCGCCGCCCGAAAAGCCGGTCGTCAATCGACCACCCGATCCGTTCGCCGATCCCGCTGCCGGGATGGCCCATATCCGAAAACTGGCGGAACAATACGGTGACGATTTCGAACGTCTTAGCAACGACGACCGATTGTTCCTGAACTCGATCGCGTACGGCCATGGAAGGGAGCTTCTGGCCAAGACCGCGCGAGAACTGAAAAACAAACCGTCCGGTTCGCCAACGCCGCCACAACCCTGACCACCGTCGAGGACGAACGTAGGAAACCGCAACCGGGTCCCCGGACCCACCATCCATCATCACCTGACTCATGTCATAGGAGAAAGTCTATGTTGCCGATTCGCAACACATCCGTCAAAAAAGCCTTTACGCTGATCGAACTGCTCGTCGTCATCGCCATTATCGCGATTCTGGCGGCCATTCTTTTCCCCGTCTTCGCCCAGGCGCGGGAAAAGGCGCGCGCCATCTCCTGTCTGTCCAACCTGAAGCAGCTTGGGATCGCCAACCAGATGTATGCACAGGATTATGACGAAACCTTTACCTGCGGCTGGGGCAACGGCCCGCAGGCGGGTTCCATGATCTGGCGCGTCTCCCTCCTGCCCTATATCCAGAGGTACTCCGGACAGCTCGGAGACAACGGACAGGCCGCCTACGATGACACTCGTTACGGAAACACCGGCATCCTTTCCTGCCCGGACCGACCGGCCGGTCAGGGTTACGGCCCGACCAGCTACGGCTATAACAATAGCGAACTGACCGCGCATAACGGAAACTGGACCAGTGCGGCGATCGTCGGTCAGATCAACGGCGAAGATATCTATGCCTACCCCGGCGTCTCCATGGCGGCGGTCAAGCGACCGGCCCAGATGGCGGCGTTCGCCGATTCCGGCGAAACCGGCAACGGTTCGGCCGAAGCCAACCAGCAGCTGGACCCGAACTACCTGCAGGGCGGCGGCAATAACTGCGTCGTGGCGACCGGCGTCGGCGACTGCGGCCCCTACCAGTTCAAACCGGAAGTCTGGCAGGAACGCTGGAGCCCGGACTGGACTTTCGCGGTTCCCGGCACCACCGACCGCTGGAACCCGTTCTCCGACGGCGGACGACGCCCGGTCGCCCGACATAACGGCGGCTTCAACGTCACCTTCATAGACGGACACGCGAAGTACACCCAGGCCCGATCGCTCAATGTCCGGGTCGGCAGCCCGGAGGACATCTTCCACAACCATGACTAGGCTTGGTTCCCTAACGGACCGAAAAGCCGGGGAAGGAGCGGCGACCGCCGCTCCTTCCCGAACACGGGACGGCAACGCTCCGGAACCGAAACCACGTCGGCAACGCCTCCTTCTCGGCGGGATAGCGGTCGCGGCGATCGGGCTTGCCGGCGCTCGACTGGTCCCCTACATCCCCGCCGTTCAGGAATGGCGTCTGGAACGCCGGTCGCTGGACGAACTTCTGAAAGAACGCGGCGATGTTTCCAATGATCCGCGCCTGCTGTATTTTCTGGGCCGACGGCTGAATGAGCAGGGGCGCTTCGTCGAGGCCGAGAGCAACCTTCGACGCGCCGTCGGACTCGACCCCGAATCCGCCCGCCTTCGCGATGAATGGACCCGGGCGCAACTGGGCAGCGGACGGACCTCCGATGCGTTTAACCAGCTGCGTCAGTTTGTCGGCACCCATCCCCGATCCGCACTGGCGCATCTCGCCCTCGGAAAGTTTTATTTCGCCCAGAACTCCATGCAGCGCGCCCGCGAGGAGTTTTCCGTCGCCGTTTCGCTGGACTCGAAACACGCCGAAGGCTGGGCCTACCTTTCCCAGGCGGCGACACAGCTCGAACTACCGAACGAACCCCTGGAAGCCGCCCGGAAAGCGGTCGCGCTGGCTCCGGACAACGCCGGGTATCGCC
>JANRLW010000008.1:0-20154 GCA_033762295.1 Capsulimonadales bacterium
ATCGTCGCTGTGTGGCAGATGTACCGACAGGATTGGGACGGAAAGGACACCGGCACGAACAACGTCGATTTCGGACTGCCGACGAATCAACAAATGGTCCGGGCCAACCAGTACGCCCCCGGTTACGATATCGACCCGAGCATCATCAAGTGCCCCAACCGCTTCGTCGTTCCCGATCCGCCGTTCGAAGAAGATAAGGAATTCATGCTTTACATGGTCTGGTCTTCTTTTCCGGGCATCGACTACTATAAACACCTCTCGGAAGACCCGACCTGGCCGTTGATCTCGTGCGAGTATCACGATCTGGCCTTCTTCCGTGGTAACTCCGGAAAGAGCGATCCGGATTCTATTGGCATCACTTTGAGCGGCAGTGTGACCGGGAGGAAACCACTGAACGCCATGAACTCCAGGGGACAGAGAACCAAAATCCTGCAGTAACGCTTCAAACTCACCATTGAAAGGAAAACCATCATGCGAATTGCCTACTCGGATTGTGTCGCCGTCGTCGCCCTCCTCGGAGCCGCCCTCCTCGGATGCTCGCAACGTCCAAGTTGCGACACAAAGAACTATGTGGAAGCCCAGTGCCCGGCCGGTTGCAGAATGGGCGGAACAGGAACAAGGATAACAACGTGCATGTCCAAGATCAAAAATGGTAACGAGGAGGTAGAAAGCGGTTGGTGTTGCGCAGGATCATTTATGCAAAGACCATGTTACAAATCGGATATTGGATGGGAACTGTGTGAAATAATGTCTAAAAAACCGGGGGAGGGTTTGAAAGAGACATACGGGTATGAGAATTCCGGGACGGCGCCACAGGCGAAAGAAGGTTCGATATGTACCGGTGACGGAACGTGTATTGTACCAACATCGATTCCTACGAATAATCCGACCCCCGGAGGGGCGTAATCGCGAAAATTCAGGCGACGGCGCTCGCCGGAGGGGCGGAGGGGGGTTCACCCTTCTCCGCCCTTTCGGCGTCCATCACGGCCCGCAGGGACGCCAGCGAAACTTCCAGTTGCGATTCGTCAGGCTCACGCGTCGTGAGCAGTTGCGCCCACATTCCCGGCGTCGACAAAACAGCGGCGAACGGGTTGTTGCGGTACTTTCCGGCCAGACGCAGCAGTTCGAAGGCGACTCCGGCCACCGGCAACATGACCAGCAGGTGAACGGGAATCCGGATCAGGGGCGGCAGACCGTAAAACGGCGCGAACGCGATGGTGGTCAGGATCAGGACGATGAACACGAACGCCGTGCCGCAACGAGGGTGCAGACGGCTCGCCTCCTGCGCCGAAAAAACGTTCAGCGGCTTCCCCGCTTCCAGCACATTGATCGCTTTATGCTCCGCGCCGTGATACTGAAAGACCCGCCGAATATAGTGCATACGGGAAATCAGCAGGATATAGCTGACGAACACCGTGATCCGAACCAATCCGTCGATCCCTCCGAGTTGCCACCGCTCCGTGACCCCGCGCGATTTGGCGAACTCCAGAATCAGGTTGGGGACGACCACGATCAGCACCAGGGCGAAGAGAAGGCCCGTCACCATCGCCCCGCCGATCGCGATATCCGTCACCCGCGACGATCGGGAGTTTTCGGACCCCGTGGCGGGGGGCGGACCCGGGATGTTTCCCGGAAGCGCGGCGGCGGCGGATTCCTGGGCTTTTCCCGCCGACGGTATATCGGATTCCGCTACCTTGGCCGACCAGAACAGTGATTTCGTTCCCAGCGTCATCGCATCGACCAGGGAGAAGACGCCGCGTAGAAACGGCCATTTCTGCCAGTTCGGACGGAGAATCGGCGGAACGGTCTCACAGGTGACGACGATCTCGCCGTTCGCACGACGACAGGCGACCGCAAAGTGCCTGGGGCCGCGCATCATGACCCCCTCGATGACCGCCTGGCCGCCGTAAAACGTGGCCGGAGGGGAGGACGGGGTTCGGGACCGGGAGTCCGGGGGCGGGGAATGGGTATCGGGAGGCGGGGGTTCTTGCGCGCTCATCGTTGCTACTCTCAGACTATCCCCATCACCCCTCCTGCGCAAGCCGGGAGCCGGCGTGAAACCCACGGCCTGCCCCCGGATACGAAAGGTCGAGTGTCTACGATTTCTTCTTCATGCCGTACTTCTGCATAAACTTCTCGACACGTCCTTCGGTGTCGACAATCTTCTGCTTTCCGGTGAAGAACGGATGGGAGTCGCTGGTGATTTCCGCCGTGAAGACCGGGTACTCCTTGCCGTCGGTCCACATCATTCGACGGTCCGTTTGCAGAGTGGAGCGGCCAAGGAACGCAAAATCGGAGGTGGCGTCCTTGAAGATGACCGGACGATATTCCGGATGAATCCCTTTTTTCATTTGGATGCTGATGCCCTTTCGCAACAAAACCCGGCGATGACCGACCGCCGGGACTGTCGGACATTGTACCGCTTCGCGCCTTCCCCTGCAAACCGAACGGGTTTCGTCGCGTCGCTACAGGTCGCGCCCGTTGATCGAAAGGCGGAACGAACAGCCCAGTGTCTCCGCCGACCGCCGACAGAGCGCCATCCGGGTGATGAAGATCTCGAAATACTCCATGATCGTCGCCGCCTCGGTATCGATTTCCAGTTCGAGGCGAACCCGATTGATCTCCGGTTCGACCCGCAGGAAAGACTTCTTGACCGCGCCATTCACTTTGTCATGGATATCGTAGTTCGCCGGGTCCGGATTCTGAACCCGGGTGAAATGGACATCCGATTTGTCCGCGATGATGACGGCGGCGGCGATCGGCGTGATCGGCAGGCCGTGCGGTTCCTCATGGTTGCCGATCGCGGCGACAACGTCGGCGATTTCGACCGGTTCCATCCCCATATCGGACAGGATCGTGAACGAGATCAACGCCCCGGCCTCGACATGTCCCTGCCGGTTGACCATGCAGCCGATATCGTGCAGGTAACCGGCAATCGCGGCAAGTTCGGCGACCCGATCCCCATGACGCAGCGTCGCCAGGATCGAACGCGCGATTGTCGCCACGATCCCGGCATGGCGATGTCCGTGTTCGGTGTAACCGATCGCGGCCATCTGCTCGTTCGCCTTGGCAATATACGTCCGGACTCGCGGTTCCCGGCGAATCTCCTTCAGTGTGATCCGTTCTTCTCCGGGCGTTTCCGTCACCTGCGGCGCCGTCGCCAGTGCGTTCGCAAAGGCGACCGGCCCGGTCTCAATCGAGGGCATCTTTTCGGTGTGCATTTCAGTGGTAATTATCGGCCGAAAAATGGATTTCATTCATCCCGGTCATTCGTCGCGGTCCGAATATCCGGAGCGTCGGAAGATCTCCTCCAGACGTTTTCGCTCCTGACGATCCCGCCACCAGCGGAGCGGATGGAACCCGCCGCGCGGGGTGTCGACACTTTCCCGGTCGAACCGGTAGAAACGGGAAGCCGTCTCCGGCGTCACGTCGGTGGAACGACTTTTGCGTGGGGCCGTTCCGAACCCGAGATCGTTCCGGCGCGTGGCGTACCCCCGGAACGAAGATCGTCCGTGATTCACATACCACCAGGCCGCCGCACAGCCGGACAGGGCGAAGAGACCGAGCAGCGGGTTTCCGTATGCCGCCCCCGCATCGTACCAGACCATCGCCGCCCCCAGGATCGCCATCACGAACGCCGGTACGGGCAGGAAAAACAGTCCCACCGACTCCCGCCGATTGATATGCGCCCAGACAACCGCCAGCGGTCCGGAGACGATCCAGAGACCCGCCAGCATGCCCGGACCGGCGATGAAACTGCCGAGCCACGTCGTACAGGCGGTCAGCGTCACCGTCACGGCAAGGAACGCGGCATAGGCACGGGACCCCCAGGATCGCTCCATACTGCCACCGAACAGGTAGAACCAGCCGATCGCGAACAGCAGACTGAGCGGGCTGCCCTCGGTGACCAGCGGCCAGGTCAACACCGTCCAGAACTGAGCCGGCCAAGCCTGCGTGACAAAGGCCAGAAGGCGGTCAATGCCCATCTGTGGCAACGCGAGACGCAGGAAGAAAAAGACCACCGAAAGCCCGATGACCGTGTAGGTCAGTGGGATGCCGCCCTGCAGGAAAAACCGTCGTATCTCATCGCCCCCGCCCCGGGGCCGGTAGGGTTTGCCGTACATCGTGTCGTCGCTCCTCGCCGCGTTCGCAGCCGCGGCTTCCGAACCGTCCGTAATAATGAACGGAATTTCCGGCGTTTTGTGCCGCGGATCTCCGTTACCGTAGTATTGTTACGTTGTTGCGTTGTTTCCTTGTTACCGAACGGAAGGGCAATCGTCGCCGGACCGCGAATAGGTGCGGGTGATCGATCCGATAACTCTGCCCTACTCCTCCGAAACCGCCCGAACCTGGGCCGATGTCTCTCCCGACGCCCTGCGGAACAATGCCCGCCTCCTGCAACCACATATCGGACCGACCGGAGAACTGATGGCGGTCGTGAAGGCCAACGCTTACGGGCATGGCTCGGAGCCGGTCGCCCGCTTCTGTTCCGAGGCCGGGATTCGGCGACTGGCGGTAGCGACGGTCGCCGAAGCGACGGAACTGCGCCGCCAATTCCCTGCCGTCGAGATCCATCTGCTGGCGCCGTTCCTGCTCGAAGAGGCGGAGGACCTGGTACGAAACGACATCGTCCCGTTCGTCTCCTCCCTGGCACAGACGAACGCTCTGATCGCCGAGGCGCGTTCCCAACAACGACAGGGACGGGTTTTCGTCTGCCTTGACACCGGTATGGGCCGGGAAGGAGGCGATTCCGAGGAGGCATCGGCCATTTTCGGCCGGACGCTCGACCAGCCGGAGGTCCGTCCCATCGGGATCGCCACCCATTTCGCGAGCGCGGACGAAGCGGAAGGGACGACGGTCACCCGGGCGCAGATCGACGCCTTCTTCGCGTTCCTCCGTCGTCCGGAGGTCCGTTCCAGGTCTCTCGCCCGACCGGACGGAGGCAAACTCCGGCTTTCGCTGTCGAACTCCCCGGCGACCCTGCTCCACCCGCTCCCACCGCTCCCGGAGGGCGTCGGCGGTTACCTTTTCCGTGCCGGTCTCGCCCTGTACGGTATCGAACCCTGCCGGGGCGCGTTTACCCGCCTGCCCGGACTGCGACCGGTTCTGGAATGGAAAGCCCGGGTGACGCTCGTTCGCGATTTGCCGACCGGTGCGACGGTCGGCTACGGACGCACCTTTACGATCCTCCGTCCGTCGCAGGTCGCCACCGTCGCCGCCGGGTACGCCGACGGACTGCCGCGCCGACTGTCGAACACCGGCGTCGTGCTGATCGACGGGCAGCGTTTTCCCATCATCGGGCGGGTCTCGATGGACCAGTGTCAGGTCGATGTGACCGATTCCCGCCGGCCGATCCGCCCCGGCGACGTGGCTACCCTGATTGGAAGCGACGGGGACGAAATCGTCTCCGTGCTGGACGTTGCCGAAACCGTCGACGCCACCCCGCACGAATTGACCACCGGACTTTCCGCGCGGGTCGTCCGACGCTATCCCAGTTCGGCGTGAAGTCGGCGGAGCAGTGCCGCCGTCGCCTCCCACCCCAGGCACCCATCGGTGACGGAGACGCCGTACCGAAGGTCGCCGGACCTTCCGGGAATCAGTGCTTGCTTGCCCGCGAAGAGGTGACTTTCCAGCATCAGGCCCACCACGGAACGGCGTCCGGCGCGACGCGAGGCGACCACCGATTCGGCGACCTCGACCTGCTTCTCCGGGTCGTAACCGGAGTTGCCATGGCTGCAATCGACCAGAATGTTCGGGGCAACCCCGATCGCCTCCATCTCGGACTCGATCGATTCCAGACAATGCGCCTGGTAGTTCGGCCCGGAGACCTTTCCCCCCCGAAGAATGACCAGCGTCTGCCGGTTCCCACGGGTGCGGACGATCGTACAGCGGCCCTCGCTATCGGGTCCCAGGTAACTGTGGGGTTCTCCGGCCGAGACCAGGGCATCCAGAGCGATCCGCGTGCCGCCGTCCGTTCCGTTTTTGAATCCGACGGCCACCGGCAGTCCGCTCGCCAGCGCGCGATGCGGCTGGGATTCCGTCGTACGCGCCCCGATCGCTGCGAAACTGAGAAAATCGGTCAGATAGTCCGGCACGTAGAGATCCAGCACCTCGGTCGCGACCGGCAGTCCGAGCGCCGTCAGTTCCCGAAGAAGCCGACGCGCCTGCCGCAGTCCTTCCGCCATATCGAACGATCCGTCCATCTGCGGATCGTTGATCAGTCCGCGCCAACCGACGGTGGTGCGCGGCTTCTCGAAATAGGCCCGCATGACGAACAAAAGCCGCCCCGGACACTCCTTCTGCAACGCCGCCAGTCGGCGCGCATAGTCCAGGGCGGCTTCGGGATCGTGGATCGAACAGTGGCCGACGATCACCAGCAGACGCGGGTCCTGACGGTTGAGGACGCGCCGTAGGTCGCATCGCGCCTTCAGAACCGTTTCGGCCAGGGGCCGGGTCAGCGGTATTTCCGCCTGTAACTCCGCCGGCGGGGGCAGCGGGGTTCGACGGGCGACCGGCGGTTCGATCTCCCCCACTTTCCCCATCAGCAGGGGGAGCAGGTCGGCGGACTCGATTTCGTCGGCGTTGACTTCATCCTTCAGTGCGGCGGACATAGGACGTTCCCTTCGGTTATCGACACGGGTCGATAATGCAAAACGACCTGCTCCTTGGAGGAGCAGGTCGTCGGATCATTGATTGGCTTTACGTTGCTGTCAGGCGATGATTCCGGCTCTCTGCTCCTGGTGCGGATAAAAGTAAAAATAAAAAAAGGCACGCCACCACCGGCAGACACGGGCAAACCCGACACCGGCCGAGGAGGAGCAAAACGAGAGGCGGCCCCCGCAAAGCGGGTTCCGTGAAAGGCCGTTATTCACTGTCGCAGCAAGGTTGGCCATGATTGCTGTGAGACGCAAAACGCCCCACAACGTCAATATACCACAGGCCCCGGATTTTCGAGCGTTCCGGTCCCTGATCCGAGCGCAGTTTTTTTCACCGTCGCTGGCGAGTGAAGCAGGCAGACGCTATGATGGAGCGGATGGACGATACGCTCGACCTCGAGGAAATCCGGGGCTTTTTCGAAATCGCCGGCTTGCAACCGCCGCTTCGTCCGCCGGTACCTTTCGAACCGGAACGGCCCCCGCCCGTCCCCCCTTCGCCTCCGGAAACCGAAGCCCCCCCGGCGACGCCCCCCGCACCGAGCGCGGTCCGGCGCAGATCGGAAGCCAGGCCGGAAGAACGATACGACGTACGCATTCGGGAGTTATCGGAGGATGAACGCCCGAGAGAGCGCCTGATCCGTATCGGACCGGAAGCCCTTACCACCGCCGAGCTGCTGGCGATTCTGATACGCACCGGAACGGAAAAACGGTCGGCGGTCGGAGTCGCCGACCAGTTACTGACCGACCACGGCGGTCTGCGCGGCGTGGCGCGACTCTCGGTGGACGAACTCTCCCGCGTTGCCGGAATCGGACCGGCGAAGGCCGCCCAGATCAAGGCGGCGATCGAGTTCGGACGCCGGCTGGTCGCCGCCAGTCCGGAGGAGCGCACCAAAATCGGCAGTCCGCGCGACGTTTACAACCTTCTGGGTCCGACATTGCGCGATGAACCCCGTGAGCATGTGATCGCCCTGCTCATGGATACCAAAGGCGGGGTGCTTCGACAGTCGACCATCTCCATCGGCGATCTTTCCTCGTCCATCGTTCATCCGCGCGAGGTGTTTCGTGAGGCGATCCGCTGTTCGGCAGCGTCGCTGATTCTGGTGCACAACCACCCGTCCGGTGACCCGACGCCGTCCCCGGAGGACATCGCGATCACCCATCGGTTGAACGAGGCGGGCGATCTGATCGGGATCGAACTGCTCGATCACATAATCATCGGCGATCACCGGTGGACCTCGCTTCGGGAAAAGGGACACCTCTGACCGGCGGTGTTTCCGGGTATACTGATCGAAATTCGGCTCGGCGAACGTCCTGAGAAAACAGGCGTTTCAGAACAGGCAGACTCGTGATGCATGCGCTTCCGGACCCGGACCGGCTTTCTCCGGAGGAAAAGGTCGGTCAGCTCCTTTGTTTCGGCTGGATGGCTCCCGACTGTGTTCTTAGCGTCAATCGGCAGGCCGTCGAATGCATCGAGGAGTTCCGGGCGGGCGCGATGGTCGTCATGGCCCGCAACCTGGCGCACGAACCCCGGCCCGCGCGACTCGATCCGTCGGCGATCCTCGCGATGTCCGAGGAACTGCAATCCCATGCTGCCATTCCCCTGCTGCTCGCCACCGATCAGGAGGGCGGGCGGGTCGCCCGGTTCGGCGCACCGCCGTTCACCCGGATGCCGGCGGCGTTGACCCTCGGTCGGCACGGTAGTCTTGCCGAGGCGGAGCGGGCGGCCCATATCACCGGACAGGAACTCGCGGCGGTCGGCATTCGCTGGAACTTCGCCCCGGTCGCCGATATCCACTCCAACCCGGAGAATCCGGTCATCGGAGACCGCAGTTTCGGTGTCACCGCGGAGGAGGTTGCCGAACGGGTGGCGGCGCAAATCGCCGGTTACCGACACTCGGGCGTGCTGTCGTGCGCCAAACATTTTCCCGGCCACGGGGATACCCGGGAGGATTCGCACTTCGACCTTCCGACGCTCTCGTTGGACCCGGACCTGCTGATGAATCGCGAACTCCTTCCGTTCCGGGCGGCCATCGGGGCAGGGGTTCCGACGATCATGACCGCCCATATCGTTTTCCCCCGGTTCGACCCGGAGAATCCCGCGACCATGAGTCCGGCGATTCTGACCGACCTTCTCCGCAAACGCCTTGGTTTTGAAGGACTGATCGTCACCGATTGCCTCGAAATGAAGGCGGTGACCGAACGCTGGGGGACGGCGCGGGCAGCGGTACGGGCGATCCGGGCGGGTGCCGACATGGTGATGGTCTGCCATACGCCCCAACGGCAGCGCGAAACACGGGACGCCGTTCTCGCGGCGGTCCGCGCGGGCGAGATTTCGGAAGAACGGTTGACCGAAGCCGTTCGCCATGTTCTGGAGGCGAAACGTCAGGCGTTCGCCGCGGACCGTCCGTCGCTCGATCGGATCGGCGCTCCGGAACATATCGCCTTTCGGGAGGCGCTCACCGGTTCCCCGACGACCGTTTCCACGACCCTCGGCGAAGCCGCACCCGTTTGACCACCGTTTCCACCGTGGGAGCCCCGTTGCGGAACGGGAGCGGATCGCCGCCCGATCGCGTACCATGGGTATGAAATTGAAAATTCCGCTTTTTCGCGTCCTGATCCCGTTACTACCGGCTCTGGTTTTCCTTCCCGCCGCGCAGGCTCAGGAACCGGAATGGATGGCAACCGGCACTCTGCTCGAAGCCTGTACCTGCGCCGTTCCCTGCACCTGTAACTTCGGTGAAGGTCCGTCGCCGAACCATTACTGTCACGCCGTGTACGGCTATCGCCTCGATAAGGCGCGTTTCGGTGACGTCGACCTTTCCGGGTTGGTCATCGCCGGGGCCGATGCCTCCGGAAGCCTCGGCTTTCTCGACCGACGGGCGACCCCGACACAGCGCGCCGCGCTGGAGAAACTGGCCTATGCCCTCTTCGAGAAAGGCGGCCCCTCCTCCGGCAAACGCCGTTTCGTCAGCGTCGATATTACCCACGAAGTCAAGGGGAACGATCTTCGCCTGAAAATCGCGGGGTACGGCGGATTCAACGCGCGGGTGATACTGGGTCGGGACGGGACGAGCCCGGTCGTAGTGGAAAATAACACGATCTGGCCGATTCCGCGAGCCATCAAGGCCAAAACTTCGTCGCTGACCTTCCGGGACAAAAGCGCCGGAACGATCGACGCGCGGGGTACGAACGCCAATTACGGCACCTTTTCGTTTTGAAACGGAGTCGGAGTCGGAGCGGACCCATCAGGGTCCGCTCCGGACTGTCGACCCAACCCGAGGTGCGATGAAAAGCCGATGGAAATCGGATGGAGGCCGGCTCAGGATTGCGCGGCCGCCTCGAGCGCGGACCAATCCTCCTCGGCGATCTTCAGGGCCGCCGCCGCCGTGTTCTCCTCCAGATGGGCAATCGAGGAGGTCCCCGGGATGGGTAGCATCACCGGCGAACGGCGCAACAGCCAGGCCAACGCCACCTGGGCGACCGTGGCTCCGTACTTACGTGCCAGAGTGTCGAGCGGTCCACCCTCCCGCGCCAGTTCTCCCGCGGCCACCGGGAACCACGGAATGAAGGCCAGATTATTTTCCTCACAGTACCGGACTACCGGTTCCCACTTCCGATCGGTCAGGTTATACAGGTTCTGGACCGAAACCACCGGCAACACTTCTCGCGCTTTTTGAATCTGTTCCGTATCCACTTCGGAAAGTCCGAAATGGCGGATTTTTCCCGCGTCCTGCATCTCCTTCAGCGCGCCCAGGGTCTCCTCCATCGGCACGCGATCATCGAACCGGTGCAGTTGATACAGGTCGATCCGGTCGAGTTTCAGACGACGGAGACTCATTTCCACACACTGTTTGAGATAGTCCGCGCGCCCGACCGGATGCCAGCGGTTCGGTCCGGTACGGGTCAATCCGCCCTTGGTCGCGATGACCAATCCCTCGGGATACGGGTACAGGGCTTCCCGAATCAAACGCTCGCTGACCTCCGGACCATAGGAGTCCGCCGTATCGATAAAGTTGATTCCGAGTTCGACCACCCGCTTCAAAAGAAGTTTCGCCCCCTCCGGGTCGTTCGGTTCGTCCCAGATCCCCGGTCCGGTGATCCGCATCGCGCCGAACCCCATTCGGTGAACCGTCATATCGGAACCCAGGGTAAACGCTCCGGACAGGCGTGCATCGGGTGTGAGTGTCTCGTTCATCGTTAAAGGTACTCCGCTTCGGTTGGTTGGCGACAAAACAAGGTTTTGCCGCGGTCACAATACCCGATACCGGCCCCGGAGCGAACCGAACCCTCCGGCTCAGGAGAATCCGGCCAGTGATTTTGATCACCGCAACCGTGCGGTTCATCTTCGGGTCCGATAAATGAACCCCGACGTTTCGTTGAGTTCAAGAGAGGACGATCACTGATGCACCACCCGCTGTCGCCGAGAACGGCGTCCGTCCGCCCCGTACGACGATTTCCGCTGCCTTTACTGATTCCGTTCCTGTTGCTGACGGTCTGGTCCGTCTACGGCGTTTACCACTTCGCCGTTCATTTGCCGGCGACACGTTCCGTCCGGACGGTGCCGATCGGAACGAGGAGGGTCGTGGAAAGATTCTGTCGATCGGGTCTTGGTCTTTCCGCTATTATCGCAAGCCGGACACCCTATGAAAACGGTCGATGTGTGCGCGTCCAAACCGAAGCGGGGGAGTATGCCGTTTTCATGGACGGTCGGGAAAACGTGACCAATGTCACCCTGACCCCTTCCGAGTCCATTCAGGTTTCGCGCGAGCCGATGACGGCACGGGAAGCGGAATGGATGACTCGACGTCAGTGGCGGGTCGAGGGCGCCACTCCGGAAAAGATTACGGTTGTCTACAAACGTTCCGGCGAGATGGAGATCTGGCGGGTCACCGGACAGGTCCGAAGGTCCGATGGGTCACGCCACCGTTTTCGGATGGAATACCAGCACCGGACCGGGTTCCTGCTCGTGCGGTATGTGGCCGCGATCGGGTCCGGTCGTCCGTAGCGGTTGTTTTTTGCGAACGGAACGTTCGCCATTCCACCGTTGTAGTAGCCCTTGAATGGTTATACGATATACGGGGGAACTCACCTTGAAGATTGAAAACTCGGTTGTCGTCGTCACCGGAGCCAATCGCGGAATCGGACGCGCTCTGGTGGGACAGTTGGTTCGTCTCGGCGCAAGTCGCATCTACGCTGCAGCGCGGGATGTCGCCACCGTCTCGGACCTTGTCGAACAAAACGACGGTCGGGTGATTGCGGTCCGGCTCGACCTGCACGACCCGCAAAGTATCGAACGTCTGCCAGGGGCCGTCGGGGATGCGAATCTCCTGATCAACAACGCCGGGACGGCGGGCGGCGGCAGCCAGTTATCGACGGATTCGGAGGTCATCCGGAAGGACTTTGAAACCAACTACTTCGGCACTCTGGGGGTGGCTCGCGCCCTCGTCCCGGTTTTGGAGGCCAACGGCGGCGGGGCGATCGTCAATGTCCTCTCCGTCGTTTCGCTTGCCAGCATGCCGGCTCTGGGCGGATACAGCGCTTCCAAGGCGGCGGCTCACTCGTTGACCCTCGGTTTGCGGGGCGAACTGGCCGCCCGAGGGATCGCCGTTTACGGTGTCTATCCGGGACCGGTCGACACGGATATGGCGAAAGGACTCGACCTGCCCAAAACGTCGGCGGAGGAGGTGGCGCGGGCGATTCTGGCGGGGGTGGAATCCGGGCATGCCTATATTCTCCCGGACCCGATGTCACAGCAGGTATATGAGGGTTGGCGGACAGACCACCGGACCGTCGAGGCACAGTTCGCCGGTCTCTGACCGGGTCGCGGGGCGAGCGGACGACAATCTCGTCCGCCCGCCGATCCGCCTACGAGATGCGGACGTCGATCGGGTATTCGCCCGCGTCCGTCCATCCGGTGCCGGGCAACGTACGGTACTCGATTCGCAGTCGGTACACCCCCTGTCCGGCGATCGGGAAGCCGTTCACCCGCAGCGTCATCCGGTGTTTCAGCGCAGTGAGGTCGAAGCGATTATTGTTCTCCATCAGGGTCGTTCCGGACGGGGTCACGAGGGTCAGTCGTTGTTCGAACGCCTTACCGTGGTCCTGCGGTTCGGCGATCCAGAGGTTGACGACGGCCCAGGGGGCGGGAATGACCCCTTCCCCGTTCGGATTGGTCCCGGACGGCAGATTCACGGTCACCTGATCCAGCAGTTCGACAATGGTCAGTGCGCCGGTTTCGGCATCGTTACTGAACGTCCGGCACGGCAAAAGAAACGACAGTTTCGGCATAAACCCTCCCGGCGCCCCGGAAACGGACCGCCAGAACGGTATACGCCACCGGTCCTTGAAAATCCTGAGCTACCGTTTGACGATCCGAACGGTCGAAGCGGCCCGACGAATTCGTCGTTGCGGAGTCCGGGATCGTGTGTTATAAAGGGAGGGTTGCCGGGTCGCCGTTTCAACGGTCCGCGCGACCTTCCCAACCAATCCCAAATGGCGGAGCCTCGAAAACGCTCCGCGCCAAAGTCCGCCCTGTTCTCACAGGCGGAACCTGGAGGAATAGTATGGCACGCGAAGCCTGGAAAGAGCGACAGAAGCGACGGGAGCAGACCGTCGCCAAATATGCCGCTATCCGCAAAGAATTGAAGGAAAAAGGCGACTACGAGGGTCTGGCCAATCTGCCCCGCGACGCCTCCCCCGTTCGTCTCAAGAACCGCTGTTCGATCACCGGTCGTTCCCACGGCTATATGCGGAAGTTCGGCATCAGCCGTATCACCTTCCGTGAAATGGCTCACCGCGGCCTGATTCCCGGCGTGACGAAATCGAGCTGGTAGGAAGGAAAACAAAGATGGTTATTTCCGATCCTATCGGCGATCTGCTGACGCGTATCCGCAACGCGCACCATGCCAATCACGACTCGCTCGAACTTCCGGACAGCAAGCTGAAACGGGAAGTGTTGCGTATCCTCCAGTCGGAGGGTTTTATTCGCACCTTCGAAGTGATCCCGGATACCCCGCAGAACCGCATCAAGATCACCCTGCGCTACAGTCAGGGACAGGGCCAGCGACGGGAACCCGCCATTCGCGGACTGAAGCGTGTCTCGAAGCCCGGTCTGCGCGTCTACTCCGGAGCCGACGAGATTCCGCTGATTCAGCGGGGTATCGGCGTCACCATCCTGACGACCTCCCGTGGAGTGATGACCGGCAAACAGGCGCGGCGTCTGGGTATCGGCGGTGAAATCCTCGCCTACGTCTACTAAATCTACGAAATAATCCGCTCCGGCCGCTCGACGGCCGTTTGGTGATCGCGACCCGCCGGGCGACGGAACCGTCCGACGGGGGAGTTAACCAGGAGAAGAATCCATGTCCCGAATTGGAAAGCAGCCCATCCCGCTGCCGAACGGCGTCAAATTGACGGCTGAAGCGGACGGTCGGGTCACCGCGACCGGACCGAAAGGCACCATCACGAAGCAGTTGTCGCCGGAATTGACGGTGGCGGTCGAAGGCAACCAGATCGTCGTCACCCGACCGACCGACTCCGACCGGCATCGTGCCCTGCACGGTCTGACGCGCACTCTGATCGCCAACATGGTGACCGGTGTCTCGGCCGGCTACCAGAAAGTGCTAAATGTCACCGGTGTCGGTTACCGCGCGGAAGTGACGGGCGGCAAACTGCGTCTGAACGTCGGGTATTCCCACCCGGTCGAAATGACGCCCCGCCCCGGCATCACCTTTACCAGCGTCGTCGATCCCGCCACCCGTATGCCCGTCATCACCATTGCCGGCATCGACAAGGAAACGGTCGGTCAGATGGCGGCGGAAGTTCGCTCGATCCGCCCGCCCGAACCCTATA
Organism: Capsulimonadales bacterium; assembly: GCA_033762295.1. GTDB lineage: Bacteria > Armatimonadota > Armatimonadia > Armatimonadales > Armatimonadaceae > JANRLW01. Next base: position 14,508 of record JANRLW010000008.1, read on the forward strand.
AGGGCAAGGGAATTCGCTACAGCAACGAAGTTATCCGCCGAAAGGCCGGTAAATCCGGAAAGGCCGGTAAGGGCGGCAAAGGCGGTAAAGGCGGCGGTGGCGGCGGCAAGAAGAAGTAAGGTCTGATCCCTTTCGGAGAACGCCTGCCCTGCCGGTCGGTCATCGGCGGGGCTACAGGAAGCAGTCATGAAAATCAATCGTAACGAAATTCGACAGAAGCGACACGTCCGGGTTCGGAAGCGCGTCTTCGGCACCGAGGAGCGACCGCGTCTGAACGTTTATCGCTCCCATCAGCATATCTACGCCCAGGTGATTAACGACGAGATCGGCCATACCCTGGCGGCGGCCTCCAGCGCGGACCCGTCGCTGAAGAACGCGATTAAAGGGTGCAATATCGCCGGCGCGCAGGCGGTCGGCAAACTGATCGCCGAACGGGCGACCGCGGCAGGGGTTTCCAAGGTCGTTTACGACCGCGGCGGTTACCTGTACCATGGTCGAATTCAGGCGCTCGCCGAGGCCGCGCGTGAAGGCGGACTGGACTTTTAAGGAACTGCAAGGAAAAGAATATCAATGGCACGAATCGATGCAGGCTCGCTGGGCGAGTTGCTGAAAGAGCGAATCGTCCGCACCAATAAAGTTCAGAAAACCAACAAGGGCGGACGTACGATGAGCTGGTCGACCCTGATCGTGGTCGGCGATCGGAACGGGCATGTCGGCGCGGGCATGGGGAAGGCGCGTGCGATTCCGGATGCGATCCGCAAAGGGACCGATGACGCAAAGAAAAATCTGATCGCGGTGCCGCTCGTCAACGGCACCATCCCCCATGAAGTGCTGGCGCAGCATGGCGCGTCGCAGGTCCTCCTGCGTCCGGCCGCCCCCGGTACGGGCGTCGTCGCCGGTGGCGCGGTACGTATCCTCCTCGAGGAAGCCGGCGTTCAGGACGTTCTCGCCAAATCGCTCGGATCGAACAACCCGGTGAACAACGCCTGGGCGACGATCAAGGCGCTCAAAGCGTTGCGGACGGTGGAGCAGGTCGCCGTTCTTCGCGCCAAATCGGTCGATGAGGTACGGCGCGGCGCGCCTCTCGGCGGTAACACCGGAACGCCGATGGAACCCGTGCGCCCGGCGGTCACGGACGCTTTGGAAGCGACCGCGCCCGTGGAAGGAGCAGGCGATGGCCAATAAACTGGAAATCACTCTGGCGCGCAGTCCGATCGGCTTCGAGCGATCCCAGGGACTGACCGCCCGTGCGCTCGGCCTGACCAAGCGCGGCATGACGGTCGTTCGCCCCGATAACGACTCGGTACGGGGCATGGTCTTTAAGATCCGCCATCTCCTTCAGGTGAAGGAGATTGAGGTGGCAGAGGAAGCGGAAACCCAATGAACCTTTCTGATTTACGACCGGCGGCAGGCTCCGTCAAACGCCGCAAGCGTGTCGGCCGTGGTGTCGGTTCCGGACACGGTGTCAGCTCGACCCGTGGCGATAAAGGCGATAAGGCGCGTGGCCAGGCGAAACTCGGTTTCGAAGGAGGCCAGACCCCCCTGCATCGCCGCCTGCCCAAGCAAAGGGGTCTCGGCGTCGGTTTGACCGCCCGCGGATTCAATACCGGGCGCTTCAAAACCCAGTATACGATTCTCAATGTTTCCGAACTCGAAGTTTTCGATGTCGGAACCGTGGTCACCCCGGAACTTTTGATGGAGCGGGGAATCGTAAAGGAGTTGGCGAAGGGCGGGCTGAAAATCCTGGCCGATGGCGAACTCTCCAAGGCGCTGACGGTGCATGCCCATAAGTTCAGCGGCAGTGCGGAAGACAAGATCACCGAAGTCGGCGGGTCGTTCATCGTGATCGGCGACGAATCCGAGGAGACCGATGAGACGGACGAGACCGACGAGACGGACGAGACCGGGGATTCCGATGCCGCGGGTGAGGATGGCTCTTCCGAAGAAGCCTGAAAAGCGACGGCCGGCGGGTATTTCGCCGGCCCTTTTCGATGGGAGTAGATGATGCTTGAGAAGTTGGCGGCGGCGATTCGCGTTCCCGACATACGTACCCGACTGCAATTCGTGATGACGATTTTCGCCGTCTACGTGCTGGCGTTGCACGTGCCCGCGGCGGGCGTCGATCACGATGCGATGCAGGGTCATCTCCAGGGCGTTCTTGGCCTGGTGGACGTCTTTTCCGGGGGAGCGTTGAAGAAATTCAGCGTCATCGCCATGGGAATCATGCCCTATATCAACGCCTCGATTATCATGCAGCTTCTCACGGTCGCCATCCCCCAACTTCAGGCAAAGCAGAAGGAAGGCGAAAGCGGACGCAAGGAGATCTCGAAAATCACGCGTTACGCCAGTGTCGGTCTGGGACTTCTTCAGGCGTTCGGCATCTACCAGGTCTTCTCCCGCCCCACCGCGTACGGTCCGGCAGCCATCCAGCCGGGCTTCCTGAATATGATCACGATCATGATCACGCTGACCGCCGGAACGATGTTTCTGCTCTGGCTGGGCGAACAGATCACCGAAAAAGGGATCGGGAACGGCATCTCTCTGATGATTTTCGTCGGGATCATGGTATCCATCCCGACACAGGTCGCGCAGACGATCAACCTGGCGGCGGAGGACCCGACCCGGATTCCCGGCATTCTGGTGATTATCGTTCTGTTCCTGGCCTCCATCGTCGGGGTCATCTATATGACGCAGGCGCAACGCAAGATTCCCGTTCATCATATGAAACGGATCGTCGGGAACCGGATGACCCAGGAATCCACCTCCTATCTCCCGCTGAAGATCAATACCGCCGGTGTCATTCCGATTATTTTCGCGACCTCGATTCTCCTGATGCCGGCAACCCTGGCGACGTACATTCCGGCGGACTTCAAGCTCGGGGGTATGGCCGTTGGCGAGTCCGCCAAGCAGCTTGCCGATGCGCTGCAGCCGGGGAACAACCTCTGGGCATCGCTCATATTTTTCGCCCTGGTGCTGTTCTTTACGTACTTCTACACGGCCATCCAGTACGATACCAACGATATCGCGGACAACCTGAAGAAATACGGTTCGTTCATTCCGGGGATCAAGCCGGGCCGACCGACGGCGGAGTACCTGGACAAGGTACTGACCCGTATCACGCTGGCAGGGGCGGTCTTTCTGGCGGTCATCTCCCTGATTCAGTACTGGGCTCCGTCTCTGACCGGCGTGAATACGATCACTCTGGTCGGCGGCACCTCGCTTCTGATCGTCGTCGGTGTCGCCATGGAAACGATGCAGGCAATCGAGGCGCAGATGGCGATGCGCAATTACGAAGGGTTTATCAAGTCGCAGGCGACCGATAAAAGTGCGCCGCGCGGGGGTCGTCCGGCGTTGGGCGCCCGTTAATCCGATGCGGGAACGGCCGTTCGGGAACCCGACCGTTCCAAACCGTGTCCGTACTCTGCCCCTCCTCGTCGCTGACCGGCGGCGACCGGGGGCGCTCCTTCGAACCGGAAAGGGGTAGAGATGAAACGGATCATTATGATGGGGCCGCCGGGGGCGGGTAAGGGCACGCAGGGCGTCCGACTGGCGCGGACGCTGACCGTCCCTCATATCGCCTCCGGCGACCTTTTGCGTCGGCTGATGGCGGAGGACGGCGACAGCGAACTGGCGCGGGCCGTGCGCGTCATCCATGAAGGACGAATGGTCTCCGATGAGGTCGCCTCCGCCATCGTGTTCCGGGAACTGGGCAATGCGGCGGGCTTTGTGCTGGACGGCTTTCCGCGCAATGTCGCCCAGGCGGAACTTTTGAGCAAATATCTGACGGAGCAACGGGAACACCTGGATGCGGTGCTGTATCTTCATGTGACCGAGGAGGTCGTCGTCGCACGGATCGGGGGTCGCCTGACCTGCGCCCGGTGCGGCGAAACGTACCATCGGGACCATGAACCGCCGGTCGTCGCCGGTATCTGCGATCGCTGCGGGAATCAGCTGGAAATTCGACCGGACGACCGCCCGGACCACATCCGGACCCGTCTGCATCTTTATGAGGAGCGAACGGCGCCTCTCGTCGGCTGGTACGAAGCGCACGGACTGCTCCGCCATGTCGACGCCGACGATTCGCAGGAGACGGTTTTCGAGCGATGCCTGCGGGCGATCGGCCGGGGCGATTCCGCCGAAGTCGAATTCCCGAAGTGACGCTTCGGAATTTGCGGACGGCATTGGCACTTTGGTAATTTTTCGGTATAATAGGCGGTTGTGTGCCGGGGTATTTTCCCGGACGGACGAATGGTGATCGGCCGTCGTGACGGCGGGCGAGGAAGAAAGGTACGCGTATGGCAGGACGACCCGGTGGGGGTGGCTATCGCCCCGGTGGGGGTGGCGGTCGGCCCGGCGGCGGACGCCCCGGCGGGGGTGGCGGTCGGCCGGGCGGAGGGGGCGGCGGTCGCGGCCCCGTCCGGCGGCCTGCGCCCCCCGCCGAGGAGCAGACGGACGGCAAGGAACAGGGCATCGAGGTTCAGGGAGTGATCGCCGAGAACCTTCCGAATGCCATGTTCCGAGTCAAACTGGAATCGGGCCATGAGGTTCTGGCCCATGTTTCCGGAAAGATCCGGATGAACTTTATTCGAATTCTGCCCGGAGACCGGGTTCTGGTGGAGTTGTCTCCCTATGACCTGACCCGTGGCCGGATTCTTTACCGGTACAAATAGCGTGAACGCTCCCTGTCCCCCTCTCCCTGGGGGGAGAGGGATCGTTGCCGACGGCTCCTTCTCGCTCTCGAAGCGGGAAAAAGAAACGGGGAGAGGTTATGAAAGTTCGAGCATCCGTAAAGAAGATTTGCGACAAGTGCAAGGTTATCAAGCGCGAAGGCGTGGTCCGCGTCATCTGCAAGAATCCGAAGCACAAGCAGCGACAGGGGTAAGAGCGACAGGGGTCATCGGGAGCGCCCCTTCCGCACCCACCGTAGGAGAATAGAACGTGGCACGTATCGCTGGTGTAGACCTTCCGCGTGACAAATCCGTAGAATACGCACTGCCGGAAATCTATGGAATCGGTCTGTCGAGTGGTCGTCAGATTTTAGCACAGGCGGGTATCGACCCGCGCACCCGGGTCGCCAACCTGACCGAAGCCGAAGTGGCCAAACTGCGCGAGATCATCGAACGCGAATGGCGCGTCGAGGGCGATCTTCGGCGTCAGGTGCAGATGAACATCCGTCGTCTGCAGGAGATTCAGTGCTACCGCGGCATCCGACATCGGCGCAGCCTGCCGGTTCGGGGACAGCGCACGTCGACCAATGCCCGCACCCGCAAGGGTCCGAAGCGGACGGTCGGCGCGAAGAAGAAGAAGAAATAGACCGCCTGCCCTCCTCCCGTTCGCCGAACGCGGAGCGAGGGTCGGCACAGGGAAACTTATGGCCAGAAAGCAAACTTCCGCTCAGGCGGCGCGCAACAAACCGAAGATTCGCAAGAATATCGCGACCGGCCTCGCGCACATCCAGAGCACGTTCAACAATACGATCGTCACCCTGACGGCTACCAATGGCGAAGCGATCTCCTGGGCGTCCGCCGGCATGGTCGGATTCAAGGGGACCAAGAAAGGCACGCCGTTCGCGGCGCAGCTCGCCGCGGAGAACGCCGCCCGCAAAGCCCAGGAACATGGTCTCAAACGGATCGATGTTCACGTCAAG
>JANRLW010000009.1:0-97613 GCA_033762295.1 Capsulimonadales bacterium
GGTCCTTCAGCGTACGAAAGGCGTCATTAACCAGTGCGGACGCGTCCAGAGCGATCCGCTGCGTTTCGGGGTCCGCGGTCGCGAAACGATCGGGATGATACTTTCGCGAAAGCTCACGGAAGCGTCGGGTGAGCTGTTCCTCGTCCGCCGCGATGGGAACGTCGAGGATAACGAAGTAGGAGGCCGTCGGCGACAGCGGCGTCAACGGCGTCAAAGGTGAAGTGTTTTCCGACATGGTCCGAATAAGGTAAAGGCAGGGAAAAGGTTCCCTGCCCCGGTAGAATCCGCCCGACCCTATCGCGCGGTGAACGAGGTGCCGCAGCCGCAGGAGCGTACCGCCTGCGGGTTCTCGAAGACGAAGCCGCCTTCCATCAGATTACGAATGTTGTAATCCAGCGTGCTGTCCTTCAGGTAAAGCGCGGACTTTCGATCGACGACGACCTTGATTCCGTCTTCCTCGTAGACCATATCGAAATCCGGATCGGGTTCCGACTCCATATCGATCACATAGGACAGACCGGAACATCCGCCGCCGCGTACCCCCAGACGAAGGTACCAGCCGACCTTGCCGGTCTTCTCCTGCTGCCGCCGGATCTGCTTGATCGCCGTCGGCGTCAGCCGAACCACGGGTTCGGTTTCCGGTTGCGAAACGTGCGTTGTCATCTCCCCGTTTCCTTTTCGCGAACGCGCCTACGCGGTGACCGCTTCGCGGACCTCGTCGGTGCGCTCCAGCAGTTTTTTGGCCTGCTTCTGCTGATAGTCATGGATCGCCGCTTTAATCGCATCCTCGGCCAGTACCGAGCAGTGAATCTTCACCGGCGGCAACGCGAGTTCCTGAACGATCTCGGTGTTCCGAATCTGCAGCGCTTCGTCCAGCGTCCTGCCCTTTACCAGTTCCGTCGCCAGCGACGAGGAGGCGATCGCCGATCCGCAGCCGAACGTTTTGAACTTGGCGTCCTCGATCACTCCCTCGGCGTTGATCTTCAGCTGGAGTTTCATGACGTCGCCGCACTCCGGCGCGCCGACGATTCCGGTGCCGACACTCGGATCGTTCTTGTCGAGCGCACCGACATTGCGCGGATTCTCATAATGATCGATTACTTTTTCGCTGTAAGGCATTTTCTTATCCTTTTCTATCCGTCTTCGACGGAAACCGACTTTCAATGACAAATTGAAGCGTCACGAGCCGTACCCGGCGGGGATCGATCTACCTCAGTGCGGCTGCCAGGCTACCGTCGCCAGGTCGACCCCCTCCTGCGCCAGTTCCCAGAGCGGCGACATCTCCCGCAGACGGGACACCTCACGGATAACGCGGTCGATCACGTAATCGACCTCCTCCTCGGTGTTGAACCGCCCGATGCCGAACCGCAGCGAGGAGTGAGCCAGTTCATCGCCGACGCCCAGCGCCTTCAGAACATAAGACGGTTCCAGCGACGCCGAGGTGCACGCGGACCCGGAGGACAGTGCGATATCCTTCAGCCCCATCAGCAGCGATTCGCCCTCCACATAATTAAACGAGAGGTTCATATTGCCCGGAAGCCGATGCTCGACGGAGCCGTTGACGTACACTTCGTCGATGGCATTCACAATGTTGTTTCTGAGCTTGTCCCGCAGATAAAGGAGCCGCGGCGTCTCGGTCGGCATCAGTTCCTGCATCAGTTCCGCCGCTTTGCCGAAACCGACGATCCCCGGGACGTTCAGCGTTCCCGACCGGAACCCGCGTTCATGCCCACCCCCGTCGATCTGCGCGGTCAGACGAACGCGCGGGTTGCGCCGACGAACATACAGCGCGCCGATCCCCTTCGGCCCGTAAATCTTGTGCGCGGTACAGGCCAGAAGGTCGATATTCATCTCGTTGACATCGAGCGGCACCTTGCCGAACGCCTGGACCGCGTCGGTATGGAACAGAATGCCCCGCTCCCGGCAGAGCTTGCCGATCTCGCCGATCGGCTGAAGAACGCCGATCTCGTTGTTGGCCGCCATCACCGAGACCAGAATGGTCTTATCGGTCATCGCGTCCCGGAGCTGGTTCAGGTCGATCAAACCGTCCTTGCCGACCTCCAGATAGGTCACCCGCCGGCCATCCTTTTCCAGATGCTTGCAGGTGTCCAGAACCGCCTTATGCTCGGTGACGACCGTGATCACATGGTCGCCCTTGTCGGCGTACATCTCGGCGACCCCCTTGATCGCCAGATTGTTGGATTCGGTCGCGCCCGAGGTGAAGATAATCTCTTTCGGGTCCGCGCCGATGACCCGGGCGACCTGCTCTCGTCCGAGGTCGACCGCCTCCTCCGCCGACCAGCCAAACGGGTGGCTGCGGGACGCGGCATTCCCGAACTTGTCCGAGAAGTACGGCAACATCGCCTCAACCACACGGGGATCGGTGCGGGTTGTGGCATTATTATCGAAATAAATCGGTATCTCAACGCTCATTGGGAGCAGCCTTCCTATTCCAGGGTCTGGCATCTGCGGCGCATAGCCGACGGCAGCGACGCTACCGTCCTTTAACTACCTGTAACACACGTTCGGGCGAAAAAGTTCGCGTCGGAATTCCCGACAGCTCGTTTTCCGTCGGGCAGACATCGGCCAGCGTCATCGCGTTGAGCAGGCGGGTAATATCCTCCTGAATCCGGGCCAGCGGTCCTCGCAGATGGCAGTGTTGCGCCTGCTGACAGCCGTCCGTACCCGATTCGTCCCAGCACTGCGCGATCGCCAGGGGACCATCCACCGCTTCGATGATCTCGCCGATCGAAATTTCCGACGCGGTCCGCACCAGCTTGTAGCCGCCGGTCGGTCCGGGAACGCTGCCGACAATCTGGTTGCGGGACAGCGTCTGCATCACTTTGGCCAGAAGTTCCGACGGAATCTCATACCGACGGGCGATCTCTTTCGGACCGACCACACGCCCGGTCCCCTCCGTCGCCAGATAGGAGAGCGCCAGCAGTGCGTAATCCGTTTTCTTCGTAAAGGTAAACATCGCGGGCGTCGCCCTCCGATTTCGATTGCGCCGAAACTCCGGAAATCATTGCCGACCGGAACGATAGCCGATTACTACATTCGGCGACTTATATGGTCGGCATCCGGTTCATTGTAACCGGAGGACGGCCCTATGTCAAGAAAAGCGGGAATGATTCCCGCTTAGAGAGAGCGAAAGAAAAGACCCCGGGCATCCGCTACCAGCGGACGCCCGGGGTTCGCCCTCCGAATTCGCGGTCGGAGTTAAGCCCGTTTCGTCCGACGCACCCGTCCCACGAACGAGAGACCGGCAACCGCGAGCAGAGCCAGCGTTCCCGGTTCCGGGGCGGTCGCCGAGATCAGCCGACTCGCGATGACCGAATATCCGGCCGCGTTCGGATGGAAGTTCGGGAGCGCTCCGTCGAGGAGAGTGATGTTCGTCAGCGTCGTCTCCTTGCCGACGAAGTCCGCGCGTGAATCCACCAGTTTTGCGCCGAAGGCGTCGGCCAGCGTTTGATAAATACCGGTCGCCGCCGTATTCAAAACGCCGGATTGCGGCAACGGATTGAGCGGACCGAGGCCGGGGAAGGCATCCGGATAAGTCAACAGAAAAATATCGGCATTCGGAGCCTTGGCCCGGATGGTCGAAAGGATCGCCGCGTAGTTGGTCGCCATGTCATTAAACCGGGCGTTCAGGATCGCCTGCTGTTCCAATGGCGTCAGGGCGGCGAACTCGGCGTTCAGGGCGAACTGCGCGGCGGTACCGAGGATATCGTTGCCGCCCAGCTGCACGGTAACGAATCGGATCGTATCGCCGGCCGCCAGATTGTCGGCCAGGTTCGTGAACTGGGCGGCCTGCGAGGTCGGGGTCACCGGGTTGAATACCGGGTAGTTGGTATTGTAGGATTGATTGCGGAACGGGGCGTCGATCAGGCCGACCGGGTTCGGCGTCGGATAGACACCGCCCAGTTTCTGCGCGGGCACGCCGGAGAAATAGGTCTCGGTCGTCTCGCCCGGTACGGCAAAGTTGAAAGAGGTCAGCCCGACGGAGCCGTTCACCTGATCGAGGAACTGCGCGTACGGTGTATAGTAGCCGCCTCCGGCCCCGGGCAGTTGTCCGCCGCTCGCTCCCTTATCGTACCCCCAGGCGAACGAGTCGCCCAGAGCGACATAGACATCGTCCGCAAACGCCGCATTCGCTGTCAGCGCGACCGAGGCGATGGCCGCCGCCGCCAACCGCGTCCACTTCGCAAAACAAACCATATGGCAAATCACCTTTCTCCGATACGGATGCAGTGGTCCGATCCCTTCGTGCCCTTGTCGCCGTCGACCGCGGGCGCGGGACGGCAGTCCTCGAAGGAACTTCGGAATTATAAATAAAAACCGTGCGGCCTGTCAATCGTCGTCGGGAAACCGAGAAAGACCGGGGAGAATGACGCTTTCGTCACGGCAAACGCTTGCCTTTCGCGCTTGTGATTTGCTATAATCCGTCGTCGCGTTTCGGGCGCCGTCGGCGAAGGTCCGGGTGCCGGAAACGGATCTATGAGGAAGACGATTCACCTATGAAGCTTCAGGAATATCAGGCGAAACAGTTGCTCGCGAAGTACGGCGTTCCGATCCCGGAAGGATTCGTCTGCGATACCCCCGAGCAGGTCGCGGAGGCGGTCGGCATGCTGGGCGGTCGCGGGGTGGTCAAAGCGCAGGTACTGGCCGGCGGACGGGGCAAGGCGGGCGGCGTCAAAGTCGCCAGGTCGGCCGAGGAGGCCCAGGAGTTCGCCGCTTCCATCCTCGGGAAGAAGCTCTACTTCGAACAGGCCAAGTCCGAACTTCCGATCGAGCGGCTTTACGTGGAAGAGGCCCTGCCGATCGCCCGGGAGTATTACATCGGCATCACCACCGACCGCGCCACGCAGCGAAACGTCTTCATCGTCTCATCGCAGGGCGGGATGGACATCGAGGAGGTCGCCCACTCGACTCCGGACGCGATCGGTCGACTGCCGGTGGACCCGTTCCTCGGCGTTCGCGATTTCGCTATCCGCGCGGTCGCCACCGCGGGCGGGATTCCCGCGTCCGAACTGCCGCAACTGGCCCCGTTTCTGAAACAGTTGTATACGGCCTACGTCGATTCCGACGCCAACCTGGCCGAGATCAATCCGCTGATCGTTACCGCCGACGGCAAGTTTATCGCCGGGGATGCCAAGATCACCATCGATGATAATGCCCTTTTCCGCCATCCCGAGTTCGTTTCCTTCGCCGAAACGAGCGAGGAGACCGACGAGTACGAAAAGGAAGCCCGACGGCGCGGCATCAATAACTACGTTCACCTCGACGGAAACATCGGCATCATCTGCAACGGCGCGGGCCTGACGATGGGAACCATGGACGAAGTCAAACGTGCCGGAGGCCAGCCGGCCGACTTTCTGGATATCGGCGGCGGCGCCAAGGCGGAACTGGTAAAGAACAGTCTGGAACTGGTTCTCTCCGATCCCAACGTAAAGGGAGTGCTGATCAACATCTTCGGCGGGATCACGCGCGGCGACGAAGTCGCGCGGGGCATCCTCGAAGGCACCGCCTCCCTCAATATCACGGTTCCGATCATCGTCCGGTTGGCCGGCACCAATGCCGAGGAAGGTCTCGCGCTCCTTCGCGATTCCGACCTGATTCCTGCCGCGACGATGCAGGAAGCGGCCCAGAAAATCGTCTCGCTGGTGGGCAACGACTGAACTGCCGCGGACTTCGAATCTGCGCGCAAGTTAGGAGCAAAAAATAATCATGAAAACGTTCGAGTACAAGATCGTCACCTTCACCGATTCGGATGAGGACGACGAAACGATGCTGAATGACCTGGGAAGCGAAGGCTGGGAGCTGGTCAGCGTCCATGTGTCCGAAGTCACCTATGTGGAAAGCGGCGATCAGGACGAAGAAGAGGAAGGCGACGAAGAGTTTACCGAAGAGGTCGTGACCTATTATCTGAAGCGGGAGAAAGCCGCCTGATGGGTTCCCGGTGTCAGAGGTTCGGGGCATAGGTCGATCCCCGTTTTCCGTCGGATTGGCCATCCCCCCGAACCCCTGACACCGGGACCCGACACCGAACATCCAACACCCACCATGAGCATTTTGCTGGACCAAACCACCAAAGTCGTCGTTTCGGGAATTACCGGACGGGAAGGCTCCTTCCATACCGGACAGATGATCGCCTACGGCACGCAAGTGGTCGCCGGGGTGACGCCGGGCAAGGGCGGGCAGACGTCGGAACACGGCGTCCCGATCTTTGACACCGTTGCCGAGGCCGTCTCGGCCACGGGAGCCAATGCCCAGTTCATCTCCGTCCCGCCCCGCTTCGCCGTCGATGCCATCCTCGAAGGCGCGACCGCCGGAGTCGAACTGATCGTCTGTATCACGGAGTATATTCCGGTGCAGGAGATGGTTTCCGCCGTTCGCTTTCTGAACACCACCGGGAAAACCCGCCTGATCGGCCCCAACTGCCCCGGTCTTCTGTCCGCCGGCAAGGGCAAAGTCGGCATTATTCCGGCGAGCATCTTCACTCCCGGTCCGGTCGGACTGGTTTCCCGCTCCGGCACCCTGACCTATGAGATCGTCGATTCGCTGACCCGCGCCGGACTCGGTCAGACGACCGCCGTCGGTATCGGTGGCGACCCGATTCTGGGCACCCGTTTCATCGATGTCCTGCCGCTGTTCGAAGCCGATCCGGAAACCAAAGCGGTGGTTCTCGTCGGCGAGATCGGCGGTTCGGACGAAGAGATCGCCTGCGAATACATCAAGACCATGAGCAAACCGGTGGTCGGATTTATCGGCGGGCGATCCGCGCCTCCGGGCAAACGAATGGGTCATGCGGGCGCGATTGTCTCCGGAACCAGCGGAACGGCCCAGAGCAAGGTCGATGCCCTTCTCGCCGTGGGGGTTCCGGTCGCCGATACGACCATCGAAATCCCGAATCTGGTCAAAGCGGCGCTCGCCGGGGCCGGCGCATAGCCCGACAACGGCAACACGCACCCGACAACCCGACGACACGAACCCGACGCCCCCGGTTTTCAGGTCTCCGCCGAAAACCGGGGGCGTTCGTTTTCGGCATTACTTCCGGGTGACGAGAAAGGCGCTGATCGCGTCGATCGTCGCCGGCGGCAGGTGCGCGAACGCCGGCATGGTCGATCCGGGGTCCTTGCTTTTCGGGTCTTTGATGAACTCGGCGAACCACTGCGCCGTATGCCGGGGGTCGGCGCCCGCATGAGCGAGATCCGGCCCGGAACGTCGGCCCTCCCCCAGGCTATGACAGCGAGCGCAGTTGGTATCGAAGGCGGCTTTGCCGGCATCCGTTACGGCGGAAGTCGCGCTTCCCGAAGCGGAGACGTTTTCCTTGCCCGGTTCGGAAGAACAGCCTGCCAGGACAGCCAGGAACAGCAAAGACAGCAAAGACAGCAGAGACAGCGGAGACGGAATGACGGTCGCGCCCGGCGACCGGAGAATGGAGTGGGACACCTTCCTGATTTCCTTTGTACGGGTTGTCGGATCGGCGTCGCGACGTCCGTTCCCGTTCCCACGCGGAAGCCCGTTCGCCGATCCGACATCCTGCAAAGTCGTTCGGATCAGGAGAAAAGTTGGTCCGGAGTTCCGCCTTTTGCGTCGGACGTCTTCAAACTTCGTCGGAGGTCATCCGGTAACGCATGACATAGTGCGGCCCCACTCCGGGCACCTCGAACTCCTCGCTCTCGATCGTCCAACCCATCCGCTCGTAAAAACCGGCGGCGGCCACCCGGGCGTTACACCAGAGCGACGTGATGCCCCGCTCGGCGGCCATACGCTGCGCTTCCTGGACCAGGGTCGCGCCGACGCCTTTCCGCTGCCATTCCGGCAGCACGGCCATGCCACGCAGCTGGGTTCCCTTGTTTTCCATCAGGGTCACGACCCCGATGCAGTCACCGGCGGGGAGAAATGCGCCGATATGCAAAGTGGCCGGGTCATCGTCACCCGAAAAAACGGCGCTGTCCATTGACCGGCCCGGACGCAGAACCCGCGCACGGAGCCCGTACAACAGAGGCAACTCCTGCGCCCCGATCTGTCTTACCGTCCATTCCACAAAAAAGAGTTAACCACGAAGCGAGCCCGGATACAATGCATCCCATTTTTCAGCGTTCGCAAAATTCCCCGGCGCGTCGCCGAAACTCGCGGGGCGACAGACGCATGACCTGCGAAAATCGGCGGGAAAAATGGAACTCATCGGCGAATCCGAGCATTTCCGCGACCTGCCGGTTGGTCGTCTGCGGGGAGTAACGGAGGAGTTCACAGGCGGCGGCGATCCGCCGCTGAAGCCGGTACCGGGCCGGCGTTATTCCCGTCGCCTGACGGAAACGCTTGCGGAAGGTCTCATAGGACATGTCGACGGTCGCGGCGACCTCCCGGAGATCCGTCGGCGCCGCCAGATCGATATCTAGGGCCGCCTGCGCTCTCCCCAGCCAGTCCGACCGCATTGGGAACGCCGGTTCGCACTCGCCCGGTCGCAGCAGAGCGCCAAGGAGCACCAGAAAACGATTGACCTGCTCCAGACGACCTGCCGCCGTCGTCAGGGAGGCGTGGTTCGTCACCAGTTCCCGCAATCGATCCGGCCAGTCCGAGGTCGGTATCGGATGGACGGGTTCGGCGGGGTTCAACAGGCCCGTCTGTCGCCAGAGGTCGAAAACCGGCCCGTCAAACGTCAGATACAGTTCGTCCCATGTCTCCGATGCCTCCGGGCCGTATCGATGGGCGATCTCCGGGAAGACGAGAACCGCGTCCCCTGCCCGAAGTTTCCGTTTCGCTCCCTGTCGATCGACGAAACGGCCGCGTCCGCGAAGAACGCAGACCACGGCGTACCGCCCGTAAACGCGCATCGCCGGGAAGTTTTCCACCCCTCCGCCATTTCGGATCTCTCCGCAAAGACGCAGGCAACCGAGCGGGGTCGATAGATCGTTCCGCAACAACAGCGTATGGGAGAAACGAGAATCGGTCTCGGGCGTCATCGGACCGATTATACCGAATCGGATATGTTTTTGACCAATCGAGCCATTGTCCATGGGCCGAGGTTACCGTATTCTACAAATTACGTATATTTCCTCGCCTTTGAAAGGAACCTGACAATGACGCCGACCGCCGAACTCCCCGATGCCTCCGCGTTGCCGCCACTGGCAACCGACTATCCGCTGAGCGCCCAGCAGATTAACGAGTATCAGCGGGACGGCCATATTCTGCTGCGAAGCGTGGCGACGACGGAGGAGATCGAACCGCACCGCGAAGTCATTACCTCCGTGACGACCGAATACGCCCGGGGATACAAGCCTCTCGAACAGCGGGATACCTACGGCAAAGCGTTCATCCAGTTTACGAACCTCTGGCAGCGTTTCCCCGCCGTGGCCGCGTTCACTCTGGCCCGACGCTTCGCCAAAATCGCCGCCGAACTGATGGGGGTCGACGGGGTTCGGATCTACCATGACCAGGCGCTGTACAAGGAACCCGCCGGCGGACACACGCCCTGGCATCAGGATCAACAGTACTGGCCCCTGGACGGTGTCCGAACGGTGACCCTCTGGATGCCGCTGGTGGATGCGTCCGCGGATATGGGCACGATGCGCTTCGCCTCCGGTTCCCAGGAACTGGGTTATCTCGGCCCGCTCAACATCTCCGACGAATCCGAGGCACAGCTTGAAGAACTGGTCCGGGGGAAGGGCTACCCGCTTTTCTACGCCGGCGATATGGCCGCAGGCGACGCGACCTTCCATAATGGCTGGACGATCCATGGCGCGCCGGGAAACGCCTCGCCGACGCGAACCCGCGAGGTAATGACGGTCATCTATCTGGAGGATGACGCCGTCATCACGGAACCCGACCATGCCTCCCGGGTCAATGATCTGGCGAGCTGGTTCCCCGGTCTCCGACCGGGCGACAAAGCCGCCTCCGCGATCAATCCCCTGGTTTATCACCGGATTCACCGACCGTAACCCGACGAGGAGAACCGACCATGACGACGATGCCTCTCCCGACGTTGACCGCGCGGGGCCAATCGCTCGATACGCAACCGGACGCTTTCGGCTTTCTGCGGGACAGTGCCGATATCGTCGGGGACGTCGACGCGCTTCGCGGCCGTTTCCTTGCCGACGGTTACCTCTACCTGCCCGGTCTGCTGGATCGGGCGGAGGTCCGCGAGGCCCGGCGGAGCGTTCTCGAACGCGCCCGGGAGGAGGGTCTTCTCGATCCGGACTCTCCGGCGGAGGACGGCCTTCTCAAACCGGGGGTCAATCCCTACTTTCGACCGGAATACACCCGCGACAACCCCTGCCTGAGGCGCATTCTCTACGAGGGACCGATGATGGCGTTCTTCGCCCGGTTCCTGGGCGGCGAGGTCCGACATTTCGACTATACCTGGCTGCGGGCGGTCGGGCCGGGGCCAGGAACCGCGCCTCACTGCGATATTGTCTACATGGGCCGGGGAACGCGAAACCTGTTTACCGCCTGGACTCCCCTCGGCGATATTCCGCTGACCGTCGGCGGCCTGATGATTCTGGAGAACTCCCACCGCAGAACCGATCTTACCGGCGCCTATCTGGAGCAGGATGTGGACTCCTACTGCGAGAACGGTCCGAACGCCGAGGCGGTTCGTGACGGGAAGCTCTACTGGGAACACTGGCAGAGATGGCAGGAGCCGGGGGCGGGATGGGACGGCGCGTTCTCCCACGATCCGCCGGAACTGCGCACGCAGTTCGGCGGTCGCTGGCTGACCTCCGGGGAATACCGGATGGGCGACGTCCTGATCTTCGGCATGGCGACCCTGCACGCCAGCATCGACAACACTACCAATATTTTGCGCCTGTCCACCGACACCCGTTACCAGCGCGCCGATGAGCCGGTCGATGAACGCTGGATCGGCGATCGGCCCATCGCTCACGGGATCGCAGGTAAGAAGGGCCGCATCTGCTGAGGAAACTCGGAGAAAATATGAAAAACGAAATCCGTCCCGAACAGGTCGCGTTTTACCGCGAAAATGGCTTTGTCGTCATCGAAGACTTCCTGACACCGGAAGAACTGGAACACTGGCGTGCGAACACCGAGGAGGCGATCGCCCTGAGACTGGCGGCGGCTCCGACCGGAAAGTGGAACCTGACCAATCAGGGCAATCCCGACTCCTACTATGCGCAGGTGTTTCTTCAGGCGATCAAACTTGCCGACACGCATCCCGGAATGCGCGAAATCATGCACGACCCGCGCCTCGGAGAGATGGCGGCGACCCTGGCCGAAGTCGACGGCATCCGTATCTGGCACGATCAGGCGTTATTCAAGCCCCCCTTCGGCAATCCGACCGCCTGGCACCTTGATAACCCCTACTGGTCCTTCTCCTCCCGCGACTCGCTCTCGATCTGGGTCGCTCTGGATGACGCGACTCCGGGCAACGGGTGTATGTGGTACCTGCCGGGAACTCACCGAACCGCCCGCTTCGAAAATGTCGGTATCGGGGAGAAGATGGCCGACCTCTTTCGGCATTACCCGGAATGGCGGGAGATCGACCCGGTCGCCTGTCCGTGTCCGGCCGGGTCCGCGGTCTTTCACAACGGTCTGACCGCCCACGGAGCGGGCGCGAATATGACCAACAAACCGCGTCGCGCCATGACCTGCGCCTATATGCCCGATGGCGCGACTTTCAACGGTGAGAAGAACGTCCTGCCGGACGAATACTTCGAAACACTGTCCGTCGGCGACGTTCTGAACGATCCGATCGTCAATCCGTTGATCTTTTCACGAAAATAGACGGAAAGTTTCGAGGTTTTACCCGGTCGTCGGCGTCTATGAAGCGATATTGCGACTGCAACGGACCGTGACAAGGTCCGTCAAACGGACTTTCGAGGTAAACCAACGATGAACTTTCGTCGCCTGAAGCGGATTGCGGCGCTCCTGGCCATACCGCCGCTCGGTTTGATCGTCACCCCGCCGGCGGAGGCGCAGGACGCCCCGCCGGCCGCCTCCGCCTCGGACGAGGCTCCCCTCAGCGATAAAAAACCGCGACCGCTGAACGATATTCTTCGCCGAATGAGCCGCGCTACCGGGGTCTCCATTGTTGCCGATTCGCGTACCGGCCAACTCACCGTCGCCCCCCCGGCCGAGCCGACGACCGGCGATAACTTCGAGTCCCAGATCGCCGCGCTGGTTCGCGCTCTGCCGAACGGGACCACCTGGGGGAAGCTGATGCTGCCGGACCGACGCGGATCGTTCGACGGGGACGCCGTGGCCGCGTACGCCGACGCGCAGGCGAAACTCTTCGGGCGTGTGGGTGAAAAGCAGAAACCCGGCCAGGTGGAGATCTTCGGGCAGTCCCTTTCCGCCCGGCAGGCCGAAGTGCATATCACCGGCCTTAATCTGGTGCCGGTCTACCTGGTCACCAACCGGAACGCGAACGCCGCGAACGCGCCCGCGGACCCCGGACAGTGGGCCAATCTGTCCCCGCAGGAGAAGCGGCAGTATGCCCGACAGCAGGCCGCCAAGCTGGCCAATACCGACCCGAGGATGCGCAATGCCATCGCGCAACAGTATTTCATGATCTTCAATCAGTTGCTCGGCCAGCTCTCCCAGCCGGACCGGCAGGCCCTGTTCAACGGTATGAGCGGCCCCGGCGAGGCGGTCCGGGTCATTCTTCGCCAGAAAGACGGGGGCGGAAACAACCCGCCGGACGTGATCGTCGGCACCCCGTAATCCCGCCTGAAAACGCGACCTTGCTTCTACCGGCCGTCCGCTGACCTCAGGGACGGCCGGTTACTTACGCTCCGATCGGTCGGAACAGGCCCGGAAGCGGCGTCAGTGCGCCGCGCATGGTGGGGAAGACTTCGTCCAGGAGGGAGTGGCCGTCCAGGCGGGCCGATACCAGCGAGGCCAGCACCTGACGGTAATCGGTGGTGACGGCCAGATCGATCCCCTCCTCCAGCGCGCTTTTCTCCAGTCCGGGCCACTTCCCGTAGACCTTTCCGCCGTTCACCCCGCCGCCCAGAACGAGCATGGCGGCCGCCCGCCCGTGATCCGTTCCCAGTCCGGAATTCTCCTGCAGGCGGCGACCGAACTCCGTCATGATCAGAACCGTGACGCGCCGCATTCCGGTCGTTCCCAGGTCCTTCGCAAACGCGCCGACGCTGTCTCCGACATCCGACAGCAGACCGGCCATCCATCCCTGCGTGGTCCCCTGCCCGACGTGCGTATCCCAGCCCCCCTTGTCCAGACAGGCCACCTCGAGTCCGATCTTCGCCCGCAGGAGACAGGCGACCTGCCGCAATCCCTGACCCAGTTCGCTGTCGGGATATTTCGCGCCGTTCGAGGGCTGATAGTTCGTCGGATCGACCTTTTTCAGCGCATCCAGCACCGTCAAGGTGCTTCGTCCGGCTTCGATCACGGCATCCTCGCCGGTTCCGTACAGGGTGGCCAGAGTGGATGCCATCGGCGATTCCTCCGGCAGATTCAAACGGAAATCCCGTATCGACCGAACGACGGTCGTGGTCGGCGCGCCGCGCAGCATGTCCGGCAGCATCGAACCGAACGCCACCGCCCGGAGCGGGGAAGCCTGCGGGGTCGGTTGGGCCGCAAGGTATCGCGCCAGCCATCCGCTCTTTTCCGATTCGGTATCATCGAGCAGACCACGCTCCATCGTCGCCTTCGCCTCGAAATGGGAGCGGGTTTTATCCCCCGAGCCGACCGCCTGCACCGCCGCCAGCGCGCCGTCCCGATAGAACGGGTAGAGTCCCTTCAGCGACGGATGCAGGCCGAAAAACCCGTCGAGATCCAGAACATCCTTCTTCCCCAGAGCGAGGGTGGGACGCTGCCGGAAATAACCATCCTCGCCGACCGGCGCAACAATCGACAGGCAATCCGCCCCGCCCCGGAGAAACAGAACGATCAGCGAATCCCGTGTTTCCGTCCGGTCAGGGTCGGCGAAGGAGGCATGCTGGAGAGCGGTCGCCCCGAACCAGGCCGACAGCGCCGTCATCACCCCGCCCCGCACGAAGGAGCGTCGTGTTACCGCCTTCGGTTTCGCTCCGTACGCCATACCGCGACCGTCACAGGCAAACCAGTTTTCCATCCTCGATCCATCCCCTTCTCTACCGCCATTGGAACGCCGGTGACGCGATCACCAACGCCGCCATCTCCGCCGGTTGTCCGGCATGCTTCCCCAGTGCCGTCACCAGCGGCGCCACCGCCGGGTCGCCGGCACGACGCCCCAGGAACCGTTCGACCATTTCCTCCGGAGAGATCGCCCCGGGCAGGGGAACGGTCGTCCCTTCCACCTTCCCGTTCCTTTCGAACAAGGCCAGAGCGAAGTTCCAGCGTGCCAGAAGCGACCCTGTCCAGGCGGCGGTCTTATCCGGATACCCGTCGGGCATCGGCCATTCGTACAACGGCTGCCCCATCGCCTGAAGATGGGCGATCAGTCCCCCGCTTCCGTCCGTATTGGCGTCCGACGCTCTCAGAGCGGAGACGACGAAGTCGAACGGGCGCTTCAGTATCGGATACGGCGGCTGTGGGGCGGTCAGGATATGCCGGACCATCGCCGCGATATCGCCTCCGGTCGTCGTATAGACCTTTTCGACCGAGGAAACGAGTTCGGCATCCTCCTGTCCGTCGGCATCGACCCCATGCAGGTATTTCACCATCTTTCGCGCGATGAAACGTGCCGTCCAGGGATGGCTGGCCAGAATATCGAGTACCGTATCGCCATCGGACTCCCCGCCACCCGCCGGAATGCGATGCCCGAGAACGACCTTTTCCCCGTCATCATGGAGGGCGGGATCGAATCGGAAGGCGCCATTGTTCTTCAGGAACCCTTCCTCCACCGTCCATCCGGTCAAACAGCGAGCGACCTCCTGAACATCCTTCTGGGTGTAGCCGCTGTTGACCCCCAGAGAGTGCAGTTCCATGATCTCGCGGGCGTAGTTTTCGTTGGCGACGCCCTTTCGGTTCTTCTGATTGTCCAGGTAGGTCAGCATGGCCGGAGAACGGGCGGACGCCTTCAGCATCGCCGGGAACTTCCCGAGCGCGTTCCGTCGGATCACGTTCAGGCTGTCACGGGCGACCAGGCACTGCACGAACACCGGACTGAGATCGTTGGAGTTGATTCGTTTTCGTGCATAAAGATTGAAATGGTTCGACCAGAAATCGACCATCCGCTCGCGCAACGGGAACGGGCTATACACGGCGCGGAGAATGGACGCCTGGGACAGCTGGCGCAGGACCTCCTCGTCCCCCAGATCGTTCAGATCGTATGGGTCCGCCGTGAGCGCTTCGATCGTGCCCAGGCGCATCTGTAACCCGCGTCCCTCCCGGCTATCATCCTCCGGAGCGTTCAGTTGTTCGTCGAGGTAGCCGGTGATACCGATCGTCGCCACACGCGCCACGTCTCCGGGAACGGGTCCGAACCCGGCGCGATTCAGCAGACGAACGATCGGGTCCGGGTCGATGGTCGGAGGCAGGGCGACGGTGGCGGGCCGTTCACGAGCGGGCACGGTTCGCCGAATCACCTCGGAGCAACCGGTCAGGGTCGAGGCGCTTCCGAGGACCGCCCCGGCCGCCCCGAGTCGCAGGCAGTCACGACGGGAAAGAGACATCGCAGGCTCCGTTCTACAGTAATCCACAGTGAACTACAGTGAAAGCGCGGTGCCGACCGGCGCGGTCGCCGCTTCAGCCGGCGCTTTACGCCGTATGGCCGCCCAGCCCGCGCCGAGCGAGAGCATCAGCATGGCCGGGAACAATAAAAACCATCCGACAAAGGGAAGGAACCCCGCCGCCACAAGGATGCCCGCCCCCCGGCCTACCCCTCCGAGACGGGTAAGTCGCCGGTCCATTCCGCAGAGCCGCTCCCCGGTCAACGTCGCGAGTCCCGCGGACCCGAGGATCGCCAGCAGCATCAGAGCCGCCAGCAACACCCAACCGATCAGTTTGATAAGGCCGTTCGGCTGGTTGATCGCGATCAGGGCGAACAGGCCGGCGGTGAACGTCATTACCGCTCCGACCCCCGCCACCTTTTTCCCCTGGTTTTCCACCGCCGCCGCCGCCTGGCGGGCGCGGTCCTGAAACAGCACGGACGCTCCGACAATCGCCGTCCACAGCGTTACCCCGGTGCTGCCGATTGTCCAGACCACCGCATTGACATCGCCTACCGTCATCCTGGGCTCTTTCCGGCGCGATTCTGCGTCGTTCGCGCCTCACAATTCCTGTGCAAGTTCTGACACATATATGTCTTGTACGGTTGCATCGATCGCTCCCGTACATTCGCGAGATTCTTGCATCCCCGTTCGAAAATATGCTACGGTAGGACATGAATCCTCCCGCTCTCGGCGTCGGCATCGTCGGTTTCGGCATGATCGGCAAGGTCCACGCCTTCGCGCATCGGTCCCTCCCTCTCTTTTATGATCCGCTTCCCGTCGCCACACGACTGGTCGGCGTCTGTACCTCCCGCCCGGAAACGGCGGAGAAGGCGCAGGCGCAGGCCGGGTTCGATCTGGCGACGACCGATCTCGCGGAGTTGCTGGAGCATCCCGGAATCGACATTATCCATTGCTGTACGCCGAACGACGCCCATCGCGATCTGTTGCTCGCCGCCATCGCGGCGGGAAAACATGTCTACTGTGATAAGCCGCTGACACGCACGGTGCCCGAGGCGGAAGAGGTTCTGGCGGCGGCCATCGCCCGCCCCGAACGCATCTACCGGATGACCTTCAACTATCGCTTCGCTCCGGCCACCCTGCGGGCGAAACAGCTGGTCGAAGAAGGGTTTCTCGGGGAGATTTTCCAGTTTCGAGGAGAGTACCTGCACGCCGGTTACATCGACCCCAACCGCCCGCGCTCCTGGCGCACGGAGTGGGCGCGCAGCGGCGGCGGCGCGGTCATGGATCTGGGCGTCCATATCTTCGATCTCTTACGCTGGCTGGTCGGCGAGATGGAAGTCGAATCGGCCAAACTGGTGACCCGGATTCCCTCGCGCCCCCATCCGAAAACCGGCGAACCGGTTCCGGTGGATGTCGATGACCTGGCCGTGGCGCAGGTACGCACGACGGAAGGCGCGGTCGGAGTGATCGAGGCGTCGCGTCTGGCGACCGGCGTTCAGGACGAACTCCGTTTCGAAATCCATGGCAGTCGCGGCGCGATCGCCTGGAATCTGATGGACCCGGACTTTCTGAGTATCTACGACGCCCGGATTCCCGAAGGACCGCTGGGCGGCGCGCGCGGTCCGCAACGGATCGAATGCGTCACCCGGTATCCGAAACCGTACGCTTTCGGCGGGACCAAGAATACTCTCGGGTGGCCGCAGTTACACGTCCACTGCCTGTATGACTTCATTGCGACCATCGCCGGGAAGGCGGACACCGGTCCGACCTTCACCGACGGGCTGGCCGCTCAACGCTGGGTTGCCGACTGCCAGCGGTTGGGTTCTACGCTTCCAGAGTGGCGTCCATCGTAATCTCGGCTTTGAGAACCTGGGAAACCGGACAGTTTTCCTTGGCTTCGGTCGCCGCGGCCAGGAAGTTTTCGCTCGTGGCGCCAGGCACCTTCGCGCTGACCGTCAGGTGAATCTTCGTAATGGCAAATCCGCCGTCCTTCTGCTCCAGCGTCACGACCGCGTTGGAGCGAATGGTTTCCGGGGTCATCCCATGGTTCGCCAGGATCAGGGACAGCGCCATCGCATAGCATCCGGCATGTGCCGCGCCGATCAACTCCTCGGGGTTCGTGCCGATTCCGTCCGCGAACCGCGTTTTGAAGCTGTACTGCGTGTCGTTCAAAACACCGCTCTGGGTGCTGATGGTCCCGCTGCCATCTTTGAGGCTGCCGTTCCAGACGGCGTTCGCCGTTCGATTCATGTTCGTTTACCTCCGCCGAGAGATTTTCCGCCCGGAAATAGTACCCGAATACTTGCCGTAGAAAAAAGGCATGGGGGGCGGATGAACTTCCGAAAACGGTTTGCGTCGAAAAGGACGGAGAAGGCTGATATACGAGCAGCCTTAAAATTTGGAGGAAACTTAAAAGTGAAAACGATTCATGTCAAAGCACTCGCCGCCGCCCTGATCTCCTTGATCGCCGTGGGAACCGCCCAGGCTCAGGACCAGGATGCCAACCGCAAACCGGGCCGCGCCGGTCAACGCCAGAACGGCATGGCCCGCCTGATGAAGCAGCTGGACCTGACGACCGAACAGAAGGAAAAGATCAAGAAGATTCAGGATGCTACGAAGGCGAAGGTTCAGCCGATCCGCGACAACAAATCTCTGACCGAGGAACAGAAGAAGGACCAGTTGAAGGCCATTTCCAAGGACTCGATGAAGCAGATCCTGGAGGTTCTGACCCCGGAACAGAAGGCGAAACTGCAGGAACTCCGCAGCAAGCAGCGGGGCCAGCGGGGGCAGCGTGCCGGACGCGCCGGCAACGGCCCGGCAACCCCGGGCGCCACGCCGTAACGACGCCACGAAACCGGGTCCACGCCATGCCCTACGGTACAGGGCATGGCGTTTCGGCTTCTCTCCGCCTCCTTCACGGTTTCGAGAAGAGAAAGCGCAGCATCGGTTCGACACGCGCCGCCCACGCCTCCTCGTTGTGCTTTGCCCCTTCCGCCTCCAGGTATTGCAGATCGACGCCGGTTTGCCAGCCCCGCTCCCGGAGAGCATCGCGCAGAAGTCGGGCATCCGGCAACGCATTTTCTCCTTCGGCCGTCCCGATATCGAGCCAGATTTTCAGAGGGGTCCGGGGTGTCGTTCGTACGGCACTCAGTATGGCCCGGTCCGCCCACCAGACGGACGGCGACAGGACCGCCGCCCGGCCGAAGGTCGCCGGATGACGAAGAGCCAGATACAGGGAAACCAGTCCGCCCAGCGACGATCCGCCAATCGCCGTTTGTTCCGGTGCTTTCCCTGTCCGAAAATGGCGGTCGATAAACGGTTTCAGTTCATGGCAAAGCCAGTCGCCGTAGGCGTCCGCTTTCCCGCCGCCATATTTCCGGTCTTTCTGCGGTGAATATTCGTTAATTCGCTCCATTCCGGAATTGTAAATACCAACAATCAGGATAGGTTCGATCCGGTTCGCCCGTATCAGGCGATCGGCGGTTTCATCGACGCGCCACTCCTTTCCGGGCAGAAAGGCGGTCGCGCCGTCGAAGAGGTTCTGTCCGTCCTGCAGGTAGAGAACCGGATAGCGACGGTTCTTTTCGGAGGGTCGGTGATAGCCCGGCGGCAGGTAGATGGCCACCGTGCGGGCCGGTAACCGTTTCGCCGGGAAGTCGCGGAACAGAAGGACGTTCCCCGTCAGAGAATGGGGAACCGGGTGCGGTACGGAGGCGGCCGGGACAGGTGGCGGCGTTTGTGCGCTCCCCCGTCCGGCGACGGTCGCGATCCCAAGAAACGCCCAAAGAATACTAAATTTTGTCTGCATTACCGGATACCCGATGAGGTTCTTTCGATTTTGAAGTTATGGTTCGACGTTTGTTTAGCGAAAGAACGCTTTTATCGAAAAAGATTGTGAATTTTGCGACAATACAAACAACTTTTCTGCAACGAATCGAGGTTCTTTCACGTCTATTAAATGAGACCAAAAACTGGGCAAATGCCAGCCTTTGATACCTGCGCCGGTATCGCCCCAGACTATAAAAGGCAACGCGCTGTGCCGAAGCCTGAAATCCCTAAAAGTTAAATGGCATACCTGAACGGTCCGCTCAAAACTGACCCGGTGTTGCCCCGCAGGTGCAAAGAGGAGATATCCCGTGTCCAAGTGGAACAGAGAGACGATTGCGGCGGAGATTCTTCGTCGCCATGAGACAGGACAGGACCTGTCGTACTCCGGAATGACCCGTGAGAATCTGCCGCTGTTGCGTGCCGCTACCCGTTATCTCGGGTCCTGGCAGGCGGCGGTGGAGTTCGCGGGACTCAACTATGATGATATTCGGCGGTATCGCTCGTGGACGAACGAGCGGATCGTCGAACGCATTCGCGAACTGTACGCCGAAGGGCAGGACCTTTCCTGGCGTCATATTTCGCTCACCCTGGATCCGTCGCTCGCCGCCGCCGCCACCAAGAAATCACATTTCGGTTCGTGGCGTGCCGCGCTCGATGCCGCCGGTCTGGATTACGATGCGATCCGCCGCTACCATGACTGGAGCGAGGATGTCGTTCTCCGCAAGGTGCGCGAACTCTATGCCGAAGGAAAGCCGCTCAACGCCAAGACGATGGAGCGCGAGAACATTACCCTGATCACGGCGGCGCGTCGGCGCTTCCCGTCCTGGGATAAGACTCTCGCCGCCGCCGGTCTCGACTACCGGGGGATCGTGCTCCGTGCGCCGTTCCGACGTCGCCGCAACCCGCAGCGAACGCTGGAATACCGCAACGGAAACCGTAACCCGGCCGTCACCGCCGCCGCCTGATCGTCCGTTCGTTCCGGGTGCACCTGCCGAAGTTCGCCGGACCGATTTCCCCCGGAAATCGGTTCCGGCTTGCTCACGCCTCCCGAAACCGCTACAATTCACTGTGACCCGCTTCTTTCTCACCCGTCCGTTCCTCCTTCGCCACGGAATCGGCCTTCTGCTGGTCGCCCTCGGGGTCGTCCTCTCGTTTCTGACACCCCTTCCGGTCGGTTCGCCCGAACCCTACTGGAAATCCGCCGCTCATTTGATCAGTACGAAAATCCATGATGGCTATCTGATCGCCGGAATCCTTCTTTTACTCGGCCTCGCCTGGCGAGAGCGGTGCCGCGCGAGCGCCATCCGGGTTCTGGCGGTTATGGGCACGGAGACGGCGTTGTTCGGCGTAATCAAGGCGGGTACCTGGTACGGGTTACGGCAGTGGCCGCGCCCGTCCGGCACGGACGGCGGATTTCCGAGCGGCCACACCGCCGCCAGTGTCGCTCTGGCCTATCTTCTGTCGGAACGATTTCCGGCGCTCGCTCCCGTGTTCTACGCTCTGGCCGCGACGGTCGCCTGGTCCCGTGTCGGAGACGGCGCACACTACCCCTATCAGGTACTGGCCGGAGCGATTCTGGGGTTCGGTGTCGCCCTGGTTCTTTCCCCGCGCTTCGTTCCCTCTTCGAACGCAACTTCGGCGGATATCGTCCGGGAATAGGAGAAAGAGCGGGCAAGAGCAGACAAGCGTGCCTCCGACGGCGTATGTCCGGAAGATGTGGTAAAAAGGATCATTAAGGCAAACTCGCGATACGGCCCGAAACGCTTTGCAGGTGGGTCCGAGCCACTTCGTGCGCCCGGGCGTCATGCCCCCCTGTCCTGAGAGTGAACACGATGACCCTGTCCTGAGAGTGAAACTGGCGTGTTAACGATGCTGTCACCGGTTACCTTACCCGTTCTGTTTGCTCTGGCGGCGGTCATTCTGGTACTTGTCTCCATTCCGCCGATACCGATGCGCCGTCAGCGTGGTGGCACGTCTTCCTTTCCCCTGGTCACTCTCAGCCTGATCGCCCTGAACGTCGTTCTCTTCCTGGCCACCACCGGGGCGAACGGCCTCCCTCCCGAAGTGGCGCAGCACTGGGGGATGATTCCGCGCGCGGCGAACCTGCTGACCCTCGTCACCCACCTGTTCCTGCACAACAGCTGGGGCCATTTGCTCGGAAACATGCTGGGACTCTGGCTGTTCGGGCAGCATGTCGAGGAGGCTCTGGGCCGGCTGGAGTACGCGCTGTTCTATCTGGGCAGCGGAGTGGCGGCCGGACTTCTGCACCTGATTATCGCGGCGACGGTCGTCACCTCGGCGGCCGAGGTGCCGCTGATCGGGGCGTCCGGCGCGGTTTTCGGCATCCTGGGACTTTTCGCGGTCCGGTTCTGGCGCGCCCGGGTTCGGCTCTTCGTCTTTCTGGAGGTGTCGGCGGTCTGGGCGGTGGCGTCCTGGGTCGTCCTGAATCTCTGCCTGTCGGGTCTGGTGTCTCTTCTTACCGGCCGCAGCGACAGCATCGCCCACTTCGCCCATATCGGGGGGCTGGCCTTCGGCGTCCTCATGACCATGCCGCTGCGCATGCGGGAGGATAGCCGTCGCGAATACCACCTGGAGGATGCCGAAAAAGCCGTCGCGTCCGGCAACAGCGAGATGGCTGCCGCGCACTATCGGCAGGTGGTGGCTCACTCCCCGGAGGATGCCAACGCGCACCATGCGCTCGCCCGGGTCTATGTCACACTCCGGCAGGCGGAAGCTGCGCACCGACATATGCTGGACGCCTTGAAACTGAATCTGGCGCAGGGCCATTCACTTGCGGTGGCCCGTGTCTACGAAGATGCGGTCAGCTGCTTCGAAAACTTCCCGCTCACCCCGATACTCCTCCAGCGGGTCGCTTCCGCCTGTGAGGAGACCGAACAGTATTCCCTGGCGGTACGTGCGCTTTCCGAACTCTGCCGCGACCATCCGGCGGCGCGCGAGGCGGAGATGAGCCTGCTCCGTCTGGGGAAACTCCACCTGTATAAGCTGAACCAGCCGCAGAACGCCGAGGGAATCTTCTCCGAATTCCTGCGGCTTTATCCCGACTCGGACTGGGGGAATCATGCGCTCCGCCTTCGAGAGGAGGCGAACCGCGCGGCCGTGGCGTTTCATCCCCTTCCGGTCCGTGGGAACTGAAAATGAAAAACCCGCACAAAGGCGGGTTTTTCATCCGGGGGGTCGGGCGTACGGGGATCAGGCCAGCCAGCGATTCCTCTGTTCGTCGGTCGATTCCGGGTCATCCCTCAGAGCGTCGGCGAACGTTTCCGGGTCGCTGACGATCGGTTTCTGATCCGCGCGAAAATACTGGTTCGCCAGAGTCGGAGGCTGTCGCAGATAGGCCGAGATCTCCTCCGCCTGTCGTCCGATCGTCTCGGCAAGAGCCTTCAAAAACTTTTCCGGAATCGACTCCGGAGCGATCAGCCGCCGGTGCAGTTTGACGAACAGCGCGTACGGGATATCCAGAGCGGCGGCCACCGATGCCGCGTCCAGGCCCCGCCCGGCTGCCGCCGCCATCAATCCGTTCACTCCGATCGCACCGGCTGTCGTCTTGCGTCGGGCTCGCACGACCTCCAGGCCGATCTCCCGCACGCGGGTGACCGCCACCGCATCCGGGGAGGTGTCCGCCCGGTCGGACCAGCGATCGGCGGCGAACCGTGCCAGATCGCGGGCCTGCGCCGGATACCGCCGCATCCACTCCGTCAGGTCCGGCCTCTCCGCCTGCGCGAACCGGACCAGCACCTCGTCCTCATCAAAAGGCAACTCGTTGACCGTACTCATCTTACTGTTCCATTCCCCCGCACTAGGCCGTCAGCGCGCCGCGCTCCCAGGCCATCAATTTATCCTTGGCGCGGCGCAGGTAGTTGCGTACCGAACGCCCCGTGACTCCCAGCGCCCGTGCCACCGACGGGCGATTCGGGTCCTCGCTCTCCTCCGGCAACCCTTCCACGTAAATCAGGTACAGAGCGGTCCGCTCATTGTGATTCAACAGGCGCAACGCCTCCTCGTACTCGGCCAGCGCCTGCGGGGTCGCCCCCGTATCGGCGATCCGGCCGAAAAGCCGGTCGGAATCCCGCTCCTCCTCACCGTCCTCCGCCTGATCGCCGGGATTCATTTCCGTATCCGCCACCGCCTGACGCTTCTCGATCAGATTCCAGAGACGTCGATCCAGGCAAACCCAGAACCGCACTTCCCAGAACTCCGCCGACGGCGTTCGATCGAACAGCGCATCGCAGACCGCCGCGAAAAGGTCGCGTACACAATCATCGGCATCCTCGGAGGTCAACCGCCAGCGGGCCAGCTTTCGCTGAATATGCGCCGCCGTTCGCTCCACCAGCACCTCGATGATCTGCCAGGCCGTGTTTTCGTCCCCGTGCGCCGCAAATTCGCGTGCGAAATAGACGAGTGTCTCTTCCCGTAGTCGCGCGGAATCCGTCCATACCTGCCCCTTCATCAGCAGACGCTCGCGTCGCTGCCGGGCGGGCAGGCGGGAGATCTCCCGTACCTGAGCCTCGACCTCCCGTTCGCGCGTATAAACCTGTCCGTTGTCCCGTCGGGTTCGTGTGAGCGGTCGCACCGGCCAGGGGCCTCCCTCATCCGAATCTCTTTTTGCTCCGCTCTCGTCGGGAGAAGGGAACGCTTCGTTGTCTGTCATGGGCGGTACTGTCACGGTTTCCGGAAACCCGGAAACCGCCCTCGGAAAATTTACGACGCGCCCATTATAGCCCATAAAGCGGCGGCAAGGACAACGCACCCTGGCGGGCCGTTGCCTCGCTCCATGATTGAAGCAAACACGGCGCAGAAGTGTCGGTATACTGTGTAGGACGTACTCGGTCCTTATCTGGCAAGGAGCCTCTCTTGAATCGGACAATTGCTGCACATTCGGTTCGCCGCCCTCTGTCGCGGCGCGATTTTCTCAGTGTCGCCACAATCGGCCTCGGCGGACTGCTTTCGGGTTGCGGAGGCGGCGGCGGTTCCGTGGTCCGGTCCACCCCGATCACCGGTGGTCCCGGTCGCGGCACAGGTGAGATCCCGCCGCAAAGCGGCTGGTCCGTCGTCAATACGGCCTACAAACAACTCACCAAAAAGTGGACCTTCCTGGTCTACATGAATGCGGCGAACGACCTCGAAGAGTATTCCATCCTCAACATGAATCAGATGGAGGCGATCGGGTCCGGCGATAACCTCAACCTCATCGTCCAGTACAAACGCTTTCCGAACCGATACGACAGTTCCAACGGCGACTGGCCGGGAACACGCCGTTACTATGTCGTCCGCGATACCGATCGCGCTGCCGTGAACTCCTATCTCCTGTCCGAAAATCAAACGCTCGACATGGGCGACTGGCAGAGCCTGCAGCGATTCGTCCAGTGGGGGGTCGCTACCTACCCCGCCGAACGCTACTGCCTGGTTCTCTGGAACCACGGAGCGGGCTGGCGTTCGGCCCGAAACGGCGCGGGACCGATCACGCGCGGCGTCTCCTACGATGACATTACCGGAAATCACATAGATACCATCGAGTTCCCGGCCGCGATCGACATCGGCGGCGGACGCAAGTGGGATGTTCTGGCCTTCGACTCCTCGCTCATGCAGATGCTCGAGGTGGCCTACGAAATACGCGACAAGGCGACCTATATCGTCGGTTCGGAGGAGTCCCCGCCCGGTCCCGGCTACCCCTATGATCGGTTCCTCGGCAACCTGGCCAACGATATCAACCGATCTCCGCGCGATTTCGCCATTGATATCGCACAGCAAACCATCGAGTCCTACACGCTGAACAGCAACATCACCCACTCGGTTCTGGATGTGTCCAAAGTCGCGGGGATCGTCCCGGCGGTCGACGAACTGGGTCGGCTGCTCTTCGAAAAGAAGGGAACGTACGCGCAGCGTATCCGGGACGCCCGGGCAAAAGCGGAGAATTACGATTATCTCTATTACCGGGACATCATCGACTTCACCAACCAACTGACCGCGCCGATGACGCCACAAGACCGACTGTCAAAAGAAGAATTTCCACTTACGACACCGCCTATCGCCGATGCTGCCATCGTGAACGCGGCGGCGCTCCTTCGTCAGACCGTTCAGGAGGCCGTGATCAAAAACGTCCGCGGCAATCAACACCCCCGATCCAACGGTCTCTCCATCTACCTGCCGACGCCGGGCGAGTACGATGCGATCGATGTCTCCCAGGCCAACGGCTTCGGTCAGCGTTACCGCGCCCTCGCCTTCACCAAAGCCGCCCCCAGCTGGCATAACTTCATCGAGAACGGGCCGATCTAGCGGACGTTGACACTGGTCGCCACTCGCAACACGATCGTCCCGAGGACGATGCCGAGGGCGAGGGCGACCAGAGCGATGTGCCAGGAGAAGGGCCGCCGCATCCGCGCCGCCCGACGTCCTCCGCGCCCCTCCGATGCGGGCGTCGGACGCCGAACCCCGGATGCCGGACGGGATACTCCGGCGACCGAACCGTCCGTCTCCCCCGGCAGAGCGAGCGCCATCGTCGTTCCCGAACCGGCGGCGGTGTTCCGGTAGAGGTCGGGCGACGAAAGGGCCGGCAATGCCGGATAGTACTCCTCGTGGTAGTGCACCGAGTCCACCTGATCCGACGGCACCCCGTTGAGCGTCACCCCGATGATATTCGCACGCGCCTTGTTCAAAAGGCGCATCACCTGATCCTCCGAGCCGCGCGGGACGTTGTTCGCTCGAACGACCAGCAGGGTCGCATCGACGAACGCCGCCATCACCGACGCGTCGGCAAACGCGATCGCCGAGGGCGTGTCGAAGAAGAGGAAGTCCGCCTTCCGCTTCAGCCGTTCGTGCAGTGTTCGCATCCTCTCATCCGCCAGCAGTTCCGACGGGTGGAGCGGCGGCGGTCCGGCAGGAAGGAGCAGAAGGTTCGGAATATCGGTGGGCAGCAGGGCATCCTCGAGACGGGCCTCCTCACGCAACACCGAGGTAAGGCCGATTTCATTCGAAACACCGAAGACATCCTGCAGTTTCGGAAAGCGCAGGTCGGTATCGACCAGAATAACCGTCTTTCCGGCCTGCGCGAACGTAATGGCCAGATTTGAAACCGTGGTCGTCGCTCCCTGCCCCGGCTTTCCGGTCGCGACCATCAAAGACCGGAACGGATGCTCCTCCTGCGAAAAAAGAAGGTCGGTCCGTAGCAGTCGGTACGCCTCAGAGACCGGAGCCAGCGGACTGAGATAAGCGACACGCGGGGCGCGATGCGGGTCGGGCAAATGCTCCGGGATAACGCCGACGACCGGCAGCTTTAACGTTCGTTCGACGTCCTGCACCGTCCGAATCGAGTTATCGAGCGCATCCATACCGACTACCAGGACCACTCCGCAGAAAAGGGAAAGGACCAGGCCGAATACCACGAGTGTCGGACGGTATCGGGCGATATCCCCGCCCACCGGCTCGGCATGGGCCTGGCTGACGATATTGATCGCGCCGGCCTTGCTCTCGTCGATCGCCTGGAGTTCGTATTTTCGCAGTTGCTCGGCCAGGGTCGTGACGTTTCGATCGGCGATGGTCGTTTCTCGCCGCAGGTCGCCCAGAGCGAACTGGGCCTCCGGTAGACTGCGCAGACGATCCGCCGCCGTTCCCGCCTGCTGATCGATCGCGTTCAGCCGCTGTTCGGCGCTGTCTCGCTGCACCTGGGCGTTCGCCAGTTGCAGTTCCAGCGCCTGCCGATTGGGATTCGCGGACGTCACTCCGTAGTCCTGTTTCCGGGCCTCCGCCAGCGCCTGCTCGGCGGCTTTCAGTTCGGATTTCGCCAGGACGACCGAATCGTACTCCTCACCGTAATTCAGGTCGCGAAGCTTCTGCAGATTGATCCGGGCGTTGGCGACCCGCTGCCGTAAATCACGCACGGCCGGGTTTTCCTCGGCGGGCAGGGCGTTCCGGACCGTGGCCGCCGTCGTTGCCAGTTGCCGCTCCAGCCGCGATACCGCCGCGGTCGCCTCGTTCAGGCTGCGCCGGGCCGCGTCCCGCTCGGTTTGCAGCTGGACGTACTGATTGATGACGTTTTCCTGGGCGGAGGTCAGGGCCACCCCCTGCGCCTTCCGATAGCGGCTCTCGGCCCGCTGCGCCTCCTCCAGCTGCCGCCGTGCCTCGCGAAGTTTCTCCTGCGTCAAAGCCAGACGGGCGTTCGCCGTTCCGGCGCTGCGGGAGATGTAAAAGTCGATAAACGCCACGCAGAGCATATTGACATAGAGGTTTGCCTCCGCCTCGCGCTCGAAACGCCCCGAAATCCGGACCTGATTCACGATCTGACGGTTGTTTTCCGTGTCCAGCGGTCCGGCGACCACATCGAACGACATCTTCTCGCGGATAACGTCGGTGATGGCGGTGGGGCTGAGTTCGATGCCGCCTTCCTTGAAGCTTCCGAGGGAGTCCCGGGCTTCGACCAGCGAAGCGACGATCCGCTCGCGACTTTCCCGTTTCCGGCGCTCGCGAATGGCCGGCGCTTCCGCCGCCCGAATCTCCTTCAGAGCCACCGCCCGCTTGACCAGGGAATCCGCTTCGCTGTCCGTCTGGGCGAAATACCCGTTCTTGTCGAGGATACGTTGCACCGATTCGGTTCGCTCGGGCCGGGGCTGACGGAGAAGTTCCGCCGTGCGCAGATAGAGGTCGTTGCTGCTGCGCAGTTGCATTACCAGCTCGGAGATACGGGCGGAGATATCCTCCTGAACCCGGGGGGGTGGCGCAACTCCGGTTTCGCCGACGTTGGCGACCGGAGTCTGTCCGGTGTCCAGCGGCGAGATGATCGCCACCGCCTCATACGAGCGCTGCTGTCCCTTGATGGTTGCGCCCACCAGAATCACGACCGCGGAAATCGCCATAATCCCCGCGATCAACCACCGTTTACCCCAGACCAGGCGGAAGATTCGCCAGAATTCCATACCGCTGCTCGGCTCCCGACGACCGAAGCACTCTCCGGCTCATCGCTAGAATGCAGAATTTTCTACGTACCCTGCACCGGGAACGCCGTCTATTGTATCAGTGAATGGCCAAAGTTGGGGCTATCCGAGCAAAAACGGGGTCAGCGGGTCCCGCTCACCACGGTCAGGCGGGTCCGTTCCGCCGCCGCCCGCTGCGACGGAATCAGGGTCGGCAACGCGCTCGATTCGATCCGATCCGTGCCCGGCGCGGACATTACGACCGCATACTCCATCACGTTCTGGAGTTCACGAATGTTGCCGGGCCAGTCATGCTGCTCCATCAGATGCAGCGCCTCCTCAGTGATGCCGCCGGGGAAGGTCCGCCCGTTTTCCTGAGACGACCGCGCCAGGAAGTGGAACGCCAGGGGGCGCACGTCCTCCTTACGGTTGCGTAGCGGGGGGAGCTTGACCGGGACGACGTGCAGCCGATAGTAAAGATCGAGACGGAACGTTCCCTCCTGCACGGCCTGCCACAGATCACGGTTGGTGGCAGCGACAACGCGTACATCCACCTTGGTCGACTTGGTGCCACCGATCCGGCTTACCTCCCGTTCCTGAAGCGCGCGCAGCAATTTCACCTGCGTCACATGCGGGATATCACCGATCTCGTCCAGAAACAGCGTGCCGCCGTCGGCCAGTTCGAACCGGCCCGGCTTGGCGGCCAGCGCACCGGTGAACGCCGACTTTTCGTGACCGAACAGTTCCGACTCGAGCAGGGATTCCGGCAGTGCGGCGCAGGATACCGCGACAAATGCCCCTCGACTGCGCGGACTGGCCTCATGGATCAGACGCGCGGCAACCTCTTTTCCGGTCCCGGATTCGCCCAGCAGCAGAACGGTCGCGCGGGACGCGGCGGCGCGCAGCAATTGGTCACGCATCTCCAGGGTCGCGGGGGCCTCGCCCACCAATCCGAAGGTGGCGGCGGACGGCACCGGGATCTTGACCGCCGCCGCCCCCGGAACGGTGGGAGACGGCGCCGTCAGCGTCGGCCGCGCCCGCAACGCCCGTTCGACCGTGGCTCGAACCTGCTCCATCTCGAACGGCTTCGTCAGGTAGTCGAACGCCCCCAATCGCATCGCCTCTACCGCCGACCGGATCGTGCCATGCCCGGAAATCAGCAGAGCGCGCAGCCCCGGATGCTGCTTCCGAACCGACTCCAGTACCTCCAGACCGTTCATATCCGGCATCAAAAAGTCGGTCACCAGCAGATCCAGGCTCGTCTGCTGCTTCGCCTTTTTGATCGCGTCCCGACCGCTATCGGCAACGATCACGTTGTAACCATCCCGTAACAGGACCGCAGAAAGCACCCGTCGCAGATTCGGTTCGTCATCGACGATCAGAATGGTCTGTCCGTTCGTCTGTCCGTTCGCAGGCTCCATGGTTCCGTTTGCGCTTTCCATTTGTCACTTCTTCCTAGGCGGCCCGGTATTCCGCCCGATTTCGGGGAGTGGCTTCCGAGGGGATTTCCGACGATTCGATTTCCGGCATCTGCCCGGGTAACGACAGGGTGAACCATGCCCCGCCCTGAGGGGAATTTCCGCAATCCACCGATCCGCCATGCGCTTCGATCACCCGGCGCACATGCGCGAGTCCCAGACCGGACCCTCGTGCTTTGGTCGTATAAAACGGTTCCCAGAGCCGGGGAAGCGCCTCCGGCAGGATGCCCGGTCCGTTATCGGCCACGGTCAGATCGTAACGTGCCGGAGTGAACTCGGCGTTCACCGTCAGGCGGACCGTGATCTCGATCGGAACCATCAGCGAACGCGATGCCCCCGCCTGTCCGGCGTTCAGCAGAAGGTTGCGCAGTGCCTGCCCGATCTGCGGCGCATCCATCTCCGCACGAACCGGCGTCTCGGACGGATACGACTCGTGGATGGCGACGACCCCCATCGCTTCGAGTTCCTGCCGCAGAAACGCGATCTCTCCCTGGATCAGCGTGACCAGGTCCTGTGAGATTCTCTGCGGCGGAGTCGGTCGCGCAAACTCCAGCAGATCAGTGGTCAGGCGGTTCAGTCCGTTGACCTCGTCCACCACGATATTCAGAAAATCCGAGACCATTCCCGCGCGTTCGCCTCTGTCGGAGGAGAACTCTCTCAGCAGGAACTGGGCGGCTCCCTTGATCGACGAAAGGGGATTCCGCAGCTCATGGGCGACCGTCGCCGCCATCCGCCCGATGGTTGCCAGGTGCGCGGTTTGCGCGATCTCCCGCTCCATCTTGGCCGCCTCCTGCGCCGCCAGCGTCAGATCCTCGATGATCCGCGCCTGTGCGACCGCGGCCCCCGCCTGCGCCGCGAAAAGGGAGAACACCCGCAGATCACTTTCGGTGAAGGCGCCCGCCGGCGTAAAGCGGGAGAGACATAACACCCCGTGGACCGCGCCATCGGCGGCGACCAGCGGAGCGCACAGAGCCGATTCCACCTCCGGACGACGGGTGATGTCCCCCGGACGCCCGTCCTTACTCAAAAGCGGATGGTTGCTCGGGTCCTTGTTCACCAGGATCGGTTGCCCGGAGGCCGCGACCCGCCCGGCAATCCGCTCCCCGACCAGAAGCGTCACCGACTCCGCGACGTCCGTGGAAAGCCCGACCGAAGCCACTACCCGCAGCGTGTTGCCGTTTTTCTCCCGCAGTAACAGCGAACACGTATGGCCATCCAGAGCGGCCGCGACACGTTCGGCGATCCGCTGAAGAAGATGACGGGTCTCGGAATGGGGAACGGAACGCCACAGTTCATAAAGTGCGGCAATCTGTCGTTCGCGTCGCTCGTTCTCCGCGATCGCTTCCTGCCGTCCGGCCCGGTTCTGCGTTCGCGTTCGTTTGGTGGTCGTCGTGCCCTCAGCGGGCAAATCGGTCGTCGTCCCGGTCATGTATTGTTACTCCGCCCTTTTCTTTTCGGACGTTTTACCACCGGAATGCAGAGGTTTTTTACAGGAGAGAGGTAAGCTTTTTCTGAAATACTGGTATATTTACTGCGTTTTTGCGCCTTTCCGCAGCCCGAACACCGCTCCGTTTTCGCTTTTCGGACTTTCCGACGATAAGGAATCGCCATGGACCCCCTTTTTCACGAACGATTGTATCGATCCGATGACGTCATGACCCGATTGCGCCACCTTCCGGTGACCGTTTGCGGGGCGGGTGCGCTCGGAGCGAACCTGACCGAAACGCTGCTTCGCCAGGGTTTTTACCGTCTGACCGTCATCGACCGGGATCGGGTGGAGGAGCGCAATCTGTCGACTCAGCCCTATTTCCGGGGAGATATCGGCGCGCAGAAGGCAAAGATTCTGGCGAACTCGCTCTACCGCGCCCTGGGCGTTCCGGTCGTCGGAAAAGCCGAGGAATTGACCCCGACAAACGCGGCGAAACTTCTCGACGGCAGCGGACTGGTCGTGGATACGTTCGACAACAGCGTCGCCCGACGGACCGTTACCGACACCTGCGCCGAAAAACATCTGCCGTGTCTGCATGTCGGGCTGGCCGACCGCTACGGCGAGATCGTCTGGAATGAACGGTACCGGGTGCCGTCGGATGCGCACGACGATCTCTGTGATTATCCGCTCGCCCGAAATCTGGTCACGCTCACGGTCAGCGTGGCCGCCGAGGTGATCGTTCGCTTCGCGGCAACGGGCAGGCAAGAGGATTACGCGATCACCTGGGAGGACTTCGTTATCCGTCCTCACCCGGCGACCGCCGGCTGATTCGATACCGCATCGCCCGGTGACCCTTCGTCGTCATCGGGCGGGTCCGCATCCGGAACCGTGAAAAAGCCGATCAGCCGACGCTCCGCTCCCTCGCCCGGCACTCGCCCCGACCTTCCCGCATACTCGAAGACCGTTGCCCGCAACGCTTTCGTCTCCTCCGGGGTCAGGGAGACCGACTTGACCAAAAGGCTGATCCGGCCTTCCGGCAAAGGAAAGGTCGCCTGCCGGAGGAAACGACCGAAGGCGGATTCCAGCACGCCGGTCAACGCGGCCACCAGACCCATCACCTCCTCCGCGCCGACTTCCTCCCGATTGACGTAGGATGCCTCCTCCACCAGAGCATACTGCCGTTCGGTCGGACCACGCCCCCGACGCTCTCCGACGACGCGAAGTATGCCGGCATTGCGAAGAACCCCGATATGCCGGTAAACCGTCCCGAGAGGAATCTCGCTCATCCGTGCGGCGATCTGACGCGGGGTCATGACCCGGTCGCTGACCGCCACGAGAATCCGTGCGCGAACCGGATGCAGAATCGCCTGCGCCCGGGTGAGTGCTCGCTGTTCCACCCGACCAGTATATTTTCAAAAATGTGAATAGTCAAGCGCAACTCGCGCGCCTCCGCTGTGTCCCAATTCACAGGACATTCACAAATTTGAGAATGGAGTCCCGAGTTGGAACTGCGAATCGAGAACCTGACCAAAACCTATCCCAACGGCGTTCGCGCGCTCAATGGAATCAACCTGATCATCCCGCGCGGTCTGTTCGGTCTGCTTGGCCCGAACGGAGCGGGGAAATCCTCGCTGATGCGAACGATCGCAACCCTTCAGGAGCCGGATACCGGCGGCATTTTCTTCAACGAAATCGACGTTCTTCGGGAAAAGGAGGCGTTGCGGGCGCGGCTCGGCTATCTGCCGCAGGAGTTCGGCTTCTATCCGACCCTCTCCGCCGAAGCGACCCTGGACCACTTCGCCGCCCTGAAAGGCATGAACAACGCGCGCGAACGGCGCGAACGGGTGCAGGCGATGTTGCAACAGGTCAACCTTTATGATGCCCGTAAGAAGAACGTCGGCGGCTACTCCGGGGGAATGCGTCAACGTCTCGGAATCGCCGTCGCCCTGATCGGCAACCCGGAACTGATCATCGTCGACGAACCTACCGCCGGCCTCGACCCGACCGAACGCCACCGGTTCCTGAATCTGCTGTCCGAAATCGGTGAAAACGTCGTCGTCATCCTCTCGACGCACATCGTGGAGGATGTCCGTGAATTGTGCGAGCGGATGGCGATCATCGCCAGCGGTCAGGTGGTGGCCGAGGGCAACCCCGAAACCGTGATCGAAGCGGTGCGCGGGCGTCTCTGGAAACGAACCTTCGACAAACGCGCCCTCGCCGATGCCCAGGCAAGATACCGGGTCGTCTCCACCCGACTCGTCGCCGGAAAACCCGTTCTGGCGATCTACAGCGAGCAATCGCCGGGCGACGGTTTCGAGCCGGTCGCCGCCGACCTGGAGGATGCTTACTTTTTCCATACCGCCCGGAACCTGGGTGGCGAACCGTCCGCAATCCCCGCAGGAGGTCCGTCGTGAAAGACGTTTTTCTCTTCGAACTCCGTTTCCGCACACGACAGATCTCGACCTACCTTTTTTTCGGGATCTTCTTCCTCCTCGCCCTCCTGTTCATATCGACCGATATCGTGCAGCTCGGCGGCGGGGACGGCCGGGTCAAAGGAAACGCTCCCTTCGTGATCTCCGTGGCCGGAACCATCCTGATGGTCCTTGGCGGAACCATCTGCTCCGCTCTGCTCGGAACCGCCGTCTACCGCGATTTCGAAGCGAACGCGCACGAACTGTTCTTCACCACCCGGCTTTCGAAGCGCGACTACCTGTTCGGGCGTTTCCTGGGCGCCTTCGTCGTGACCGTCCTGGTCTTTCTGTCGATTCCGCTCGGGTTCATCCTGGGGACCGTCGCGCCCTGGGCCGACAAATCCGACTTCGGACCCTTTCGCGCCGACGCCTACCTGTTCTTCCTCGGCGTCTATCTGCTGCCCAACTTGTTGCTGGTCGGCTCCTTCTGTTTTGTTTTCGGCGCGTTGACGCGCAGTCTCCTCGCCATTTACGT
The DNA here is from genome assembly GCA_033762295.1 of Capsulimonadales bacterium. Taxonomy (GTDB): domain Bacteria; phylum Armatimonadota; class Armatimonadia; order Armatimonadales; family Armatimonadaceae; genus JANRLW01. Next base: position 34,184 of record JANRLW010000009.1, read on the forward strand.
TCAGGGCATCCTGCTCTTCGTCGGCTGGGCCATGTCCCTGAGCCTCCTGAGCAACCTGGAAAGCCGGGAACTGGCCGCTTTCTTCGATCCTTTCGGCCTGAGCGCGACCTCCCTGCTGACCCGATACTGGACACTGGCGGAGAAAAACACCTCGCTTCTCACCCTCTCCGGTCCGCTGCTGGTCAATCGCGCCTTCTGGCTGGCCATTGCGGCGGTCGTTTTCGCGATCGGTTACCGTCTGTTCGCTTTTTCACGACATCCCCTGACCCTGGCGCGCCGCCGCAAGACAGCCATCGATAACGCCACGTTAACGGAGTCGGTTTTACCGTCCCAACTGCCGCCGGCGGCCACGGAACCCGTCTCGCCCCGGACCGTCTACCTCCGGTTGACCGGATTTTACTATCGTGAAATCCTGCGTGGCGTTCCCTTTCTCGCCATTACCTTCGCCGGTATGCTGCTGCTTTTCGTCAACGCTTCCCAGGCCGACCGCATTTTCGATACGCCGATCTATCCCGTGACCCGCGTCATGATGGACAGCGTCGCCAACGGCTTTTCGCTGTTCTTCGTCATTCTGATCACCTTCTACACCGGGGAACTGGTCTGGCGGGAACGCGTGCTCCGTCTGGACCAGATTACCGACGCTCTGCCGACGTCGACCGCGGCCGGAATGCTCGCCAAAGTGTCGGCGATCGTCGCCATGCTGATGACGCTGAACGTCGGTCTGATCGCCGCCGGGATCGTGACCCAGGCCGCGAAGGGCTATTTCCACTTCGAACTGCCGCTGTACGCCACCTACCTGTTCGGCATCCTCCTTCCCGGCTGGATCGCCATGGTCTTTCTCGCCTTTTTCCTGCATTCCGTTCTCAACAACAAATTCCTGGGCCATACCGCCCTGATTCTGATCTCCCTCTCCGCGTCCGTTCTGCCCCTGCTCAAACTGGAACGCTACCTCTACCGGTTCGGCTCCGGACCGACCCCGGTGTACTCCGATATGAACGGCTTCGGACCGTTCCTGGCACCGGTGTTCTGGTTTACCCTGTACTGGCTGGCGGTTTCCGTGTTGCTGCTCCTGGCCGCGCTTCGCCTCTGGGTCCGGGGCAAGGAGGAACGCCTGTTCTTCCGCTGGCAAAACGGGCGCATCGGTCGGGCCGGAAACGTTGTCGGCGTAACCGCCGCAGCGACCGTCGTCGGAAGCGCCGCCTTTATCACCTACAACACCGACGTTCTCCACGAATACGTCCCGAAACAGGAGGGGCTTCGCCGCCAGGAAACCTATGAACGCTCCTACAAGGCCGCCTGGGAAAAGAAACCGATGCCGCACATCACGGCTGTCCGACTCGACGTCGACCTTCAGCCGGAACGACTCCGGTACGCCGTTCGGGGAACGTACCGCCTGAGAAATAAATCCGGGCGTCCGATCCGCGAAGTCGCCCTGCAGACGGACCAGACCCTTACCGTGAAGGAACTGCGGTTCGCCGTTCCGGTCACCCCCGATATCGTCGATAACGCCACGGGCTTCCGAACCTTCCGCCTGGAACGTCCGCTGTCTCCCGGCGAGGAAACCACGCTCGATTTTTCGCTCGCCTATGACAAAACCGGCTTCCCGAACGACGGCATTCAGACCGCCATCGCCGAAAACGGAACGTTCGTGACCATGCCGGTCCCTGCGATCGGGTACCAGCCCGGCGGCGAAATCACCGACGAACGGGAACGGGAAAAGCGAAAGTTGCCGAAGCGTCCCCGTATGCCGGCCCTGACCGATACCGCCGCCCGCAACCGTACCTATCTGGGCAGCGACGCCGACTGGATCGACTTCGAGGCCACCGTCCGGACCTCCCCCGACCAGACCGCCATCGCCCCCGGCTACCTGCAAAAGGAATGGACGGAAAACGGACGACGCTGTTTCCGCTACAAAATGGATGCCCCCATCCGCAACTTCTACTCCTTCCTCTCGGCCAGGTACGCGGTCAAGCGCGACACCTGGACCGGACAAGACGGCAAAAAGGTTGCCCTCGAGATCTGGTACCACCCCGCCCATGCCTATAATCTCGACCGGATGATGGCGGGAATGAAAGATGCGCTCACCTATTGCTCCGAGAACTTCGGCCCGTATCAGTTCCGACAACTTCGCATCCTGGAGTTCCCGGCATACGCTTCCTTCGCCCAGTCCTTCCCGAATACCGTCCCTTACTCCGAGGCCATCGGGTTCATCGCCCGCGTTCGAGAGGAGGAGGAGGACATCGACTACCCGTACTACGTCACGGCGCATGAAACCGCCCACCAGTGGTGGGCGCACCAGGTGCTGGGAGCGGACATGGAAGGGGCGACCCTGCTCTCCGAATCGCTGGCCGAGTACTCCGCACTGAAGATCCTGGAGAAAAAGTACGGCCCCGAACGGATTCGCCGGTTCCTGAGACACGATCTCGACCGTTACCTGCGCGGGCGCGGCGGCGAGCGGGAGGAGGAGAATCCCCTGGTCAAAGTGCAGAACCAGCAGTACATTCACTACCCGAAGGGCGCCCTCGCCTTCTACGCGCTGGCGGATCGGATCGCCGAAAAACGTCTGAACGCCGTCCTGGCGCGGTTCGTTCGGGACAAAGGGTTTCAGGAGCCTCCGTACACGACCTCCCTCGAACTGCTGGAATATCTCAAAACGGCGACGCCCGCCGGGGATCGTACCTTCCTCGGTGACCTGTTCGAGCGGATTACCATGTATGACTGCCGGGCGACGGAGGCGTCCGCGAAACGGTTGCCTGACGGAAAATGGCGGGTGACGGTGACCGTCTCGGCAAGCAAGCGGTACGCCGACGGTTCGGGACGAGAGACCGTCGCCCCCCTCGACGACCTCTTCGACATCGGTGTTTTCGCGGCCGCGCAGGGAAGGCAACGAGACAAGGACGCGGTCGGCAAGCCGTTGATTCTGGAACGTCACCGGCTGACAACGGAACGGCGGACATTCACCTTCGAAACGGAGACCGAACCCGCGAAGGCCGGTATCGATCCTTACAACAAAATGATCGACCGCATCCCTTCGGACAATGTCATCAAGGTGACGACCGCGCCCTGAGTCGCGTCAGGATAACAGACCGGCGTTCCGGAGGGTTCGGAGAAGCATCTCCTCCACCGGAGCGTCGGTGGTCGTCTGCAGATAGTCCATACCATGTCGCTGGGACAGTTCGGAGAGCGATGCGCAAAACCGATGGAATGCCTCGCGATAGTTGGCCAGTACCGCCGGGGTGATACTGACCTCCCGCGTCTCACCCGTTACCGCATCCACGAGCCGAAGATCCCCCACGACATTCGGTTCCGCCTCCTCCGGCGCGAGAATCTGCAGAAGAACGACCTCAAATCGACGGGACAGCAGGGCGCGAACGCCCCGTTCCCAGTTCGGATCGAAAAAGTCGGAGAGGACGATACAGATGCCCGGTGAGGAATGACGGGCGGTATAGTTCCGTAGCGCGTGGACAAAATCCGTCCGTCCGCCCGGGGACAGGCTCTCCAGATACTCGAAAAGCCGTGGCGCAGATGCCTGCCCGCGCAGCGTCGGAACCCGGCTCCCGACCGTTTGCGCGAAACAGGCGACCGAAACACGATCGTAACGGATCAAACTGACATAGCCGATCGATGCCGCGATCTTACGGGCAAAGTCAAACTTGGTCATTCTCCCGGCGAACGTCTCCACCGGATACTCCATGCTCTGGGAGGCATCCAGCAACAGATGGATCGAAACGTCCTCCTGGGAAAACAGCCTTTGGAACAGCCGTTCCGGACGCAGAAACGCCTGCCGATCGACGTGCCTGGGGTCGTCCTCTATCCCGTACGGCCGGAAATCCGACACCTCGGGCGAAGCGCCGGGACGGAGGGGCCGCTTTTCCCCTTTTTTCGGGCCGGAGAAAGGGCGGCGCGCTGTCCCGGACAGTCGCTCCAACGCCCGGAGAAACTCCGGTTCCAGAAACCTGCTTTGCACCGACATGGTAGGCACCGTCGCTTTCTTTACCGATCCGTTCTTCTTCGAACGATCGGGCGTCTCCTGGCCGAAATCGGGAAGACCGTTTAATTGGAATTCACCAACCCCGACTTTTGTTTCAAGCATACACTCCCGGACCGTCCGTATGCAAGCCCCCGGAGCGAATTCGAGCGGGCTGCCGACCGTATCCGGGTCGCGAACGGTCTATTCCGGGCAGATGAAATAGTACGGGCAGGTCGGACAATCGGCCGTATCGGCGGGCGTCGGCGGAAACACCTTCAGGCGGATGCCGCGTAAAGCGCGGTCATACTGCTCGAGGTGACGGAGGCGGGTTTTCGGGCGATCGGGGACCGCCAGTGTCTCACCGGACTGCAAAAACCGCAGGCGAAGGTCCGGCTTACCGCCCGGTCGCGCTTTGAGCGCGGCCTCGTACAGCAGCGAGTAGCGAGGGTCCCGGAGAATATCGCTGTTTTCGGGATCGGTCGGCGGTCGCCGGAACGTGTGGCATTCCATCGTCGCCCCGTCGGACGACACGAAATCCGGCCGGACCTCGATCGCTCCGTTTTCCAGTTCCAGCGTCAGCGATGCCGGTAAATCCTTCCGCCGGAACGGCGCGACGCCGCTCGCGGCTGCGATATTTCGCTTTACCCGCTGTACGATCTCTCCCGCCGCCTGCCGGTACAGTTCCGCGTGCGGGTGCGTTTCGTCCAGTCCGTGCTCCACCCAGGCCGCCTCCAGAGCCACCGCCGGGTCCGGGCTTTCCAGCGCTTCCTCGAGCGTTCGCTTGAACGCATCGTAGGCGGTTCTTTCGCCGGTCGGGACGTTCGCCACCTCCTGATAGAAGTAACGGCGCGGGCAGCGCAGATACAACTCCGCCTCGGATGCCCGGATCGGTCCGGTCGGCGCGTCATCGGCATGGAGCGTTGACTCGAAATCGACGGTTTCGCCGACCGGTTCCGCCGAAGCTTGCGCATAGTGCGCGGAGACCGACCAGACCTCGTTCCGAATTCCCGGTATCCCGTTCAGCGACTTCAGAAGCGGTGACGGCCACTCCGGACGGCTGCCGTATTTCAACGCTCGTGACAGAACGATATGATCCCGCGCACGTGTCAGAGCGACGAAAAACAGGCGCGATTCCTCCTCCAGCGAGCTTGCGCCCGCTTTTTCATCGCCCGGCACCGGCGGCAACAGCGACGGCCCCGGACGGGAGGGAAACTTGTTCTGCGAAAGGTTGGGCACATAGACGATCGGGAACTCCAGTCCCTTCGCGCCATGCACGGTCAGGAAACGAACGACATCGGCGCCTTCGTCGGTTTCCGGGTCGGCGAATGTCGTCCCCAGTCGCGCCATCCGCCGCAGATGCCGTAAAAAGGCGCGTCGTGGCTCATCGTCCTCCTCGAGCAACGCCACCGATCGATCCCGGAACGCTCGCGCTAGCGCAAGGAGGCGTGCCGCACCCGCCGTGTCCTCCAGCGTTCGAATCCAGCCCGGTCGCCCCCAGAAGAGTTCCAGATAAAAATCGAGCGCATCGCTGCGATACGGCAATCCCTCCGGAAGCTGCGGGTGGCGTCGCCGGGCCGGTCCCGCCGGTTCGGCCGCACGGGAGAGCAGCGCGACCAGATTTCGGACATCCCGACGCGCCAGAAACCCACCCTCCTCCATGCCGCCGGCCGTCGGTATTCCGCGCGCGGTCAGCGCCGCCCGCAACTGACGCGCCTGGTTGCGCGTACGACAGAGCACCACCTGATCGCGGAACGCATACCCTTCCTGTTCGACGAAGTATCGCATCGTGTTGGCGATCCCGTCCGCCTGCGCCCGGTCATCGTCCGCAATCGCCAGCGTGACCGAGGCCGCCGGTTCCTCCTTACGCGATGCCTTCCAGGTCGCCGCCCCTTCCCCGCTGACCACACCGAACAGTGTCACCAGTTCCGCGCGCGAACGGTAGTTCATCGCAAGATCGGTCCGCTCTCCGTTCGGGAAATCGTTCCGAAACTGAGCGACATTGGCGGGGGAGGCCCCACGGAACTGGTAGATGCTCTGCCGCACATCGCCGACGCACCAAAGACCGTCGCCGTCGCCGGCCAGCAGTTGAACCAGCCGCGCCCCGGCACGGTTGACATCCTGATACTCATCCACGAGAATATGATGCCACTGAGCGCGTTCCGCCGTCCGCACCTCCTCGTTCTCCTCGAGCAGGCGCAGGGTCCGGCAGATCAGATCGCTGTAGTCCATCGCCCCCTTGTCCCGAAGAATCCGCTCGTAGAACGCATACACCCGTGCGACGTCCCGCAACCGATCATCCCCCGCCGCCTCCGCCCGTTCGGCGAACTCCTGGGGAGACATCATCTCCTCCTTGACACGTGCGATCATCCGCAGAATATCGGGGAGCGGGAACGCCAGGTCATGAAGGTACTGCAGGGCCGTCAGCCCCAGGTGGGCGGCACGACGCTCCAGAAGGGCGCAGGCATCCGCCATTTCCAGCAGAACGGGGGTCGCCGGAAGCCCGATCACCGTGCCATGCCGACGCAGCATCTCCAATCCGTAGGCGTGGAACGTACTGATGGAGGCGCGACGCGCGACCTCCGGTGCGACCAGAGCGATCCGCTCCCGCATCTCCTCCGCCGCCTTACGGGAAAAGGTCAACGCCAGCAGGTTCTCCGGGGGAACGCCGCACTCCTCGGTCAGAAAAAGCACGCGGGCGGTCAGCGTTCGGGTCTTCCCCGTACCCGGCCCCGCTCCGACCAGCAGAGGTCCCTTCTCCGCACGCGCGGCCTTCTCCTGACTGGGATCGAGGGTCGTCGAGAGAGGAGCCGGTGGTACGACAGCGGACTCGTCGGTGTCCGGCGCGACCGCCGGACTCTCCGTCAGACTTTCCGTCAACTGGGCAAAAACGAGCGCCGACGGCAGCCCCAGACGGGCAGCCATTCGGTGAGCATCCGTCCCCGCATCGAACAGCCGACGCGCCGACGATGCGGGTAAAAGGAACTCGCGGGCAAACACATTCGCCTCGGTTTCACGACGTTGTCGCGGACCGTACCCGATGTTAAGCGTCGATTCCGGTTCGGCGAAGTCCTCCTCACAGCAATGGCAGAGGATGCCTTTCTCATGGAGGTAGAAATGGGCGAGTTCATGGGCGAGATAGACCCGTCGCTCCGCCGGCAGGGCGTCGGCACGAACCCAGATCGCCCGGGCCTCCGGGTCCAGAACGGCATGCGCCCCGGAAAGCAGGGCATCGCTCGGGCGACGCGGGTAACAGCGCAGGCCCGCCACCTTCAGGGCGGTATTGAGAAGCTGCTCCGCCGGCGCATCAGCCTCCTCTCCCCTCGTTCCCAGGAGAAGGGCTCGTCGTTCCCGCGCCGCCGCACGCGCCGCCTGCCATGTGGTCGCCGCTCCCAATAGCCCATTATATCGCTCCGCCGCGCGGAAAACCGCTGTTTGACTCCGTCCCGTTGGCGGCGATCGAGGACCGCCTGTACAATAGCCGGGTTTTCCGCCATGCCGACGCCGATTATCCGTGTGGAATCGCTCCGCAAGACCTACCGTATCGCCGAACGGGCCGCCGGTTCCTGGAACGCGATCAAATCGCTGCTTCGACCGTCCTACCGTGAAAAGGTCGCCCTGGACGACGTCTCTTTTGAAATGCAGCCGGGCGAACTGGTCGGCTACATCGGACCCAACGGCGCGGGCAAATCGACCACCGTCAAAATTCTCGCCGGGATTCTGGTCCCCGATCGCGGCGTCTGCACCGTGCTCGAACGTGTCCCCTACGAGCGGCGAATAGAGCACGTCCGTCGGATCGGCGTCGTCTTCGGACAGAGGTCGCAACTCTGGTGGGACCTTCCGGTGATCGAATCGTTCGATCTCCTGCGGGAAATCTATCGCGTCGACAAAACCGCCTATGCTCGCCTGCGCGATGACCTGATTGCCCGCCTCGACCTTGGCTCCTTTCTCTCCGTTCCGGTCCGTCAACTCAGTCTGGGCCAGCGGATGCGCTGTGAACTGGCCGCCTCCCTCCTCCATGCCCCCGATCTGCTTTTCCTGGACGAGCCGACGATCGGTCTGGACGCCGTCTCCAAACTGGCGGTCCGGGAGTTTATTCGCGACCTGAACCGGGAACGCGGGACGACGGTCATCCTGACCACACACGATATGGATGATATCGAGGCTCTCTGTTCCCGTGTTCTGGTGATCGCCGACGGACACATCCTCTCCGACGGATCGCTGACCGCTCTCCGGACACAGGTGACCCGCGAACGATGGCTCACCCTCGATCTGGAGAACCCCGATACCTCCGTCACCGACCCGGCGGCGACCGTTATCAAACGGGAAGGCGACCGGGTGACGCTCGCCTTCGATCCGGAGACGATACCGGCGGCCACCCTGATCGCCCGGCTGACCGCCCGGGTCGGAATCCGCGATCTCTTCGTCGGCAATCCGCCGATCGAGGAGATCATCGCTCGCCTGTACGGAGAACGCTCCCGATGACCGGTCTATGGCCCTATTTTGCCCTTTTCTCGGCCCGCTTTCGGACCCTGATCCAGTACCGCGAAGCGGCGATCGCCGGCATGGCAACCCAGTTGTTCTGGGGTTTGATCAAAATCATGATCCTGGAGGGGTTCTACCACGGCACGACGCGGACCCCACCGATGTCGCTCGCGCAGGCCGTCACCTATACCTGGCTCGGTCAGGCGTTCCTCGCCATGTTGCCGTTCACCGCCAACCCCGATCCCGACGTCCGAAACATGATCCGCACCGGAGCCGTCGCCTACGAACTGGCGCGCCCGATCGACCTGTACTCCCTGTGGCTGTCACGGCAGTTCGCCGCCCGGACCGCGCCAACCCTGCTTCGCTGTGTTCCGATCTTTCTGATCGCCGTTCCTTTCCTTGGCATGGGGTTACCCCCCACCCTCGCCTCCGGAGCAGCGTTTGTCGTCAGCCTTGCCGGAGCGTTATGGCTCGTCTGCAGTTTCATGACGATCATCACGATCTCTCTGTTATGGACCATCTCCGGGGACGGAATCGCCCGACTCGTCCCGTCCGTCACTCTCCTTCTCTCCGGCCTCATCATCCCGTTGCCGCTGTTCCCGCCTGCCCTTCAAACGTTCCTGAAATGGCAGCCCTTCTCCGGCGTCGCCGATTCGCCTTTCCGCCTGTACTTCGGGCATCTTCCACCGGAAGCCCTGGGAGGCGTCCTGTTGCACCAACTGGCCTGGAGCCTTGTCTTTGTCCTGATCGGTCGCCTGTTGCTGCGGCGTGGCCTGCGGCTTTTGACGGTTCAGGGAGGCTGAAGGAGAACCCATGCGGAACGTCTATCTTCGGCTCTACGTTCGCTACGTCGCCGCCTCGGTGCGGGCGCAGTTACAGTACCGCGCCTCCTTTTTCATGATGACCCTCGGTCAGTTCCTCGCGATCGCGATCGAGTTTGCCGGAATACAGGCGCTGTTCGACCGGTTCGGCACGATGCGCGGCTGGTCGCTGCCGGAGGTGGCGTTGCTCTACGGCATGGCCAATACGGCCTTCGCCCTGGCCGATATGTTCGGACGGGGTTTCGACCAGTTCGGAACGATGGTGCGGAGCGGAGATTTCGACCGTCTTCTGCTGCGTCCGCTTCCGACGGCGTTCCAGTTACTGGCGCAGGATCTGGTGCTGATGCGGCTCGGACGAATTCTTTGCGGACTGCTCGCCCTGAGTTGGGCGATGGGGCAACTGGCCATTACGACGGATGCCGCCAAAATCGTTCTGCTCCTGTTTTCGCTGCTCGGCGGCGCCTGCGTCTTTTTCGGGCTGTTCGTTCTTCAGGCGGCCTCGTGCTTTCGGACGATCGAAACACTGGAGATCTGGAGTACGGTCACCTACGGGGGAGTGGAGGCGGCGCAGTTCCCGATGCCGCTCTACCGATCCTGGATGCGGGACCTGTTTACGTTCATTGTCCCGCTCGCCTGCCTGAACTATCTGCCGGCAAGCGTCCTTCTCAACCGGAGCGCCGACCTCGGGGTTCCTCCGATCCTGGCATGGACCTGCCCGATCATCGGCTTTGTGTTTCTGGCAATCAGTCTGCGGGTCTGGTCGTTCGGCGAACGGCACTACCTTTCGACCGGCAGCTGACCGCCCTCACCCGGCATGGTCGTTCAGTTCCAGAACCGCTTCCTCGACCGCGCGCGTGCGATGGAGGACCTGACGAACGGTCGTACGCAATCCTTCGACGTCCGGCGCTGTCAACGTCACCGGCGTGGCGTCCACACGGGCAAGCGCGGCCTGTGCCAGAGATAACGCCTGACAGATCAGTTCCTCCTGAGCCTCCAGACGGGCCAGCAGAGGGTCCAGCCCGCGAAGCGCCTCCAGCCGCTCCTGACAGATCTCCAGCGACTGATGATAGGAGCGGCGGGCGACCGGGTCCGTCGCCCGATCGAGTCGCGCCTGCAGACGTAACAGTTCCGCCTCGGTTCGGGCCAGCGCACCGTCCTCCATCAGACGCGCCACCTGCTGACGGTGAACGGCGATCCGGTAGTGATCCGCGAGCAATGCGTTACACTCACGAAGCATCTCCTGCCGCAAAGCCGGGTTTCCTCCGGCTCCGGCGACGGGAGCGGACGCCAGCTGCACGATCACATCGCCGTAAAGACGCTCGGCCCGCGTTTCACCCGACCGGAGAAACGCCTGTCGCACCTCATTTTCGAGCGGAACCAGGTTGCCGCGCAGACGGGGGGTGGGCAGACCGCGCCCCTGCTCGACCATCCCGGCCATCGTGCCGATGCCGGCCAGTCCGATCGGCAGTGCCGAAAGCATCGTCGTCGCCACCGGCCCGACCAGGTTGAAACACGCATTCAGGTACAGGAAGACGATGAAAAGCGCACCGATGAAGGAGACCACCGTCCAGGCAGGATCGAGCCGATCACCCGACGAGGTCGTGATCGATCGGGACGTTTCCGAAACGGGTTTCTCTGTGGATCGGATGACGGCAGAAGCGTCGGCGCTTCGGGTCCGGGCGACATAGGACCCCACTCTGGCGGTGATGCGCGGGTCTACCTGTTCCCAGCGTATCTGCTCCCGGCGAAACAACATCGCGCTTCGGCCCTCGCTTCCTGCGGTGATTTTTGTCAGCTTTCTCCGGCAGCGCCCTGCCTGTTCCCCGGATCGGACTCCATTAAAGGACTCTCGATCGGGGTTGGCGGTTCCTGTCCGGGGCCTGTACCCTTGCAGTTCCGTATACCTATATCGGTCGATACGAAAACAATGCTCAAGGGATTCTCCAACAATTAAACGCAAACCACCCGGCGGTAGTTCTCCATTATACAGCGGTCGGACGGAAGAGAAAGCGGAAAAATCAGGATCGTTCGCGATCCAGTACCAGCAGGGTTCCACCGGCGACCAGACCCGGGAGCAGGAAGACCCCGACGAACGGAATCAGGGTGAGGAGACCGGCCACCAGCGCAAAGGACAGCGTTCGCGCGTCCGGCGGACGGAACAGGAACGGCAGCTGCCGTCCCAGCGTCATTCCGCGCCGCAAACAGGTCGGCGCGGTAAAATCCAGCAGACCGATCACCCCCGCCGCAACCACACCCGGAATCGGACCGAGCCAGAGCCCGAGAACGAAAGCCGTCAAACCGAGCGTCAGATTCAACGCCAGACGTCCCAGGACGTCGGCGAAAAGAGCACCCCCTTCCGGCGGAAGGGCGGTCGGCCGTTCCGGGCGCACCTCCCGTTCCGTCGCCTCGGCGATCGATTCGTACACCATACCGAAAAAGACGCCCCCGAACAGCGTGAAAAGGAAGGGGAAGAGCAGGAGCCAGAGGACGATGGCCGCCCCGGAGACCAGGGGGGTCAGCCAGCCGCTGCCCGGTAGACCGGAGAGCAGCGCGGCCAGATGAGGCAACAGAAAGATGCCGCCGAGTATTCCCAGCGTCATATACACGAACAGCGTCAACAGCACCGGACCAAAGCAGTATTTCCACAGCCGGGGCGTTCGCATTACCAGAAATATTCCGCGAAAAGCATCCATAGTTCTTCGCAGTTCAGACACACGAACCCCCGGCTCTGTTGCCCGCATTTCTGCGGTTCCGACGAAATCCTTCGGATTATTCGCAGCAGGAAGGCCCCGGCGACGCCGTTTTTTCCCGTCCGATGTTCAAGGACAGCGTGACCGGCGCAGCGACCGTCCCCCCGCAGCAACCGGTTTCCGCTTCCCGTCCGTGGGTGTCGAAATGGTCGTCCTCCGTCTCATTCATTTCATCCAGAAGCGCGTACACCTCCCAGGAATTGCCGTCCGGATCGGTGACCCAGACCTTGTCCTGGCGCGCAAAACAGCAGACGGTATCGCCCTCGCGGAAAACGACGACCCCCGTGCTCTCCAGGCGATCCTTCGTCGCTGCCACTTCCTCGGTCGAATGAACCACGATGCCGAGATGGGACAGCGTACCGGCTCCGGCCGTCACCTGACCCTGCTGCATCGCCAGTTTCAACGGCGGGTTCTCGATATCGAAGTTGGCATAACCCGGACGACGTTTGTGAGCGGAAACCCCGAAAAACGCCTCGTAGAAAGCGACCGCACGGTCGATATCGTGTACGTTCAGGGAAATATGGGTTTTGGCAATCGTATTCATCGGACTCACTCCGGCACGGCCCCGGCGGTATTTCGCCATTGCGGCGAATGGGCTTGCCCTGTACCGATCATAACACCCGGACTTCCGGGGCGTCAAGATATATTTCGTCATTTGGCGAAATGTTTTTTTTTCGGAACACGACAGCGACCGGTTCCGAATTCTTGCGGGAAGGCATCACGAACGAATGGCCGAATACTACCACGATACGGATCTGCAACGGTTGCCGGAAATGGGCAAGGAAAGCCCGGACCTGATGCACCGCTTTCTGGAATATTACGATGAGTGCCTGAAGGAAAATTCGCTGAGCAAGCGGGAAAAGGCGCTGATCGGTCTGGGCGTTTCTCACGTCGTCCAGTGTCCTTATTGCATCGACAGCTTTACGAAACTCTGCCGGGAAGCGGGATTGAGCCGACCGGAGATGACCGAGGCCGTCCATGTTGGCGCGGCCGTTTCGGCGGGCGCCACCATCAGCCACGGCCTGCAGATGATTCAAATTCTGGACCGCGAAGAGGACGACTCGGGAGACCGGGAGAGTTCCGCTCCGGAACCGTCCGGAGGAGCGCCCGAATAGGGGTATTTCGCCGCGGACGAAGAACAAGAGCGAAAAGAGCGAAACCGCGCCGAAGAGTTCTTCGGCGCGGTTTCGCTTTTCCGGAGGGACCGAAACGGACCCGTCAGTCGCCCAGATAGCGAAGTCGGTATCGTTCGCCGACCGGCAGTTCCGTGTGCCGATACGAGGAACCGAGGATCAGTCCGTAGACCAGGTGCGGCACGGACGCCAGAAAGACCGCTTCCCAGCCCAGGTTTCCATGACCTGCCTGATTCATCATGACATCCGGATTCGGCAGGAACGAGGACGTGACCTGCGGCAGTCCCCAGCGGGACGCCAGTCCGACCATCCAGGGATACAGAAAAGCGTACATCGCCACGAACAGCAGAAAGCCGTAGAGCGTCCCCTTGCCGTGGTTGCTCTGGAAGTGGAACAGGTGCAGGACGAAGGCGTACGCCAGCGCCGCGCCGGTATACAGACCCACCACGCCGGCGATTCCCAGAAGCTGCGCTCCGACCGGGTCGTCCGTGATGAACGCCCCAAGAATGAGGGGCAGGTTCAGACCGTTGGTCGCATTCATCCCGTAGCCGAAGTAGATCAGGAAATGCGTCAGCAACAGCCCGAGCGACGCGCCGATCCCGTAGATCAGCGTTCTTCCCCAGTGGATCCGGTAGGGCGAATCGATGAGAATCACATCCCCGCCGCGCGCGGGAGCCGGAGTCGAATAAACTTCCGCCATCTGCTTTGTCACGTCTCCTTCAGAGGGCCTCCGCACGCCGAAACGGAGTGAGGGCATGAGAGGAACACCCGGCGCGACCTGATGCCGTGCCGATTATCGTTCGCATTGTACCCCAGGTTCGCCGGAATTACCGATCCGATACCCAAATTGCCCTTGCGATAATTAAATTTACATTATACAATGTCAGCAACAATGGATGTCAACGACATGGAAACCCGGTTTCGAAACTGGCGAGGAACGGCCGGCGAACTGGCGGACGTGCTGACACGCCTGCTCTCCGAGTCGTCCTCTACGCCGGAACCGCCGCCGACCGAACGGCTGATCCGGTTCTATGTCACTCAGGGCGTTCTCACCCGACCCGATCGGGAGGGACGGGAGGCCCGTTTCGGTTACCGTCAACTGGTCGAGACGCTGGCGACGCGGCTCCTACTCGCCGACGGCTGGTCTCTGGCGCGTATCGCCGATTACCTGCGCGATACCGAAACGGCGACTCTGCAAACCCTGCTGCCGCGTACGGTTCCGCCGGGCGATACCGATCCGGGCCGAACGAAAGCCGAAGCGCTGGTCCGGCAGTTTTCGGAACGCTATCAAACCGCCGCTCCGGCGGTTCCGCCGGCCGTAATCGCCCCGGCGGAATCCGTTCGCGATCGGGCGGAAACACGTCAGGAGATACGTACCGCTCTGCACCGTCTCGGCCTGTCGGGCGACATGCCCGAAAGGACGACCGACACGCTCTATACCGTCGCGCCCTGGTGCCAGATACGTCTCTTTGCCGACAGCCTGGACGAGGCGCTCCGACAGGCCAGCGGCGCGGCGGAACGGGAGCGGATGGTCGAGGACGCCGTCCGTGTTTTCCGCGCCGCCCTCGCCGAGGAGATCGCGCGGCGCGGCAAGCGTCGCTAACCGTCGTCACGTTAAACGCCCAAACTTCGCAGGGCGTTCATGCCGGTATCATGGGCATTTTTGCCGGAAAGGTCGCGAATTTATGACACACACTCCTCTGACGATCGAACTGACTCCCTGCCGGACGGCCATCTCCCGGGAGGGCGGAACCCTGGATGTTCTGATCCGGGTTCAGGCCCCGGCGCTGCCGCCCGCCCGACGCGACCGTCCGCCTTTGCACCTGGCGCTCGTGGTGGACCGATCCGGTTCCATGGCCGGTCAGCCGTTGCGGGAGGCGCTCCGCTGCGCCGAGAATATCATCACGCACCTGTCGCCCGTCGATCGCGCCGCGCTGGTCGTCTACGATACCGACGTCCGCACTCTGGTCCCGCTGACCGCCGTCGTCGACCCCGCGCCGTTCGTCCGCGCCCTGCGCAGCGTCACCGACGGCGGCTCGACCGCCCTCCATGCCGGGTGGCTCGAAGGCGCGAATCAGCTTGCCCCGCAGACCGGCACGGCCTCCCTGTCACGCGTTCTGCTCCTCTCCGACGGTCAGGCGAACGTCGGCGAAACCGATGTGACGAAGATTGCCGACCAGTGCCGTGCGCTCGCCGGCGCGGGAGTGACGACCACCACCATCGGACTGGGCCGGAACTTCAATGAGGATCTGATGGTTGCCATGGCCCGACACGGAGGCGGACAGCACTACTACGGACAGACCGCCGCCGACCTGGAGGACGCGTTCCGCGAGGAGTTCGACCTTGTCCGTGCCCTCTACGCCCGCAACCTGACCGCCTCGCTTCACCCCGGACCGGGCGTCGTGGTCGAGATCACCTCCGTGCCCGGAGTCCTTGCCAACGCGCCGGTTCCGCTCTCCGATGTGGCCTATGGGGCAGAGGTCTGGCTGCTGGCGCGTCTGCATTACGCCGCCAAACCGGACGGAAACCATACCCTCCTCGCGGTCGGAGTGAAAGGCCAGCGGATCGACGGCGGCCCGTTCGAGACCCGCTCCTCTCTGCTGGAACTTCCGACCATGCCCGAACTCACCCTGAAGACGCTTCCGACCGACGACCTTGTAACCCGCCGAAAAGCCGAGGTCGAGACCGCCAACCTCTACGACGAGGTTCGGTCCGCTCTGCGCTCCGGCGACCGGACCGAGGCGAAACGTAAACTGGAACAGGCAAAATCGACCGCGCAGACCTTCGACTGGATGGAACGCAGTGTCGACGCCATGGAAACTCTGATCGATACCGACGCGGAAATGGCGGTCAAGGAGGCGCTCTTCCAGGCGGAGAAAGCGAGAAGACGACAGGCGCCGATCCACGAATCCGCCGTCGCCGCGCCCGGCGAGGATACGCCGACCTACCTCCGCCGCAAAACGGAGAGCGGCAAACGCGAATAACCCGGCGGCCCGGACCGCCCGATCGACGCGTCCGTCAATTCTCCACCAGCGGAAGATTCAGGGCGCGGGCATAGGCTTCGGCGGTTCGATGGGCCACTCGCTCGCCGGACCCGCAGAACCGGAGACGATAGGGCTGCCACTTGCCGACCTGCCAGCGCAGGTACAGCCAGTGGCGCACCCGTCCTCCGGTCGTCTCCCGCTGCAACAGCAGTCCCACCAGATCGTCGTAGGTCCCGTGCCGCCACTGGACGAACGGCAGGATGCCGCGCCGCATCCGCCAGGTTTTCTTCGCCGGGTGAATGACAATGTCACTGCGCCAGAGGAGGGAGCCAAAACCGACACTGCCGAAAAGCGCCCCCGCGATCAGGTAGGTGACGGTCTGCAGGGAACTGACCCCGAACCGGTCCTTCTCCCAGAACGGAACATATCCCGAAACCTGCGCGGCGCCAAGGATCACCAAAAACGCCCCCCAGACGGCAAGACCGGCCATCATCAGCGCAAGCACGATCCCGAACCGCCCCTCCTTCTTCAGGTTCTCCGGGGTGATTCCCTGCGAACGGCGAAAAACGCCCTCGTCATCGATGTCGGCCAGCGGAAGGTTGGACATGCCTCAGTCTCCCTACCCATATACTACCAACACTTCCGTTCCCCGGCGACCGGGTGCGCAATATTACCGGACCCTTACGCTCCCTCCCCGTTTCCCCCGCGAAGGCCCCGAACACGCAAACCACCCGGCTTTGGAAAAATGGGTCAGGCGACGGCATAGGCGCTGAACGGACGGGCCTCCTCCGGCCAGAAGGCCAGGACAATGCAATTCCTGGGGACTCCGGCAGCAACCAGTTCGGCAGCAATACGCGTTTCCGTGTTGTCCTCCTGAACGAAAAACTCGGCAATCAATACCGTTAGCGTATTACTTTCATGAAATCTATTCATTGGACGCATAGTTGACGACACAGGTACAATAAGGTCGCTATCCCACTCGACGAGGAAATATCATGAGCGACACTGTGCACAACCCGTTCGATTCGCGGCAGACGTTCACCTATGCCGGAGGTAAGTCCGGACAGTTCCATTCCCTGCCCGCTCTGGAAAAAGCGGGCGTCGGCCCAATATCCAAATTGCCGATTTCCATCCGTATCGTTCTGGAATCCGTGCTCCGAAACTGCGACGGCGTTCGCGTCGCCGAGAACGACGTTCGAACGCTCGCCAACTGGAGTCCGAACGCCGAGCGTACCGAGGAGATCCCCTTCGTCGTCGCCCGTGTCGTCCTTCAGGATTTCACCGGCGTTCCGCTTCTCGTCGACCTGGCCGCCATGCGCTCCGCCGTCGCCCGCATGGGCAAGGACCCCGGCATCATCGAACCCCTGGTGCCGGTCGACCTCGTCGTCGATCACTCCGTTCAGGTCGATTACTCCGGCGTACCCGACGCGCTGCAGCGCAACATGGAGATCGAGTTCAAGCGCAATGAAGCGCGGTATCAGTTCCTGAAGTGGGGTACTCAGGCGTTCAACGGCTTCGGCGTCGTTCCGCCCGGCATCGGGATCGTCCATCAGGTCAACCTCGAGTACCTGGCCAAGGGCGTTCTGGAAACCGACGGGGTTTTCTATCCCGATACGCTCGTCGGCACCGATAGCCACACGACCATGATCAACGGGCTCGGCGTCGTCGCCTGGGGCGTCGGCGGAATCGAGGCCGAAGCCGGTATGCTCGGGCAACCGGTCTACTTCCTGACCCCGGACGTCGTCGGCGTTCACCTGACCGGCGCGCTGAAGCCGGGCGTCACTGCCACCGACCTCGTCCTCACCATTACCGAGATGCTCCGAAAAGCCAAGGTCGTCGGCAAGTTCGTCGAATTCCACGGCGAAGGCGCGGCGTCCCTGTCTCTCACCGACCGCGCGACGATCGGTAACATGGCTCCCGAATACGGCGCGACCATGGGCTACTTCCCGGTCGACGAGGAATCCTGTAAGTATCTGGCCTACACCGGGCGCACCGAGGAGCAGGTGGACGCCTTCCGCCAGTACTTCATCACGCAGGGCATGTTCGGAATGCCGGGAGCGGGCGAGATCGAGTACAGTCAACTGCTCGAACTTGACCTCGCCACCGTCGAACCGAGCGTCGCCGGACCGAAGCGCCCGCAGGATCGGATCGCTCTACCGGCGGTAAAAGAGAAATTCAGCGAACTGCTGACCCGCGCCACGACCGAAAGCGGCTACGGAAAGTCGTTCGCCGAGGCCAATAAACGCTTCCATATTCTCTACGGCGTCAACCAGGGCAAGACCGGCGACGCCCCGCTCACCGGCGGCGGCGAACAGGCTGAGGAGACCAAACCGGAAGGGGCGCACGCCCTGGAATCCGATAAGGAGACGGCGACCCTGACCGAGATCGAGATGATGCAGAATCGCCCGACGCCCGATCGGGTCGAGGAGGTGGCGGAGGGACAGTACGACCAGGCCCGCATCTCCCTGAAACATGGCGATGTCGTGATCGCCGCCATTACCTCCTGCACCAACACCTCCAACCCGTCGGTCATGCTCGCCGCCGGACTGGTGGCGAAGAAGGCGATCGAAAAGGGCCTGAAGGTGCCGCCGTACGTCAAAACCTCCCTCGGCCCCGGTTCCCGCGTCGTCACCGAGTACCTGACGAAAACCGGCCTCCAGGACTGTCTGGATCAACTGGGATTTCAGACGGTCGGCTACGGCTGTACCACCTGTATCGGAAATTCCGGCCCGCTGGAGCCGCACCTGGAAAAGACGGTTGTGGACAACGATCTCGTCGTCGCCTCGGTTCTGTCCGGCAACCGCAACTTCGAGGCGCGCGTCCATCAGAGCATCAAGGCCAACTTCCTGATGTCGCCGCCGCTTGTCGTCGCCTTCGCGCTTGCCGGACGCGTCGACATCGACCTGACGACCGAACCGCTCGGAAGGGACGCGGACGGCAAGGAAGTCTTCCTGCAAGACCTCTGGCCGACCCCGGACGAAGTGAATTCTCTGCTCGGCGCGGCCAGTGACCCCGAAACCTACCGCCGCCTCTACACCGACTTCGAATCCCAGAACCCGCTCTGGCAGGCGGTCCCGTCGCCGACCGGCAAGGTCTACGACTGGAACCCGAACTCCACTTACATTCAGGAGCCGCCCTACTTCGACCGGTTCGGAATGGAGCCGGGGACGGCGAAAAACATCCGGAACGGTCGCCCGCTGGCGATGTTCGGCGACTCGGTCACGACGGACCACATCTCCCCCGCCGGTTCGATCAAGCCGTCGTCTCCGGCCGGGCTCTACCTCCAGGAGAAGGGCGTTCCGCCGGAGGACTTCAACTCCTACGGATCACGGCGCGGCAACGACCGGATCATGATGCGCGGGACATTCGCCAACGTCCGGATCAAGAATCTGATGGTTCCCGGTGTCGAGGGCGGCTTCACCGTCCACTATCCGAGCGGCGAGCAGATGCCCATTTACGACGCGTCGATCCGCTACCAGTCGTCCGGCACCCCGCTCTTCGTCTTCGCAGGTCAGGAGTATGGCACCGGCTCGAGCCGTGACTGGGCGGCGAAGGGAACGGCGCTGCTCGGCGTCAAGGCGGTCATCGCCCAGTCGTTCGAGCGCATTCACCGCAGCAACCTGGTCGGCACCGGGGTCCTGCCCTGTCAGTTCAAGGACGGTGTCAGCCTGCAGAGCCTCAACCTCTGCGGCGACGAGACGTTCGACCTGACCGGACTGGAGAACGGCATCACGCCGCGCATGGATGTCACCCTGGTGATCCATCGAGCGAACGGCGAGACGACCGAGGTGCCGGTCACGCTCCGGATCGACACCCCGATCGAGGTGGAGTACTACCTCCACGGCGGCATTCTCCCATACGTCCTCCGCCAGCTCATCGCGAAGGCGTAAGCCAGCCTCCGGTGGTTTCTGTTCCCCAACCACGAGCAGGAACCACCGGATCTCTCCATCGCTTTTTCCTCCCCCGGGTCGTACGATACAATCGACCGTGGAAAATGGCGTCATTACCGGATTGCGCGAGGGGGATCTCGATCTTGCGGCGACCCTGAACAGCGGGCAGATGTTCCGCTGGTGGCGCGACGCGGACGGCGCGTTCGTCGGAACCGTCGGTCGACGACGCCTGCGCCTGTCACAAAGCGACGACGGGGGCAGGGTGCACTACGCAGCGGACGGTCCCGAGGCCGACGCCTTTGTCCGCTCCTTCCTGCGCCTGGACGATATCGACCTGCCCGCGCATGCCGAGAGGTGGTGCCGCGCCGATAGCCTCTTCGCCGAAGCCTGGGCCGCGCAGCCCGGGGTCCGCATTGTCCGGCAGGACCCCGAGGAGTGCTTTTTCTCCTTCCTGTGCGCCTCCGTCGCGCCGATACGTCGTATCTCCGGGATGCTGACCGCCGTTGTCAACGAATGCGGTACCAAACTCCCCGACGGCTACCACGCTTTTCCCCATGCCGCCGAACTCGCCTGTGTCACCGAGGACCGCCTGCGCGAACTCGGCCTCGGCTTCCGCGCCCGCCGCATCGCCGAAGCCGCGAAGCAGCTCGCCGAACTCCCGCCGGACTGGCTCCCCTCCCTTCGCGCCCGGTCCCACCCGGACGCCCGCGAGGCCCTCTGCCAGTTTTTTTTCGGACTCGGCTGGAAGATCGCCGACTGTATCTGTCTGTTCAGCCTGGACAAAGACGACGCCATACCGGTCGATACCCACATCCTTCGTATCGCGCAGACGCGGTACACTCCCGAACTCGCCGGAAAATCCCTGACCCCCGCCCACTACGAACGCATTACCGCCGCCTTTCGCGAACGTTTCGGAGAAAGAGCCGGTTGGGCGCAGCAAATCCTCTTTTATCGGGCGGCCGTCGGGTCTCGGCGCGAAAACCGGGGTTGACGAATGGCGAACCGTGCCGTAACGTAGCGAAGGGATTTTTCAACTATGGCACTTGGAGTCGGTATCGTCGGTCTGCCGAACGTCGGCAAATCCACGCTTTTCAACGCGATCACGAAAGCGGGCGCACTCGCCGCCAACTACCCGTTCGCGACCATCGATAAGAACGTCGGCGTCGTCACCCTGCCCGACGAGCGCCTGACCGCGCTGCAAAAGCTTTACACGAAAGGTGACCGGGTTCCGCCCCTGGTCCCGACCGCCGTCGAGTTCGTCGACATCGCCGGGCTCGTTCGTGGCGCACACAAGGGTGAAGGGCTCGGAAACCAGTTCCTTGCCAACATACGCGAGGTCGCCGCCGTCGCCCATGTGGTTCGCTGCTTCGAGGACGAAAACATCGTCCATGTCGAAGGCAAGGTCGATCCTCTCGGTGACCTAGAGACGATCGATACCGAACTCGCCCTCGCCGATCTCCAGACGATCGAAAAACGACTGGAACGCCTGCGTAAGACCGCCCGGACGAACAAGGACGACGCCGAACTGCTGTCCGTCGTCGAACCCCTGCACGAACGCCTGTCCGAAGGTCACCCCGCCCGTACCTACACCGGAGCCGACCCCGAACTCCGCGCCCGCGCCTATCGCAACCTCGGACTGCTCACCGGAAAGCCCGTCATCTACGTCGCCAACGTCTCCGAGGACGACCTTCCCGACGGTGAAGGCAACGCCCACGTCGCCGCCGTCCGCGAGTACGCCGCGAAAGAGGGAGCCGAAGCGGTCGTCGTTTCCGCGAAGATCGAAGCCGAACTTGCCGATCTGGGCGAGGAGGAAGCCCGCGAATACCTTGCCTCCCTGGGCCTTACCGAAACCGGCCTGAACCGGCTGGTCAAGGTCGCCTATCGCCTGCTCGGTCTTCGTACCTTCCTGACCGCCGGAGAAAAGGAGGTTCGCGCCTGGACCATCCACTCCGGGGACCGCGCCCCGCAGGCGGCCGGAGCGATCCACACCGATCTCGAAAAGGGCTTTATCCGCGCCGAAGTCGTCGAGTGGGACAAACTGGTTTCGGCGGGAAGCTGGTCCGGCGCCAAGGACCGGGGATGGGTCCGGATGGAAGGCAAGGAGTACACCGTGCAGGACGGTGACGTTATGATCATCCACCATAACGGTTGACGTTCGCTCTTTCTCGTTGGCGTAATGGCCCTGCGGTATATCCGGTGAAGGAATAAGGTTCCTCCCTGACGAACTAACGACCAATACCATTCGCAAAGGAAACGCTATACGATGGCAGAGCAGAGTGCCGAACAAACGGCGAATCCCGAAACCCCGGACGCCGTGCCGGCCCCGAAAAAGCAGCAGGTTCCTCCGGCCGTCACCGCGATCGTTGTCGTTTTTCTGCTGGGGTTCATCGCCTGGCAGTTCACCCTGTACTTCAAGATGCCCCGCTTCGGCCGGCAGAAACCCGTCGGGGAGATTGTGATGGAAAAGGTCATTGCCACCGACGGCGATATCAAGCGACTGAGCAAAGAGGAACTGGATCAACTGAACAACCTGACCATGGGCAACGGCGAGAAATACTTCAACACCTATGCCGAGCAGCGCGCCAAGCAGGCAAAGCCGGCTGCACCTTAACGCGCTTCTTCCTCCTCTTTCACGGTACGACGCCTTTCGTTGCGTGATCGCGGCGACGGAAGGCGTCCGGTAATGCCCTTCCCCTCCGTCACGAGGTGGATGGCGTCCGCCTCCACCGACGTCAGTCGATCCCGGACCCCGCTCGGCCAGATTATCTCCACCGATTCGATCCGCTTTTCCCGCCCGAGACCGAAATAGACCCGCCGATCGCTGGCCGAAAGATAGCTCGAGCCCGCTCGCACCGTCGCCGTCTGCCTTGTTTGGCCCGCGGTCAGGACGAACCGGGCGTGCAGACCGTCACGATTGCTCCGGGTGCCGACGGTTTTGAACGCGACCCAGTGGTGCCCGTTTCGATTCCGGTTCCGGAACAGTTCCGCCGGGCCGTTCTGACTGCTGACCAGCGCATCCTGCCGACCGTCGTTGTCATAGTCACCGATCGCCAGCCCCCGGCCGACGCTTTTTCGCGCCAGCGGACCGAGTTCCGTGGCCGCCTCCTCACGAAACCGTCCGTTCCCCTCGTTGTGAAACAGTTGTTTCGGTTCCGGCGCACTGATGCCGATCCGTCGAAGATTCTCGTCATCGACCTTGCCGTTCACGACCAGAAGATCCTCCCAGCCGTCGGCATCGTAGTCGAGAAACTCCGCGCCAAAGGCGAAAGCGTCGAGCGCCGCCAGTCCGACCTCCGCCGCAAGCGCACGAAATACCCCGTCGCCTTCGTTTTTGAACAGCGTTTTCGGAGAACTGATCCGGCTGGTGACATACACGCTCGGTCGACCGCTATGGTCGTAGTCACCGATCGCGACGCTCATTCCGGCCATTGGCTGATGGTCCGCCCCAAAAGCGCACCCCGCCGGAACCGCCACCTGCGAAAACCTGCCGTTCCGGTCGTTTCGCCAGAGCATGTTCGGCGTCTGGTCGTTGGCAACGAAAATATCCTGCCAGCCGTCCCCATCGAAGTCCAGGAATCCGACCGCGAGGCCTCGCCCCCGTTCCCGCGCGATTCCCGCCCGTTCGCTCACATCGACGAAACGGTCCCCATCGTTCCGAAACAGCCGGTGCGTGTCCGGATGGTGCAGCGAGTTGGCATAGTACTCGCCATCTTTTCCCCACGTCCAGTCCGAATAGTAGCAGACATAAAGGTCTAGCCGCCCGTCGTTATTGTAGTCTCCGAAAGCGGCGGCGGTCGCGAGGCCGGTACTGTGTAATCGATCGAGTCCCATCCGGCGGGTCACCTCCTCGAACCGGGGTTTCGAACCGCCCGTGTTCCGCAAAAGGTGGTTGGCCCGAAAGCCGGTAAGGAAAAGGTCCGCCCGGCCATCGTTGTCGAAGTCGCCGACCGCGACGCCGATCAGGTAACCCAGATCGCGATCCAACCCCGAACCGGCGGTAACATCGGCGAAAGTCCCGTCGCCCCGGTTTCGGAATAGCCCGCAAAAAGGTCGTCGGAGGGGGTTTTTGCGACCGGTGGGCGGATCGGCGGAACCGGATTGGAGCAGAAGAATATCCGAAAATCCGTCGTTGTCGAAATCGAGGAACGCGCATCCGCCGGGGGCGAACTCCACGAAATGCGGACGATCCGTCGTGCCGGAGATATGCGTAAAGCGAACGCCGGTCCGCATCGCCACCTCCTCGAAAAACGCGGAGGACGACGACGGTGCGGCTACGGACGAAGAAGGGGGCGGCGTTCGCGAGGGGATGGAGGCGATTCCGGTCCACAAAAGCGCGACCGACAAGGTCATTACGAGGAGGGTTCGCCGAATCACAGGCCGTTTCATCGTTGACATCCCTTTCACGGCGGAAGGGCAAAACAAGAAAGCCGGGGGCGATGGTGATCGCCCCCGGCCATGAACCTCCAACCGGGCTATCGGGCCTCAGTCCTTGGTGGTCTGAATTCCGGTCACCTCATCGGTGTGGAGATGCTTCCGTTGTTCGGTGTCACTCTTCGTCGCGCCGGCGTTCCCGGTCAGGAACTTCGGGCCGCTCATGTTCTTGAACACGAGAAAGCCTCCGATCGCCAGTACGATGACCCCGATCACGACCGCAATGATGGCGGGCGAGACTTCCGACCGTAGCGGACTCTCTTCCTGTTTCATCCGGTTCGTCCTTATTCGTCCGGCCAGAGGAAGGTCGCGAACCCGGGCGAAGGTCCTTCACAGCCGGTGCAGACCGCGCCGCTCGTATCCGGTCGCGGCGTCATGCGAAGGAACTGCTGGGGGGTCAGCGATTTGGCGTGTCCGTCCAGGAAGGTGACGGTCGTCGTTCCCTGTCCGTAGTTGTTCTTGCGGCCTTCCCAGCCACGGTCGCACTGGCCGTTGTTCGCCCCGCCCTTGTGGCGCGGCACCGGCCCGGTGTAGTTGAACATGGAGATCGCCGTGGACGCCTGGTAATCCTCCGGCGTACCGTAGGAAGGCGTCGTGCAGAACCCGATGGCGCGGTTATCCCCCCGGTTGGTGCTACTGGTCGCCAGAGCGTCGTAGTCACCCGCGCAGAAGAGCGTGCCGTACTCCGCCGGTCGGGCGACCGCGGCCAGCGTGCGGCTCGGGAAGACACCGGCCTTGAACGAACGGCCCGGGGTGTTCTGGTTGACTACCCCCATGATGCCGTTGTAGCGCATTCCCCAGACGATGCCGAGGTCCGCGGTCCAGCCGATCGTGGCATTGGTGCCCTTACCGCCGCGCCAGGTTACCCAGTACTGGAAGTTGCCGCCGTCATGTACCCTCGCATCCGCGAACGCGCCGATGCCCTGGTATACCGCCCAGCTCACGCCGTTTCGGCTCGGAGCGACGTTCAGCGGAACGTTGCCGATATCGCCGATCTGTACCGCCTGGTTCGGGCAGATGAACAGACCGACATTCTTCGTGTACGGCTGGATCGAGTCGATCCAGGTCGCGCCGAGCAGCGCCGGGTCGTCCTGGCGGTACAGCAGCGGAACGGTCTCATCATAGTCCTGAGCATACATCAGGTAGGCAAGACCGGCCTGCTTGACGTTGTTCAGACAGGTCGTCGCGAAGGCTGCCTCGCGGGCCTGGGCGAAGACCGGGAACAGGATAGCTGCCAGAATCGCGATTATCGCGATGACAACGAGCAACTCGATGAGCGTAAAGCCCTTGCGTATCATTCTTCGGCTCCTTATGGTCAGGCAAGAACCCCCCGGATCTCAACTATCCGACGAATGGGTTCCTCGCTGACGTTACAATCTTCGTAGACTTGACGAGCGACGACTTAGTTGAACGGCTGCGGGAAGTACTTCGCCGGGTTGTCCGCCGGATACAGACCGTTGCGCGGAACCGACTTGACATGGCCGTCCAGGAACGCCAGGTTCGCCTGCACGTTGTGGCGGGAGGAACCGGCCGCCCAGTCCGGGTTGTTGGCATCGCGAATCGCCGCGAACCCGTTCCACCGGTCCGAACCGGTCAGATACGCGCCCGGCTTGATCGGCGACTGATCGTTGGTGAACGGCGCGGCCGTCGCCATCAGAACGCCGCCATCGACGAACATACAAACCTCGGCCGGCTGCGGAAACTTCACGGTCTGGCCCAGGTAGAAGTTGTAGAGATAGCTGGTGTGCACCGGTCGCTGATAGCTTCCCGGATTCGGCGCCAGGTTCGGCGAAATGCTGCCGGTGACGTTGCGGGAGACATCGTCCGGGCAGATCAGGATGTCGTTGTTCTTCGTATAGGCGAAGATCATCTGCGGCCAGCCGACCTGGTTCGGCGCTTCCAATCCGGCCAGAGTGACGTTGCCCTGCGGCGCGCGGTCATCGTAGTCGACCTGATACTGCTTGACCGCCAGCGCGATCTGTTTCAGGTTGCTGATACACGTCGCGGCGCGAGCCTTGCCGCGCGCCTGTCCGAAGACCGGGAAAAGAATCGCGGCGAGAATCGCGATAATGGCGATAACCACGAGCAATTCAATCAGGGTGAAACCCGCGCGGGACGTTCCTGCGGAGGTCTGCACCGGAGAGGACCCGGCCCGAATTCCGAGCTTGTCAGATTGCTTCATACGTACTGCTCCTGTAAACCGTGCGTTCACGATACGTCGTTGTGCGGCTCCTTTTGGTCGGCCCGTCCGCTCCCCCGGTGATATCCGCCCGGAACGGGAAGAAGGAGGAAAGGATTCGGCCCGCCGATGGATCGGATGAATGATTCGAACGGATGTCGACCCGGTGCTTCCGAAACGGTCGCCGAGTCGAAATGAGGAAATGATCGAGAATGCCGTTGCCCATCCGCCCGGCGTCGGAACGAGCAAGAGTGTCCGTACCGGCGACCGCGCCAGCGGAAGAGAAGAGCGGATTCTTTATCTCGACCTTCATGCCCGAGAGCTTCCTTACTGATCGGATAGCCCAAATTATAACGAGTAAACTTTACTTTGTCAACGCTTTATTGAGATAAATAATCGGAGGAACGGGACGATCCTCCCCAGCGAACGAACCCCGACCCGGACAGGCCGGGGTTTGCCTCCCTTGACCGGCGTTTCAACCGAAAAGGTTCGGCGTACCCGAAGAGCCGTCCTCGATCTTTTCCGGACGGGGGCGATACGGGAGGCCGAGATGCTCGTACGCGCCGCGGGTCGCCAGCCGTCCGCGCGGCGTCCGATTCAGGAATCCGAGCATCATCAGGTACGGTTCGTAGACATCCTCGATCGTATCCCGCTCCTCCTGAAGCGTCGCGGCGATCGTCTCGATCCCGACCGGGCCGCCGTCGAACTTCTCGATCAACGTTCGAAGGAACCGTCGGTCGAAATCATCCAGACCGAGTCCATCGACGCCCTGCATTTTCAATGCGGCGTCCGCAATCTCCGACGTGATCGAACCGTCGCCGCGTACCTGAGCGTAGTCCCGTGCCCGCTTCAACAAGCGGTTGGCGATACGTGGCGTTCCTCGCGACCGACGCGCCAGTCCGAACGCGCCCTCCTCATCGATCGGGACATTCAAAAGGTCCGCCGAGCGGGTGATAATCCGCGCCAGATCCTCCGGGTTGTAAAACTCGAAATAGTGTGTGATCCCGAAACGGTCGCGCAACGGATTGGTCAGCAGGCCGGGTCGGGTGGTCGCGCCGATCAGCGTGAAACGGGGCAGCGGAATCTTGATGGTTCTGGCCGAAGCCCCCTGTCCGATCGTCATATCCATCTCATAATCCTCCATCGCCGGGTAGAGGTACTCCTCCGAAAGCCGGTTCAGACGATGGATCTCGTCGATGAACAGAACGCTGTTTTGCTCCAGATTCGTCAGAATCGCGACCAGGTCGCCCGGCTTCTCAATCGCAGGAGCCGAGGTCGCCCGCAGATTCGCCCCCATTTCCGCAGCGATGACGTTGGCGAGCGAGGTTTTCCCCAGACCGGGC
The DNA here is from genome assembly GCA_033762295.1 of Capsulimonadales bacterium. GTDB lineage: Bacteria > Armatimonadota > Armatimonadia > Armatimonadales > Armatimonadaceae > JANRLW01. The sequence goes on from JANRLW010000009.1 coordinate 62,167, forward strand.
GGACCGTGCAGGAGAATATGGTCGAGCGGTTCCTGACGCATTCGCGCCGCCGCCAGAGCGATTCCCAGGTTTTCCTTGATCTTCGGCTGACCGATGTATTCGGACAGACGCTTGGGACGGAGCGAAAACTCTTCCTTATCGGCCGCGCTATTGAAACGCCCGCCGACGATCCGGTCGTCTCGACCGTCGTCTCCTCCGTCTCCGCCATGACTCAGTGTGGATGATTGGATCGGCATTCTCCGGCCTTCCGCGCGAGGCTACTTGCTGAGTCGGTTCAGAGCCGTCCGGAGCAGCAAGGCGAATTCCGGTTTCTCCCCGTCCTTCTCCTTCTCCGCTACCGCACCCTCCGCCGCCCTCCGCGCATCATTTTTGTTATAACCCAGGTTTTCCAGCGCCGAGGCGACGTCCTCGAGAAGAGTCTCCCGATCGCTTCGCGTCCTGGCTTTGGAACTCGAGGCCAACATATCCACTCGCCGCTCAAAGCCCAGAGCGGAAAACTTATCTTTTAATTCCACTACCAAACGCTGGGCCGTCCGCGCCCCGATCCCCGGCACCTTGGTCAGTCGCCGGACGTCCTCCTGACTGACCGCCTGCGCCAGTTCCTCGGCCGGAAGAGCCGATAGCAGCGCCAACGCCGCCTTCGGCCCGATACCGCTCACCGTCAGCAGGAGTTGAAAGACCTTCAACTCCTGCTCGGTATTGAAACCGTACAGACTGAGGTCATCCTCGCGTACGATCAGGTGGGTCAGCAGGCGGATCGGTTGACCGGTCTCCGGCAACGTCTCCAGCACCGACACCGGCACGTTCACCCGATATCCGATCCCGTGTACGTCCACAATCACCGCGCCCGCGCCCGTCCGTCCGACCGTCCCGGACACCTCTGCGATCACGTTCCCTCACCCCTTCCTTATCCCGCCGGTTCCCACGTCATTGCACCCAGTGCCGTATCTGTCCGCCATCGCGCCGTACCAGCAAGAGACCGAGCGCGCGCGGATAGAGACGTTTCACGGCCTCGCACGCCTCGGCGAGCGGATGACGGTGTACCTGGACCGGTTCCCGGACCCACCGTCCACCGATCGATCGCACCTGCGCCATACCCGCCGCCCAGCGTTCCGCGGTTTCAGCCTCCGGAAACGCAAGTACCCAGAAAGACGGTGAATTATTCGAAGGCAGGTCCTCCGATCCTTCCCGGTAGAACGCATGGGACACCCGCTGCGGAAAATAAATCAGGAAAAGCTCGTCCGGGTAGCTGTCGCCGAGCAACCCGCGCACGACCTCGTCGGCCTCCGGACGGAGACCGGGCGGTTCGACGGGGGGAGGCAATACTTCCGGGACAACGGCCATTCCGGCAACTTCCTTCTCGGAGCGCTCGTCAGAAAAAGCCCTCGATTACGCCTGTTATACCTCGTAATGCCTCGTTATTGCCCGTCATCCTCCCGGAACCGACCGGTCAGCGGCAATGTTCCGGCATGGCACTCGGTTTCGACCACGGGCCAGGCCAGCAGCGGCATTCCGTCGAACCGGGCGCTGTCGCCGGAACCGGACGCCTCCGAAAAACCGAACGTCGCCGCATAGGTCTTCCAGCCACCGGGAGGCACCTCCTCGACAACGAACTCCAGTTCCATTGTCCAGCGAACCCGCCCCGCTCCCTGCGCCGGTTCATCCGTCACCTCGCTCACGGTCAGACGGGAGGGCACGACCGGGCCTTCCGGACTCCGCACCGTCACCGGCTGCGGGCAGACCTCGCGGCGCATCGGGAACGACGCGGCGAACCGCACCCGACCGGACCCCGCCTGATCCGTCCGGTTAAAGACGACCAGAGCACGGGTCGGCGCGCCCCCGGTCAGCGACGAGGTATCGATCCGCTCCGCCCACTCTTGAAGGTTCATCGGGTTCCCGTCATGCTCCGGTAGATTGCGGCAGCGACCGGAGTCGGATTTTTTGTCGGCGTCAGACGGTACACCACCGTCTCCGACCGTCCGAGCGTGATGCTCATTCGGATCGTTCGATTCTGCCGTCGCACGGTCACCGGAAGCGAATCCCCCGGTTCCCGCGTTCCGAGGACCGACCCCGTCACGTCGGCGATCGGTTTTCCGTCCACGTGCGTGATCACATCGTCCGGGCGCAGACCGGCCTTCGCCGCCGGTCCCCCGGCGGTCACGTCGCGGACCTTGATTCCTTCCTCGGTGAGCGTCAGTGTTCGCGTTTCGATCCCGATCTCGGGCAGTCCGATCGTCGTTTTTTCCGGCTGCAGCCCCGAACCGGCCAGAATCCCGTCGTAATCCAGTTCTTCGGTCGAGCGGATCGTCCGATCAAAAAACGATTTGAAATCCGTTCCGGTCAATGCGGTCGCCTGCCGTTCGATCTCTCCGTCGGCATACCCCTTCCCGCTCTTCTCCGTCCCCTCCAGAAGCGCCCGAACCAGGTCGTCCAGGCCGACCCGATTCTCCGTTCGCTTCCGCATTTCGGCGTCCAGCAGCAAACCGACCAGCAACCCCTTCTCGTAGTAGGAGAGGCCGCCGAAACCCTCGGATCGGCCCTCCCAGGCTTTCAGCGAGGCCGTCTCCAGGGTCACGGTCTTTCGCGCCGGGTTCGCCTGCACACCGGTCATGATTTCGGAAATATAGGCCCGCCAGTACTCGGCATTGACCAGACCGGCCTCGACCAGGAGGCGAGGAGCGTAGTAATCCGTGACGCCTTCCAGCCACCAGAGATCACGCACCCGCACCTCCTTGGAATAGTCGAACGGCCCGAGGGCGGCGGGCCGAATGCGCTTGACGTTCCAGGCGTGAACGTACTCATGGGCGATAAGGGATAACGCCGAAAGATCCGGCGGGTCCAGTGTCGCCCTCGGCAGCGAAACGACGGTGCCGTTCAGATGCTCCAGTCCCTCCATCGTCGCCGAACGATCCTGGAATCGCACATGGAACAGATACCGCGGAAAGGGGGCTTTCCCGAAAACGCGCAGCCCCGCCTCCGCGATCTTCCAGCAGGCGTTGACGAAACGGCCCGTCTCCTTTCCCTCCGCGCCTACCAGGATCACGGAGACGGGAACGCCGCCAATCGTCCGTTCCGTTCGCTCGAACTTGCCCAGTTCGCCGGGATGGTCCGCCAGCACATCGTAATTCGGCGCGGTGAACGTGGTCGGGTCGCCCTCGACCGGATCGTTGGCGGAGGCGATCGCCCATCCGGCAGGCACCCGATAGGTCACCCGACAGGGCGCGGCGGTCCCGCCCACGACATACATCAGAGAAGCCGGACCGGGGACGAACCCGTTGGTTTCATCGAGGTACGGAGCGAAAAAGCCGAACTTGCGCGGGTCGAGGCTCCCCTGCCCGACCGCGTCCGGGTCACGATCCACCGCCAGCAGATCGTAGGTCAGCGACACCTGCTTCGCCCCGCCGGTCTCGACTTCCCATGTCCGTCGCTCCGGATGCGAAACGGCCAGAGGTTTGTTCGCCCCGTCCGTCGCCGTCACGCCGGATATGTTTTGGTCCGCATTGGTGATGACATACCATCCGGGAGACCAGGCAGGCAGTGCGAAGGCGACCTTCGCATCGGTGACACCCGCCGCCGTCACCGTCACCCGGAACCGTTTGCCCGGAATATCGGCCACGGCAACCGAGTAGCGAACCTGTTCGGGCGGCGCGGCGAGAATCGGCAGAGCGAGGAGCAGGACAAAAACGACACCGAACAGCCGCAGAGCGATCGTCTCCGTCGGAAGGCGGTCAGAAAACGTGTCTTTCGTTGAAGCGAGTGGCAACGCCGGGTTCCTTTTCATTGGCTATTAGGCTATACGCCGCTCCGCCGTGCGAAGTGCCGGGAAAGAACGCGGAAAAAGGAAGGGCCTCCGTTACGGGGAACGGAGGCCGAATTACCCAAGGGAGAATCAGAGACTTCGAACACACTCACCATACACCGGTCCCCGACCCCTCGCCTCGGTAGTTCTAACGGCTTTCCATATAATCACGCACAAATACCGATAAAGATTCTATCCTTCCGCTTTATCGGCAAGCTGTTCCCCGGCCTCCGAGATCGTCAGGTTCTCCTGCCCGCCGAGCGCGGGAATCGGACGCAACGAAACCAGCGGTTGCTCCGGGTCGGTCAGCAGTTCGAATCCGCGGGGGAGCGGCAGGTCCCCCACACGCAGGACGTCGCCCATCGCCATCCCGGAGATATCCAGCGGCAGAGAGGCGACCATTCTTTCCGGCAACGCCCGGACATCGACCGAAGTCAGTCCGGACTCCGACAGGCCGACACGGGTACGGATCGCCTCCGGTTCACCGACCATCTCCACCGCCACCGTCGCCTTCTGCGCTTCTCCCGTTCGCACCTCGTTCAGCCCGATGTGCAGGGGCGCACTGCCCGCCAACCCGTGCTGAATCTGATCGATCCGTACCACATGGCGCTCCCCTTCGATATCGAGGTCGATCAGCGTGTTCATTCCGGTCGACGAGGAGAGCACGCGACCGAGTTCCGCGGAGTTCAGGACGACGGAGATCGGCTCGATATCCTTCCCGTGCACCGAGGCAAGGACACGATCCGACGCTCGCAGCTGCTTCCGCTGCCCCTTGGTCAGGTCGGTCGCCCGTCGTTCGGCCCGCATGGCGATATGTTTCAAGACGTGGTTCTCCTTAAATCGTGATGACAGCAGGACGGAGCCCGGAGAATTTCCGTTCCCTTCGCCCCGACGAAGAGGGGAACGAACGCCCCTGACCGAATAAAAAAGGGGACTATCGCCGAAAACGCATTGCCCCTTCGAAACCCTGGAACCCTGAGAACCCTGAAAATCCTGAAAACCCTTTGAAGGTACCCCTGGCACGCCATGAAGATCCGGAAAGCCGTCATTACCGCCGCGTCTCCCGCGCAACGCGACCTCCCGCTCCAGACACTCGTCGACCGGGACGGCGAACGCAAGGCGGTTCTCTGTCTCCAGGTCGCCGAAATGCTCAAAGCGGGCGTCGAACAGGTGGCGGTCGTCGTCGGTCCCGGTGACGATATCGCGTACCGCTCCGCCGTTCGTATGTACGCCGATCGCGTCCGCTTCCTGATCCAGGACGAACCCCGCGGTTACGGACACGCCCTTTTCCAGGCCGCCGCGTTTCTGGAAGGCGAACCGTTTCTGCACCAGGTGGGGGACCACCTCTTCGTCACGGCGAACGGGGAAGGCGCGGCGGAACAGATCGTCCGCGTCGCCGAGGAGAACGGCTGCGCCGTTTCCGGCGTTCAGGCCACCCGCGAAACGCTCCTGACGTCGTTCGGGACGGTCGGCGGTCAGCGGGTACCGGGCGTCGCCGACCGCTACACCGTGGAACGGGTCGCCGAGAAACCGACACCGACCGAGGCCGAACAATCACTCATCATTCCGGGCCTGCGCGTCGGCCATTACCTCTGTTTCATGGGGACGCATGTCCTGACGTCGAACGTGATGGACCTTCTGGGCGAAGCGGTCGGCAACCCGGTGAACGAACGGGTCGGACTGTCTCCGGTCCTCGACCGGGTCGCGCGTCATGAGAAATACCTGGCCGTGCAGGTCACCGGGCGGCGTTTCCACCTCGACAATCGGTGGGGCCTGCTGAACGCCCAGCTTGCCCTCGCCCTTTCCGGAGAGGACCGCGATACCGTTCTCACCGAACTGGTCAGCCTTCTCGCGACCGCCCGAACCTGAACCGGGGAACCCTTCCGCGCCCTCTTCCGACTTATTTCCGTCAATGCACGGAGAAAGGGAGAGGAGAGAAGAGGAAGGATGGCACAGAAAAGCGGAAACAACGTCAAACCGCCGGTATCCGATCACGGAACCGATCCGGAAAAGGACGGCAAGCGATCGATTCGCGAGAGCCTGACGGACCAGCATCACGGAGAGAACACGGAATCACTGCAGGACGATAGAAAAATCGGTCAGCATCAGGGGGCGGGTCGACCGCCTCTCATGAAAAAATAGAAAACACCCCGCCGATCCCGGCGGGGTGTTTTTCATTCCGGGGTCAGCGTCCGGCCCTCCGGCGTCACGACCAGCGTATACCGTTTCCCGGCGCGACGGATGCCCGTGACGGTCAGTTTTTTCCAGGAGGGCGGCAGCGCGACCGGCCCGTCGATCACTCCTGCAGGCGAATTCAGGTCCAGACCGCCGAATCCGTAGAGAACGCTCTGCAAAAGCCCGCCCGCGCCGGTGGTGAAGACGCACCGGTCGAGACTACGCTTCTCCGAGAAAAGGACGAACGGTCCGCGAACGAACGGTTTGTAGGCATCCCGAAAGTCCTTCTCCGCCTCCTCCGCCCGACCGAGACGCGCGGCAATCAGGGCATGGATGCTGTCCGTCATCGCCGGCCCGCTGGCGATCGGACGCGCCTTGTGGAAATCGAAGGTCGCTTCCGCCGTCTTCCGATCCATTTTCAGCGAGGCCGGCCAGAGCAGCAGTTCGCCGTCCGCCTGCTTGGTCTTTTCGCCTTTATCGCCCTCCCGCGCAAGATACCGTCCGTTCGCCGTATCGAACGGCAGGGTCAGGTTGTCGGCGACGGTCTTCCACTGCGGATTGGCCGGCTTGCCGATGATTTTGGCGGCTTCGGTCGCATACCGCAGGACATTTTGCGCCATCGCGTTGGTGTAGGTGTTGTTATCGCACTCGCCTTTGTTTTCGTCGGGTCCGTATACCTTGAGAATTTCGAACTTGCCGCCCGCGTTCTTTCGGGCGCGGGTCGCGAAGTAATCGGCGATGTTGGACAGAAGCGGCCATCCCCGCTCGGCAAGCCACTTTTTATCGCCGGTCGCGGCATAGTACTGCCAGGCCGCCCAGCCGATCCCCGCCGAGACATGGCGTCCGAGGGAGAATCCGGACGGCGCGGTCTCCTTGCCGCTGGCCGCCGACTCCCAGGGAAAGTCCGCGCCCCGGCACCCCTGCTTCTTCGCCTGCGCCTGCGCCTGAGGCAGATGCTTGAAGCGGTATTCGAGCATGGATTTCGCCAGTTCCGGATGCTGCGGCAACAGCGCGGGCAGCATCCAGACCTCGGCATCCCAGAAGATATGGCCCTTGTAAAAGCTACCGGACAGCGACTCCGGCGGGATCGACGTATCGGTGTCCGGTCGCGCCGACTGCAGAAGATCGAACATCAGCCGGTGAACGAGTTGCTGCGCCTCCGGGTCACCTTCGATGATAATGTCGGATTTCCACTTTTCCGCCCAGGCCCGTTCCTGTCGGCCAAGCCACTCCGCATACGTTCCGGGCGTCGGGTAACTTCGGATCGGTGGCCGGGGCGTGGCCGAAATGACGGTCGTCCAGCTTCCCGCGTCGCCCGCCGCAAACTGACGGCTCACGGTGATCCCCCCTGCCGCGCCCGCGACGGCGCTTCGATTCTCCGGCAGCGGGATACCCTCGGCATGGACGATCGCCGTATACGGATTGACCGCCGAAACGAAACTTGTCACGGTCGCCTCACCCATCTTCGTCGTGAGGACGCCCCGTTTCATGTCCATGGTCTGCTCATATTTTTCGCCCGGTTTCGGTTCCGGCAAACCGATTTCGTGCCCGTTCGGCAGTTTCAGCAGGTTTTCGCCGGGGTCGTAGACGCCCGCGACAAACGTCACGGAATTTTTGTCCGCGCCGCCGTTCGCACCGACCGTCATTCCGAGGTGGCCGTTGCCGAGGAAGATGCCGTGGTTGCCCCGCGCGGCGGCGGGATCGGTCGTCTTCAGAATCCAGGGGTCGGTGTCGGCGAACGCTCCGGCGCTCCGATCCTTTGTCTCGACCGGGAGTGCGCCGCCCGGTCCGGCGGACGGTGGCGGCGTCTCGGTCGGACCGGAACAGCCCGAACAGCCGACAACGAACAGAGACAGGCCGACGGGAAGGCTACGAAAAAGGAATGGTTTCCTAATCATCTTTTTGCGCGGTAAAGAGGAGTCGGTCGGATTTCGGACCGGGCGGATAGTCGCCATAGTTGCCGTAAACCGACACCTTACTATACCCCGCGCCCGTCAGCATGTCGAAAATATCGCGCGGCGAATACGCCCGCTGCACATGCGTTTCGTGAAAATGCCGCCGATCCCCGGTCACCTCATCCGTCACCCAGAAATCCATCTCAACCCGACAGAGTTGTGTCCTCTCATCCCAGAACGAAACCCAGTTATGCTGCACCGGCCCGAAATGCTGTGACTGGGTGAACAGGTTCTGCCGGAGGGCATACGGCGCATTCAGATCGAACGCGATCATCCCGCCCCGGTTCGTATGGCGGTAAAAACGGTGAAACGCCTCCTGCAACGCGTCCGGTTCCAGAATGTAATTGAGCGAGTCGAAGAGGCTCACCAGCAGGTCGAATCGTTCGGGCAGGTCCAAGGTGACCGCATCGCTGACGGTATACCGCAGGGCCGACGGGTTTCCGCGTGCGGCGGCTTTGGTCCGGGCGATGGCGATCATGGCGGGCGACAGGTCGAACCCGACCACCGGACGGTATCCGCGCTGAAAAAGACGTTCGGTGACGATGCCGGTGCCGCAGGCGATATCGAGCGCGGACTCCGCACGGCGTTCGCGCAGGCGAACCTCCTTCTCGATTCGGGAGAGCCAGTGCCCGTGCGGAACGTGTTCCATCAGGGCATCGTAGATCGCCGCCACGTCACCGTACTGGTTCGCTGTCGGTACGTCGGAGACCGGTAATTCGTTGGGGGTCATCCCCATATTATATCAGACGGACGCCCGGCGGATCGCCTTTCCAAATGCCTGCTCTGCGGCTATAATGACACGCGACTGAATCGCACCAGCGTATCGCGAAGGGAAAAAAATCAGCGTGGGACGACAGAGTTGGCAGAGGACGACGGATTGCGGAGCCTTACGGCTCACCGATGCGGGTACGGAAGTGACGGTGAACGGATGGGCGAATAGCGTTCGCGACCACGGTGGCGTCACCTTTATCGACCTGCGCGACCGCACCGGCATCGTTCAGGTCGTCGTCGACCCGTCCCGGAACGCCACCTCCGAGGCCGCGCACCTCGAAGCCCAGAAGGTTCGCTCCGAATTCTGCCTCGCCATCCGTGGCAACGTCGTCCGGCGGATCGAAGGCGCGGAAAACCCGAACCTGCCGACCGGCGATATCGAGATCGAAGCGGCGGAACTGATCGTCCTGAACCCGGCCCGACCGCTGCCCTTCCCGCTCGACCAGGAAAACCTGACCGTCAACGAGGAGACACGCCTGAAGTACCGGTATCTCGACCTGCGCCGCCCGGCGATGTATCGCAAGATGCACCTGCGCCACGAAATCGTACGCCGCGTCCGCCAGTATATGTACGACCAGGGGTTCCTCGAGATTGAGACGCCGATGATGACCAAGTCGTCGCCGGAAGGGGCCCGCGACTACCTCGTTCCCTACCGACTGGAACCGGGGCTTTTCTACGCCCTCCCGCAGGCGCCGCAGCAGTACAAGCAGCTCCTGATGGTCGGCGGGATGGAGCGGTACTTCCAGATCGCCAAGTGCTTCCGTGACGAGGCGCAGCGAGCGGACCGACAGCCCGAATTCACCCAGATCGACCTCGAAATGTCCTTCGCCACTCAGGACGATGTCCTCGGTGTGGTCGAAGGATTGATGCTCGACGTGGTCAGCGCTTTTTCCGAGGTCACCGGAAAGCGGGTCGCGCAGGCTCCGTTCCCCCGCCTGACCTACGATGAGGCGATGTCGCGTTTCGGTTCCGACAAGCCCGATATCCGCTTCGGTCTCGAACTGACGGAGTGCGACGGCTACCTCGGCGAAACCGGATTCGCCGTCTTTCAAAACGCCCTCCGGTCAGGGGGCACGGTCAAGGCGATCCGCTATCCCGGCGGTGCCTCCCTGCCCCGATCCGGCATGGACGAACTTGTAAACCTGTCCCGCGAGTTCGGCGCGAAGGGCCTGGCCTACTTCCTGATCGATCCGGACGGCGGCGTCACCAGAGGCCCGCTGGCGAAGTTTCTGTCCGATTCCGAGAAGACGTCGCTGGTCGCCGCCACCGGGGCCGAGCCGGGCGATCTGGTCGGATTCATCGCCGATACGAAGGAGACGACCAACAAGGTACTGGACCGTTTGCGCCGCCTGATCGGTCAGCGACTGAACCTGATCGATCGTTCCCGGCTGGCCTACTGCTGGATCACGGACTTCCCGGTGTTCGCCTGGGAGGAGGAGACGAAATCCTGGACCTTCGAACATAACCCGTTCGCGATGCCGCAGGAAGGGCATATGGACTGGATCGACAGCGATCCGGCCCGCATGCGCGCCTACTGCTACGACCTGGTCTGTAACGGCTACGAGGCGGCGTCCGGCGCGGTCCGAATTCACGTGCCGGAGATTCAGATCGCAATCTTCAAAAAGATGGGGCTGTCCGACGAGCAGATCCGGGCGCGGTTCGGTCATATGCTCGACGCCTTCTCCTTCGGCGCGCCGCCGCACGCCGGCATGGCGCCCGGACTCGACCGTCTGATCATGCTGCTCACCGATGACGAAAACATCCGCGAGGTGATCGCCTTCCCGAAAATGGGCGGCGGTTACGACCCGATGATGGAATGTCCGTCACCGGTCGAAACAAAGCAGTTGACCGAACTCGGCCTGCAGATCGCCCCGCCGAAGAAGGCGTAACCCGCCGCGCAGGCAAAATCCGGCGGTGGGAGGATTTACATTCCCACCGCCGAATGGTTCAATACACCTATGGCCGCAGCCCTCGGACGCGTCAACGTTCCGCTCCTTCTCCACCGACTGTTCGCGATCGATTTTCGCGCGCTTGGCTGGTTTCGCATCGTCCTTGGCCTGATGCTGATCCGCGACTACCTTACCCGGATCCCGGATATCGCGGCCCACTACACGGAGACCGGCGTCATGCCGATCCGCTCCGCGCAGGCGTACTACAATACCGACTTCCAGGTGTTCGTCTCTCATTACTCCTGGAACGGAAGCTACGAATGGTCGCTCACACTGATGATTCTCGGGATTGTGGCGGCGATCGTCTTCATTCTCGGGTGGAAAACGCGGCTGGCGACCTTCGTCAGCTGGCTTCTGGTGATCGGCCTGCACACACGGTATCCCCTGGTACAGGAGGGAAGCGACGTCTACCTGCGGCAGATGCTATTCTGGTCGCTCTTCCTGCCGCTCGGCGCGCGCTATTCGGTCGACGGACTGGCCGCGCAGCATGTCGCCCATCATCGTTCGCTGCCCCGGACGGTCCTGTCCGTCGCCTCGGCCGGGCTGCTGCTTCAGGTGGCCATCGTCTACTGGTTCAACGCAATCACCAAAAGCGGCCCGCAGTGGCGAACCGACTTTACCGCCCTGCACTACGCCCTGAACCTCGAGGCGTTCACCCGCCCCCTGGGACTCTGGTGGCGGGATCATCTGCACTGGACGCTGGCCCCGCTGACCATGGCGGTCTTCTATCTGGAAGCCCTGGGGCCGTTTCTCCCGTTCGTTCCCTGGCGCACGGAGTCCGTCCGGGTCTGGGTCGCGTCCCTGTTCATCACGTTTCACCTGTTCGGAATCGGCCTCCTGATGGATGTCGGAGCCTTCTATTACGTCGCCGCGCTTCCGTGGGTCCTCTATCTGCCGTCGACGTTCTGGGACCGCTTCGAGCGGATCGGAGGCCGCCTGCCGGCCTCCCACCTGACGAACGCCGCTCGCCACCTGCGGGACGCCTTGATCGACTGGCGCAGCCGCCGAATCGCCCGCTTGATCGAACAGGGAGCCCCGGTTCCTCGCCTGGGTCTCTCGCTGCCGGGACAGATCGTCGCCTTTTTCTTCCTGAACTACATCGTCCTCTGGAACCTGCACGACTCCGGCGTCACCTGGGCAAACCGTCATCTCCCGCCCGCCAACCGCGAGATCATGTTCCTGACACGGGTCGACCAGTACTGGGGGATGTTCGCCCCCTATCCGATGACCGCCGACGCCTGGGTCGTTCTCCCGGCGCTGACCGCCGACGAGACACTGTTCGATCTGTATAAAATGACCGCGCCGGTGAACTATGACAAACCCCGATCCGTCAAGGAGTTTTACAGGAACACGCGGTGGCGAAAGTACCTGACCAATCTCTACGAGCCGCGCTTCTCGAACCAGCGTATCTTCTACTGTCAGTGGCTGGCGCGGGAATGGAATCGCACCCATCACGGCCCTCAGGCCCTGATCTCGTTATGGTACTGCGTCGTTGAGGAGTTGACCGTTCCCGAGGGCCGGCAACCAAAAAGGACCCTGCGTGTCCTCCATACATACTCGAATCTGGCGGATAAAACCACCGGGCTCCTTCGCGCCGTGAGCACTCCGGCCAACGGGGAGTACCCACCGGGGACACCGCCGGAACTCATACCGGCCCCGACGTCCGAACCCGCGTCGAAACCCGTAGAAGGAGCCGCGCCTCATGGCGTTAATCGAAGTACGCAACCTGAGAAAAACCTACAAAAACGGTAACCTGGACGTCCCGGTTCTGCTCGGAATCGATCTGGAGATCCATCATGGCGAGTTCGTCGCCATCATGGGACCGTCCGGTTCCGGCAAATCGACCTTTATGAATATTCTGGGATGTCTGGACCGACCGACCTCCGGACACTACCTGCTGGAAGGCGAGGATGTCGCCCGCCTGAACGATAACCGTCTGGCGGAGATTCGAAACCAGAAGTTCGGTTTCGTCTTTCAGTCCTTCAACCTCCTGGCCCGAACGACGGCGCTCAGGAACGTCGAACTTCCGATGCTGTATGCCGGGCGCACCAACCGGGAAGCGCGCGCCAAATGGGCGCTCGAACGGGTCGGTCTCGGCGACCGGATGCACCACAAGCCGAACGAACTATCGGGCGGACAACAGCAGCGCACCGCCATCGCTCGTGCGCTCGTGAACGACCCCGTCGTCCTGATGGCCGACGAACCGACCGGTGCCCTCGATACCCGAACCTCCGTCGAGATCATGGACATCTTTCAGGAACTGAACCGCGAAGGCAAGACCGTCGTCATGGTCACCCACGAAATGGATATCGCGCAGCACGCCACGCGAATCATCCGTTTCAAGGATGGACTGATTACCGAGGATTACGAGGTGAAAGACCGCCGGGACGCCCGAATCGAACTTCAGGAGATCATTCGCGAGCAGGCGGAACGCGACCGGAAACTCGCAGCCCGGTAAGTCGGCGTAAGTCGGCGTAAGTCGGCGCAAAACCGGAGAAAACGATCGGCCCGACGGATAGGATCCGTCGGGCCGATGCGCTTACAGGGGCTTTCTTACTCTCGATCGTCGAAGATATCGTACGCCGCGAGGGGAGAAAGCGATTCCGTCCCGGCGTTCGGCGTCTCCGTCCCCGGAGCGTCCGGGGCAGCCGGTTCGGCAGGTTCGGCCCGCGTCTCCCCGGTCTCCACGTCCGGCATCGCTTCCGGCGTTTGCATTGCCGAGTGCGTTGCCGCCTCCGGTTCCTCGCGGACGGAATCCTCCGCGACCGGCGTTTCGGACCGAGCCTCAACGGTCTCGGTTTCCGGACCCGGTGACTCCGGTATCACGGTCGATCCGCCTTCCTCGCCGTTCGCCAGTTCGTCCTCGACGAAGATTTCACCGGTGTCCGGATCGGGCAGGGTCACGGGATTCGATTCCACCGTGATATCCGCCGAACCAAACCGCCGACCGCGTCGCGCGCCGCTTCGACGGGACCGCTGCCGTCCGCGCGCCGATTCCTCCGGCATCTCGACCTCGGTGAGGGCGTTATCCGCCAGTGGCAGGAACTCCTCCGGAATGGGCAGGGCATCGGTATCGGCCGGCAGATCGGAGAGCGGCAGGAGTTCCTCAAGCGACGGACGCACTCGCTGCCCGGCATCCGGAACCTCCTCCTCCTCGTCCTCCTCCTCGGCCTCACCGGGACCGGACCCGACCGGGGCGTCGGTCAATTCGCCGTCGCGATCCCCTTTCCCCCGGCGACGGCGACGGCGGCGACGTTTCCGACCGGCGTCTCCCGCGTCCGCAGTCACCGGAGATGCTTCCACATCGTCCGTTTCGATATCGGCCTCGTCCTCCGGGTCAGCGAACGTCTCCCCGGCCAGCGCGGCGCGAAACAGGGCGTCGTCGTCGCCCACGTACGCCGGAACGCTCGGAGCCTCCTCGAACATGGGCTGCGGCAGACCCGGCAGTTCGGCACGGGTCAGGCCCGCCGGACCGTTTCTCGGGTCGATACCGAAACGGGCAACCTCCTCCGCCGACCCGAAATACAGGAGGCGGGTGCCCCGCGGCGGCATGGATAACCGGGCGCCGAACCCATCGGCAGCCAGCGTTTCTCCGGTCAGCAGGTCCGCCAGCACGCTTTCCTGCGGCAGATAGACGGTGGTGCCCCCGCCCGGAGCCGAATGCAGACAGATCATGGAATCGCCGACCCAGGCGACATCGTCATCGGCGGTAAAGGCGGCGACCCCGGCAAGTCGGTATAATCCCCGCAACAACGGCAGGGGAAGCGTCCTTTCTCCGATAAAAACGGACTGCCACCGAGGATGCTTCCGAACCGTCAGCGAGGGCATGCCGTTGGCGGCATACTCGCCCAGCGCCTGCGCTTTGGTATCGGCGACGTAATAGGACGGGTTGATTCGCGCCTCGTCGCCCAGCCGCTGACCGCGCAGGGCATCGATCAAGGGAGACCGGGCGCTGCTCGAAATCTGGGTTCCCATCTTGGAACCCCAGGGCTGGAGCCGGATGGCGATCCCGAGAACGTCCGTCAACTCGGACAGGTTTTCCTCCAGCGCGCCCGGCCCGTAGACCCAGGCCAGTGTCCGCCCGTTCTTCTGGAACCGTTCCCGAATCACGCTCCGGATCGCTTCCGGAATCCGGAAGGCATTGAGGAAGAGCAGCAGACGTACCGACTCGGGAAACTCCGGCTTCACCAGGTCCGAGAGGAGATAGAACCCGAGCCTTGCGCCGGAACGCAAGAGGGCATCCCGCTGACCGGTCACCAGATCGCCGAGGAGCGATTCATCGGCCCGCACATCGAAGAACGACCGCTCATCCACAATCACCGCCACATCCGGCTCCGGGAACGGTTTTCGTGCAGGGTCACGGCGCAGGGCGGCGACGGACTCGGCGACCGATCGCAACCGACCGATCCGCTGCCATAGTTCCCGGTCCTCGAGCCACCCCTGACCCCACAGGTCCATATAGGAGATGCCCGCTCCCCGGGTGAGAGCCGCCCCGAAGTTCCGGCTGTGTACCGCCCAGGTGCTTTCCGGGCTTTCGATTCTCGGATTGTAGGTATCCGGAGTGTCATCCGCCGACAGGTGCGTTTTGGTATCGTCCTCGGAGACCCAGAGTTTGCCCGCCAGATGGATCGAATCGAGCAGAACCGGCACCGGCGCGGAGCCACCCGGCAGACGATCGCCGTAGGACAGCGGACCGGTCAGGATATCGACAAACGGTGAACGAAGGAGCGTTCCGAGGGCAAGATGCCCGGAGGCGGATCGCGGCAACTCCAGTGTGTAACCGTAGGAAACCGCCACGGCGGACCGGTTGCCACTCGCCTCCTTGATCGCCTTGCCCAGGTTCAGGATCACACCGGCGACGACGTCGCTGGCGTATTCATGGTAATCGCGGTACCGCTGTTCACGCCGGGAAAAGAAGAGCGTCGGCCCGGAAGGCGGGGGGAAATCGGGGATCTCCGCCTGATCGAAGGTGACCGCCGTATCGAACCAGGAGGCGCGCAGGGCGACGAGGTTGTTTCGATATCGCTGACGAAGCCAGGCGCGGAACCCCTGACGGTTCGCGTCGCAAATATCGTAACCGCGCCCCTTTTCATAGAACCATTCGCCATGTTCGAGATAGAACCCGAAAACGTTCCCGGCATAAGGCCCCTGGGCGATATGCTCCACCGCCGCCCGTAACGCCTCCTCCGCGTCACCGCTCCAGAAGGCTTCGGAGGCGATCGAAACGTCCCCGACCTCACCGTCCGCGTACCGGATCATTTCGGCGTCGTGCTGCTTGATCCACGCGGAAGTGGGCGAGAAGATCAGTCGCGGGAGGATGAACGCGCCCGGAGCGTTGTCCGCAATCAACTGAAGCGCGCTGTCCAGCGGATCGAAACGACGCTCACCGGTCCGCCCTTTCCAGGGCAGATGGGTCAGAATCGTGAACAACCGGACTCCCGCATCATAGGCGAGGCGGATCTGGCGCACGGCGACATCCGGGGACTCCGCATCCTCCGTGTTGACGAAAAACAGCACGGGTACCTGCGGTTCTCCGCCGATCTCCAGTTCGGGCACGTTGTTCCGGCGCACGATTTTGGTTTCCGGCAGTCGCGCCAGGGTCTCGGCGGGCAGCGGCTGATACCGGGGCGGCAACGGCTCCGGAGCGGCGACTGCGGGAACGCTCGGTACGGGAGTGACCGCCGGTCGGTTGACGGTGCGACGAAGTCCCCGGACCCGCTGTCGTGTCGGCGTCTCCCCTTCCGCTTCCGGCGCAGGGGTAGCGGCCGGAGCGACCGGCGCGGAGGTGGTCGTCGGAGGCGCGGGCGGGTCCGAACGTACGGGAAGACGACGGCGTTGTCCGCGCACTCGCTGCGGCACCGGCGTTTCGGACGCCGTTCCGGACAAAGGCGCGGCTTCCCCGGACGGCGGTACGGCCTCCGTCGGTCGGGCGGCGGTTGCCCCGCTGTCCTCGCCCTTCCGTGTTCGCGTCCGGTTGCGGCGGCGTGACCGGCTCGTTTCGCCCGTCGCCGTCGGTTCCATGGCCGGCGTCACCTCCGTTTCGGCTGTGACCTCCGGAGCGGACTCCGCGGGCGTCTCGATGGCCGGGGTTTCGTTTGCGGTCTCCGGCGTTTCGAGCACCGCTTCCGGGAGCGTCGTTTCCGCCGCACCCTCTGCGGATTCTTCAATGGCGGCTACTGGCAGGACTTCGTCGGCGGGAGCGAGATCCGTGCCTTCCTCCGGCGACGTTGCCCTCTCCGAAGACTCGACCGAAGGTAACTCGACCGAAGGTAGCTCGACCGAAGGTAACTCGACCGACGGCTCCGGGACGGCGGAAGTCTCGGACTCCGCGACCGGGGTTCCGGCGTCCGGAATTGCCGCTTCGGCGGCGGATTCGAGCGTCACTTCAGCGGGCATCACTTCCGCCGACGTCGCTTCCGCCGACGTCGCTACCGCGGGCAACGTTTCAGCGGGCATCGCTTCCGCGGGCATCGCTTCCGCGGGCAACGTGTCCGGAGTGGTTTTCGCCGTTCGCTTGGAGGTCCGCCGGCTTTTGGCCGGCTTTTCCGGAGTCGGCTCGGGCACAGGGTCGCCCGTCGGCGGGGCGGCCTCCGGTGTCGCCTCCGCCGGACTTTCGGCCGTCTCGGCCGTCTCGGCGGACCGGGCCGAGCGAACCGCTGTCCGGTGCCGCCGGGGCGGTGGCGTTTCGGCCGGGGCGGCGGTTTCGCCGTTCTCCGGTTCCGGGGTCGGGGCGGTCCCCGGCAACAGATTGATTCCGGGACGTCGTCCTTCCGTTCGTCGGCGACCGCCCGACGGTTTCTTTCCGGCCGGAGGCGTCGTGGTATCGGTCGCCGACGCCTCCGCCAGGTTCGTTACGGACGGGGCGTCGGTCTGCGAGTCCGGCTCAGACCCGGCAGGAGAGTTATCAAGGGAATCTTCGGGTGTGTTGGCGGAGCCATTGGCTCCATCATCAGGTGCGTCGGCATTTCGCCTGCGGCGCATCGGGTTACAGCTCCTCGTTCTTCGCGGTCCGCATTGCCCGAAAACACGCCGACGGGGCACCGGAAACGCACATCCTGAATAATTCCGGAGGGCAGGGTCTCAACAGTGTCGTCCGCTATGGCAACGCTTTTCCGCAGCGTAAAATGACAAAAAGTACGTTCGGAACCTCCCGTCGACACCGGTCCGAGTTATCGGCACGGATGGTTGCGGGGGACGAGAGGATGCAGGTGCTTCTCTTTCGAAAGACGATCTGCAAGCGGAAACGTCGATCGGCCCGCCAGGCGGCCCTCGTATCCTGTTCCGCAAGCAGTATACCACAGTCGAACTCCGGACCGGTGCCCCTTGTCACGGATTTCATTCCGCCGCGATACGTTTGCCGGTGAGAAGGTTTTGTGATATTTTTGAGAGGCGGGCCCAGGTGGTGAAACGGTAGACACTGGGGACTTAGAAATTGAGCCATATCGCGGGAAACCCGATATGGGATGGAGCCAAAGTCGGTGAACCCTTCCCGTCGCGCAGGCGACGAATGGCAACGCCGAGCTAAGGCCGAGAGTGTCCGATCAGAACCGGATAACTCTCGGCAAAGTGTAGAGACGAGATGGTTCCCTCCTAAACCCAAAAGACGGGCAGGGAGAAGGCATCGTCCGGACCACGAACGACAACGGCGGCGAAAGCCGAAGTGGTGCGAAAATCCCTTGCCGGCAACGGCGTGCAGGTTCGAGTCCTGTCCTGGGCATCCGGTCTCCCCCCAATGCCGCACCGTTACGTCCGATCGATCATCTCCCTCTTTCGCGTCGTCTCCGCCCCCGTTTCCGCTGCCGTCTCCTCGAAACCGATCGTCTCACTGACAATATAGAGAGGACGCCCCTTCACCTCATCGTAAATGCGCCCGATGTACTCGCCGATAAATCCGAGCGTGATCAACTGAACTCCCGACAGGAAGGACAGGATGACGATGATGCTCGACCAACCCGGCTGCAGGGTCGCGTCCTTAAGGGCAAACCGGACAATCGTGATCAGGCCGTACAGAATGGACAATCCCGCGATCGTCCAGCCTAGCTGCGAAGCCACCTTCAAGGGGGCGGTGGAAAAGGCGCAGATGGCATCGGTCGCCAGACGAAACATCTTCCGGAACGGGTACTTCGTCTTTCCGGCCGCACGCGCATCCCGCCGGTACGGCAACGCCTTTTGCCGGAAGCCGACCCAGGCCGCCATACCGCGCAGAAAACGGTGGTGCTCCCCCATCGAGTTCAAAGCATCCACCACCTTGCGATCCATCAGTCGGAAATCGCCCGTGTCCGCCGGGATATGGACGCTGGTCAGCCGCTGCAGCAGGCGATAGAACGCCGCCGCCGTCACCCGCTTGAACCAGGTCTCCCCCTGACGTTCGGTCCGCAGACCGTAAACGACCTCCCATCCCTCGCGCCAGAGCGCCACCATCTGCGGGAGAAGTTCCGGCGGGTCCTGCAGGTCCGCATCGAGGAGGATCACCGCCTGCCCGCGCGCGTAACGCATTCCCGCCGTCACCGCCACCTGATGACCGAAGTTCCGGGAAAAGGCAATGACTTTCATGTAAGGGCGTGTCGCCGTGTACTCCCGAAGAAGATCGACCGACCGATCCCGCGAACCGTCGTTCACGAACACCGTTTCCGTCGGCCCGACGTTTCTTTCCAGGTCGCGAACCACCGTATCCAGACGCTCGATCAGTTGCGGGAGGACCTCCTCCTCGTTGAAAATCGGGAACACCAGCGACAGAACCGGGACCGTCCGTACGCCGTTCGGTCGGTCCTCCCCGGCCGCAGGTCGATTTCCGGCGGTTATGTCGGTTTCGGGAAGCGGAAACACCCTGTTCATAGTGAAAAGTCTATCATGTAAGCCTGAAGGAATCGTGAAGGCGACCGACCGAGAAATGCCCGTACGCTATCGCGCGGCGAATATTTAATTTTCATAAAATTTCCGACGATCGACGGTCGTGGCACGTATTCTGCGCGGCAACATTGGCGTTAACGTTCAGTTTTGCTGATTAGAAAGGCGGACCCTGACAATCCGATGTCAGAGAACGCGTGCCGAAACACGGCAGAGACCGAAACCGGGGAACTGTCTCTGCCCGCTCTCGTTGAAAACTCCCCGGATCTCCGTGACCAATGGAACCGCTGTCTGAACGGCTATGCCGGTTCGACGCCCATCCAGCGTCAGGACCTTCTAAACTTTGTTGCTTCGTTGCGATCGGAATTCCTTCAGACCCTGGAACTGGTTACCGATCCGACCGAGCGTGAATGGCTGACATCGCTGTTTTACGCGCAGTTGAAGTGTCAGTGGACCATCGCCAACCTTCGCTCCGGATACCTCGCGGCCCGTGGGCGGATCGACTCCCGCGGCATCTGCCGGTCCGGGCTTCTGGCCGCGCTACTCGGCTGGGTGGAACCGGCCCTGTCCGAACCCATGGTCGAGGCGATCACGGACTTTCTATCACAACCGGTCCACCTGAACCGACAGGACCCCGACGAGGTCCGATTCCTTCGTGAACGCCTGGCGGTCCTCGAAAAAACCTCGGAGGAGCGTGAATCCGGCCTCCGGACGGCGTTCGGCACGACCGATATCGAACTCATCCGGGCATCGGTCGAGGTGTCGGCGCAGACCGCGGACCTGTTGGCGGCGCTCGACCGGGGACTTGCCGACATGGAACGGTTTATCGGAAGTCCTGCCTGATTACAGGGACTTACCTCACTTCGGACATTCGCACACGCTTTGCTGAACCGATTAATGTTGAAAGGATGTGCTGATGAATCTTTGGACCGGACTGAGAGCTTTCGCCCGGTTTCTGGGCATCGAGTTTCGACAGGTCGGAGAGGAGAACCTGGCAGCCTCCGCGCCGACCGCCCCCGAACCGACGACGGAGGGGAAAACTCTGCCTCCACCGAACGAGCCGATCGAATGGAAACCTTTCGTCCCCTCCACCGTTCTGTCCCGACTGCCGACGATGAAACCGTCGGAACTGGATAACCTGGACTTCGGCTGCGTTCAGGTGAGCGATTCGGGAGTCGTCCGTGCCTACAACCGATGGGAGGCGGACTTCGCCGGGGTGGATCAGAAAGCGGCGATCGGACGAAACTTCTTCCGCGAACTCGCTCCCTGCACCAACAACCGACTCATCTTCGGAAGATTTAAGGAAGGAGTCGCTTCCGACCATTTGAATACGATCGTTTCCTACGCGTTCACCTATAAAATGCGTCCGACGCTCGTCCGCGTCCATCTGTACCGTGACCCGGACACCCGGACGAACTGGGTCCTGGTGCAAAAGCACGAGGGAGTGCAGGGAAAGTAGCAGCGAAATCGATGACAACGGAAAGGTCTTTGAATTATGCATAATACGGAAACCGGTATCGAAGCGGCGGAAAACCCGCGTTCGCGTGAGTTGCGACTCCTCCTCGACGAACTCCGGGCAGCCGATGTCGAAGCGGCTCTGGCAGCCATTCGCCGACTGAAAGCGGAGGCCGAACAGGTTTCCGGCGGGCCCGATCCGGAGGCTTCGGGCAACGGTCCGACCGACGCCCGGAAGATGCTGGAAAAGTTCCGTGCGTTCTCCTCCCGGATCGACAGCCTCAACGGCACGATCGCCAGCATGGAGGAGCAGTTGCGAAACCTCTATGCCGACCGCGAACGACTCGAACAAGAGATCGGAGCGTCGGAGGTGAGCGACGTGATCGCCGCCTTCGCGCACAGCATGACCACCATCGAACTGCTCGAAGCGCAACTGGCCACCCTGTACGCCGACCGGGAGTACCTGGAAACCGAACTGGGGAAATCCGAGGCGACCGATATCGTGTCGATGTTCCGAAACGTGACGACTATGGTTCAAACGGCGCACAAGGAGCTCGTTGCCTGATCGGGTCGGTAACGAAATGTCGTGGATTGAACGGCGGGAGGAGGGCGAATCCTCCCGCCGTTCCCCTCCCCCGGCAAAATTCCGTTAAATTAAATCGATTGATAGTTGTCTGGCATGAATTCTGCAGTTAGCAAACATGCGGCGGTCACAGCGCCGCTTAGGAAGGTTCGGACGATTTCACTCGTCTTCGGATACGCAGGACTCTTTTCGAATCACCCCGGGCGAACGACGCTCGAAACCCATTCGGTATTCTACGGTTCGGGTCACAAGGACGGCCCGTCGAACCGGTTCCGTGCGGTCGCTGGCGCCCCCCTTGCGGAGGCTCGATCGCTGTTCCGTTCGCCGGAGTTTTCAATCGATAGAATTACCGTGATTCTAACAGTGTGGGTGCGATCATCGAGTCCGCCTCCCACGTTTTCCCTGAACTGAGGATTTTTGCCATGGCGACACCAGGCCTTGCCGATAACAATTCGTTCCGCTTTCTCGCCGATAACGATCCCGACCTGTCCCGCGCATGGAGCGTCTGCCTGGACGGCTATACGGAGGGAACCTATCAGCAGCGTCAGGAGCTGCTGGACTCCGTTGCGACGTTACGGAACGAGTTCCTTCGCACCTTCTCCCTGATCACCGATTCGATCGAGAGAAACTATGTCACTGCGCTGTTTTATGTCTACCTCAAAAGCCAGTGGACGATCCTTAACCTTCGTTCCGGTTACCTTCTGGCGCGGGGACAGATCGATATGCGAAACATGTGCCGCTGCGGGCTCCTGTCGGCCCTCCTTGATCGTGTCGAAAGAACGCTGACGCCGACACAGGTCTTTCTCGCCACAAACTTTCTGACCAACACCCTGACCATGAACGCCGAAGCGGACCACACCGGGAATAACCCCGCCGCCGAGGTCACCCCGTTTCGGGATTCGACGGATGGCGTCCCGGAACCCTCGCCGGAACTGCGCGCGCGTGTCCAGCAACTGGAAGCCGAACTTGCCATCGCCCGGGCGCGAGAGCAGGTCCTGGTTTCGGAATTTGGCACGAGCGATCCCGATACCATCGTCGCCGAGTTCCGAAGCGCACGAAATGATCTGGGTCTCCTGGATGAACTGGAGACCACCCTCGGTTCGATCGAGCGTTCCATGCGGTATGTCAACGCCTGAACGACCGATCCCCGCATGCATGAAACCGGATGAAAACGAATAGAGAAGGAAGGCGATTACCATGAGCGATACCATCGACCAGGAATCCACCGGGCCGTCTCCGACGACGGACCCGATCAACCGTGACGATAACGACGAATACGAGCAAGTGGAAAGTGTCCACGACGAGCAAGCGAAGGAAATCGTCGAAGAGGATGAGGAAGCGGCGCTCGACCGCCTCTTTACCGAACTGAACGTGAAGGACTTTCCGTCCGCGCTGGCGGCCATTCGCCGATTGAAGGAGAAGGCCCGGCGTCCGAGCGACCCGCCCGTCGACGCCGACACCGAAGCCGCCGCCCCGGCGGAGGGTGGCGACCTCCGAAACGGCGAGGCCCGGAAGATGCTGGAAAAGTTCCGTGCGTTCTCCTCCCGGATCGACAGCCTCAACGGCACGATCGCCAGCATGGAGGAGCAGTTGCGAAACCTCTATGCCGACCGCGAACGACTCGAACGAGAGATCGGAGCGTCCGAAGTCGACGATGTCATTTCCACCTTCAGCGCACTTTACCTGACCATCATCAACCTGGAAACCCAGCTGGCTGCCCTGTACGCCGACCGGGAGTACCTCGACACCGAGCTGGGGAAATCCGATCCGATCGAAATTGTCGCTATGTTCAAGAACGTTTCCCAGATGGTCAACGGCGCACACCGGGAGCTCCTGGCCAGCGGCGCCTAGACCGACACTCGCTTCGTGGCTTGTCCTTCACGGGACCCGTCCGCGCCGCGCCGCATCGGCGGGTGGCGCTAGAAAGATCGAACCATGAACCTGTTTGACCGTATCCGCGCCTTTGCGCAGTTCATTCGTACCGAGTTTACGATGGTCGACGAACAGAAAGTGTCGTCCGGACAGGCGGCGCCGGCCCGTCCGGCCCTCCCCGAATCGCTGGCGCTTAATCCGCCGAAGACCAATACCTTCGTTCCGCCCGGCTTTCTGAACCAGTTGCCGAAAATGACGCGGACGAAGATCGATTCGCTCGATTTCGGCTGCGTTCGCGTCAGCGATAACGGCATCGTCGAGATCTACAACAAATGGGAGGCGGACTTCGCCGGGGTGGATCAGAAAGCGGCGATCGGACGAAACTTCTTCCGCGAACTCGCTCCCTGCACCAACAACCGACTCATCTTCGGAAGATTCAAGGAAGGGGTCAAGCAGGACGAGCTAAATACCATAATTACTTATGCGTTCACCTACAAAATGCGTCCGACCCTCGTTCGCGTTCATCTGTACCGTGACCCGGACACCCGGACGAACTGGGTCCTGGTGCAGAAGCATGAGTCGGCTCAGGGGAAATAGATCGTGAGTAACCAATCCGGAATCGTTCGGGAGCTGTCGGCCCACCCTCGGCGCGCGGCGCTCCCGACCCAAATCGAAGACGGCGGCCCGGAAGCCGGGCCGTGGCAGGCGATGCTGTACGCACGCCTCCGCGGACGCCCGTATCCGCTGTTCGTGTTCGAGGAGGTCATCGTTCCGGCGGCCTCCATCTGGTCCGGCGCGCGCCTCTGGCTCCATGCCTTCCGGGAGGCGGGCCTCGTTGCCGGAGATCGTATCGTGGTTGCGGTCAAACCGTCGCCCGCCTTCGTTCAGGTGCTGGTCGCCTGTCTCTGGGAAGGATATACGGTCGCCTTTGCTCCGGAAACCGACCAGGCGCATACCATCGATGCGCTGATGACCGCTCTGGACGCCCGGTGCGCGGTCGCTCCGGTGCCGTTTGCCGCGCATGTCCTCACTCCGCAGATCTGCGAAGGACCGACCGAAGGTCCGCTGACGCTCCGTCCGTCCCGTTACCCCGCCACTCCGGAGGTGCGCTTCCTTCTGCGAACTTCCGGCAGCCGCAGTCTGAACGGTGGCCACTGGGTCGGGTTGTCGGACCGTAACCTGCTCAGCGTGCTCGACAGCCATCTTCCTCGCCTTGGCCTGGTCGAGCAGCATAGCCATGTGCTTTCGATTCTTCCCTGGCATCACGCCTTCGGTCTGATCCTGGACCTGCTTCCCGCGCTGTTCTCCGGTGCGGAAATCCTTCGGGATGCCGCCGACGGCCGCGACCCCGATACCCTGATTCGCCTGGGATCGGAGTTCCGGGTGACCCATCTCTCCGCCGTCCCGATGACATTGATGCGTCTGCGGGAACGTCCCGAAGGAGACGCGTTCCTTCGCTCCCTGGAGGGCGGGATCGTCGGCGGTGCGCCGGTGTCTCGTTCCCTCGCCGAGTTTCTGAGCGAAACCCGACTGCGTGCCGGCTATGGTCAGACGGAAGCCTCGCCGGGAATCACTCTGGGCGAACCGGGATACTGGCCCGGTCCGAACTATCTGGGTCGTCCGATCGGCTGCGCGGTCAAGACCGACCGGGACGGTGTCCTTGCTTTCTGTGGCGAGAACGCCTGCCACGGCCTCTGGGACCCCGAACGCGGTCTCCAGGCGGTCTTCGGAACTCCGGGGGAAATCGGCACCTGGCGAACGACCGGGGATATCGTCCGACAGATGGCCGTCACCGGCGACCTTTTCTTCGTCGGTCGTTCCGATGATACGTTCAAACTGGCCAACGGACGCCGGGTGGCGGCGGGGCAGATGGAAATGCGCCTGACGCTGATTTGCGAGGGGGTCTCGGACGCGGTCCTCTTCTCTCCGGAGGGCGAAACCCTGGTCCTGCTCCGCACCGGCGCGGCCTCCGAGCCGGGGCCGTCCGAGGATTGCCTGGACAGTGTTCTGGAAGGGCTCCGCCCGCGCCTCACGGAAAACCGTTACGTCGCTCCGGAGAACTGGCCGCGTACCCGCAAAGGCACGACCGATCGACAGGAGCTGATCCGACGATTCTCCCAACACACCGAGTAGACACGGAAAGGAAAACCGCATGACTCCGGAGGATACGACCCTCTCCGCGCCGTCCCCACCACCTGCGGAGACCGGCCAGGTTCTTTCCCTGGGTCCCGATGCCTTTCTTGCCTGTGAAACGGTGGAACGCGCCGCCGCCGGTCGGAACCTTCGCCTTCCGTTGACCGAAACCGCGCGCCGGAGGATGCATCTCTCCTGGGATGCCCTGCGCTGCCTGCAGGCCGGCGGCACGCCGATCTACGGGACGACTACCGGCTTCGGCCCCTTCGTCGTCTATCCGGGAGCCGGGGATCGGGAGGGCGTCTGCCAGGCGGACAGCCTGCTGGCGCATCTCGGCGCAGGCTGGAATCCTCCGGATCGCCCGGACACCCCGATCGACATCGTAAGGGCGGCAATGATCATCCGCGGACAGAACCTGGCACAGGGACACAGCGCGATCCATCCCCGAACGCTCGAAGCCTATCTGCGATGGGCCGAATGGGATCTTACCCCGTGCGTTCCGTGGACCGGCAGTGTCGGCGCAAGCGGCGATCTGATACCTCTGGCGCATATCGCCCGGGCGGTCGCCGGGGCGGAGGATGCTCTGGTGCGCTATCGCGGCCGGACCCTGTCGGCACGCGAGGCGCTTCGCGAAACCGAACTGGCGCCGGTCCGTCTCACCGGGCGGGAAGCCCTCGCCCTTACCAACGGAACGTCGTTCCTTACCGCGTTCGCCGCGATCGGCGTCGCCCGTTCGGAACGCCTGCTTCGACGCGCCGAGGAGATCACGGGATGGCTTTATCGCCTCCTCGAAGCACGAGCCGACGCCCTGGCCGCGCCTCTTCATATCGCGCGCGGCCAGGAGGGGCAGATACTGTCCGCTCGCCACATACGAACGGAAGCGGGTCGGTACGGCGCGTGGGAGAACGCCGAGCGTCCGTTGCAGGAGGTATACAGTCTGCGCTGCGCGCCGCAAATCCTGGGCGCCTGTCGGGAGAACCTGACCTTCGCCCGGCGTCTGGTCGAAACCGAGATCAACGGCGTTTCGGACAACCCGATTTTCTTCGGGGACGCGGACGGCTCCGGCGCACCGCAGGTCTTTCACGGCGGTAACTTCCACGGACAGCAGGTCGCCTTCGCCGCCGATGCGCTCAATGCCGCCCTGACCCAGGCCGCCGTCCTTGCCGAACGCCAGATCGACCTGCTGGTCACCCCGTCCACGGTCAACGGCAACGCCCCCCTGTTGCTGGCCTGGGACCCCGGTTCCACCAGCGGCATGGCCGGGGCGCAGATTACTGCCACGGCTCTGGTCGCCGAGATGCGCGCCGCCGCCCAGGCACATGCCACCATGAGCCTGCCGACCAACGGCCGAAACCAGGATGTGGTCTCGATGGGCGCTCTGGCGGCCCAGCGTTGTTACGAGCAGACCGACCGCCTCTCCGCCGTCCTGAGCATCCTGAGTCTTTGCGCCGCCCAGCTGACGTTCCTGCGTTCGGAGGACAAGGCGGCCGGACCGCCCGCCCCCCTCCCCCGCTGGATGACGGATTTCGAAGGCATACGACACGATCGCCCCCTGCAGGCGGCGATCGCTCGCCTGGCCGCCTTCCTTCGCGATAACGTACCGGACGATTAGACGGTTCGCGTCGGGGAACAAAACCGCGTCCGCGACCATCCTGCGTTTGACCACCGGTCCGATACGTTTTCCAACCCCTTTCGGACCGGACAAGGGAGAAGGCAACCATGGGAATGCTGGACGGAAAGGTCGCGCTGATCACCGGCGGGGCCAGCGGAATTGGCAAGGGAACGGCGATCCGGTTCGCTCAGGAAGGCGCGAACGTCGTGATCACGGACGTTCAGGCCGAGGAAGGCGAAGCGGCACGACGGGAGATCGAACGGGCGGGCGGCGAGGCGCAATTCGTTCTCTGCGATGTCGCCGATGCCGAAGCGGTTCGTGCCGCCCTCGACCGAACCGTGGAGGTGTACGGGCGCCTCGATATCGTCTTCGCCAATGCGGGAATCAACGGCGTCTGGACACCGCTGGAGGAACTCCTGCCCACCGAGTGGGACAAAACTCTGGATACCAACCTGAAGGGTACGTATCTGACATTACACTACGCGATCCCGCACCTCCGGCGGGCGGGCGGCGGAAGCATCCTCATCACCAGCAGCGTGAACGGGAACCGCACCTTTTCCACGGCGGGCGCGTCGGCGTACAGCACGTCGAAAGCCGGGCAGGTCGCGCTGATGAAGATGGCGGCGCTGGAACTGGGACGTTACAAC
Organism: Capsulimonadales bacterium; assembly: GCA_033762295.1. Lineage (GTDB taxonomy): Bacteria > Armatimonadota > Armatimonadia > Armatimonadales > Armatimonadaceae > JANRLW01. The sequence goes on from JANRLW010000009.1 coordinate 89,965, forward strand.
ATCCGTGTCAACGCGATCTGTCCCGGAGCGATTCGAACCAACATCGGCGATCGAACGTATGCCCGCCATACGGAAGAGGTCGAAATCAAGGTCGAGATGCCCGAAGGCGCCCCCTTTCTGAACGAAGGTCAGGGGGAACCGATCGACGTCGCCGACACCTGTCTCTTCCTCGCCAGTGACCTTTCGCGCCATGTTTCCGGGGTGGAAATCTATGTGGACGGAGGAGCGTCTCTGCTTCGCTGATCGCCACGCGTCGGTCGCCGCGCAATGAAGGACCGTCAACCACGGTCCTTCCGATTTTTTGTAACGCTGAGGTAGTTTCCTTTCTCCGATATCTGTGAGATATTGTATTGGAAAGGAAGCCACCCCATGTTTCGCTTCGGCCTGATTTTTGTCTCGCTACTCCTGCTCCTATCGGTCTCCGGCTGCGGTGGGGGTAACAACAACGATTTCCCGCTCCCCCCCTCGTTCTCGGAATCGCGTTTCCAGCCGAACTACGGCGGAGACCTCGATACGGTCAATTATTACACTCAACCGAACATTACCTACCGCATCATGGAGTCCGATAAGGCGACGGATATCCGTTTGAACCGGATCACCGCCGTCAACGCGACCGACGCGCAGAAACAGGCGATCCGGGAAGCCATCACCAAATGGCAGACCGCTCTCGCCGGTAACGACCCGCCCCATCAACGCACTTTTGTCGAGGTCGGCAATGACGTTCTGGCGGATATCGATTTCGTCATACAAACCCGCGATCAGTTCAGAAGCACCTTCTTTACCGAGGAGTTCGCGTATACCGAGTACTACATTCGTGATATCGACCGGCAGTTCATGGGACGCGCGGTCGTCCGACTGCGCAACGATCTGGGCGATTCGAATTTCCGGTACGTTACTCTGCATGAAACCGGTCACGCCCTGGGACTGGTCGGGCACTCGCGCCGGCTGGGAACGGTGATGTACCCCTATCAAACGCCGTTCTCGACGATTTCGGACCTGACGGACCGCGACATTAACACCATTCGCGCAACGTACACCCGCGAATAGACCGATTGCGGGAGTATGGCGGAATCCACACGTGGCCGGTGCATTGTTCCACAGCCTGCCCCATGGTTCTGCGGATATCCTGAGGATGTCTCCGCCGGACGGAGACGGACTTTGCGGAAACCGAAAGGAACGGATGATGACCCGAAAGAACCTCGTGCGCGTAACGATGGCCGTGACGGCCCTGCTGGTGATGTCTCAAGGCGTCCAAGCGACTCCACCGGAACTGAAACCGGAACCGAAATCGATTATCGCGATCCTGATCGGACTGTTCCAGGGCAGGTAACCGCTCCGGTCAGGCATCTCCCGGACGGAGGCCCCACCTCCGTCCGTTTTCGTTCGTCGTACCGCAGGTCCGCAAGCGCATTACGGTTCCGTGTAACCTGCGGTCGTCGCCGGTGTCAAAGCAGTTGCGAAAATCGTAATGAGACCTGCCGCGCCCTGTCCTCACAGTCCTCGCAGGTCCTCGCGGAAAAGGCATGCACACCATGGCGATCGACGTACTCGAAAAACTGAATCGGCGTTTCTCGGATCTGCACGAGCGACTGTTCGGCCATATCGGCCAGCGGGAACTCCGCCCGCACGACATTTTGCGGCGAATCACCGCCGAAATGGAGGCGAGTCGGCGGAAAGGGCTGGACGGCTACCCGTACGTGCCGAACGTTTACACGCTTCAGGTCGCGGTCGGCAGCGAGGATGAACGCCAGTACCTTCGAACGTTTCTGGGTGCGGAGGAACTGGTCAACGCCGTCGCCCAGGAGATCGAGACACGCGGATACCGGGTAAAAGGCACGTTGCTGTTCACGGTCGAGGAGGTTCCTCCGGCGGTTCTGGAACAGCGCATCCGGGTACTGTGCCGTTTCGATCCGGACGCCGCTCCGACGCCCCGCCCGGAGCCCGCCGAAGCCCCTTTTTCCCCGCGCCCCGCTCCCCCGACTCCCGCCCCTTCCCCGATCCTTGCCGAAACGGGTGACCCGGAAGACGAGGAGGAACCCGGCACGATCGCCGCCATCACGCCCGCCGTCGCTCTTCTGGAAGTGACCGGCGCCGGCGGTTCCAGGACCGTCGCCCCCGTGACGCTGGCCGGCGTACGGATCGGCCGTAGCAAACGCGCCGGCAACGATGTCATTATCGAGAACGATCCGCAGGTTTCCAAGCGCCACGCCCGCATCGCTTACGAACAGGGACGTTTCGTTCTGTACGATGAGGGTTCGACCAACGGAACCACCCTTCGGGACGTTCGCATCCCGGTCAACCAGCCGACGCCGCTCCCGTTCGGGGAAGCGTTTCGGATCGGCGACTGCGTCCTGGTTCTTCGCCAGAAGACCTCGGCTCCCACGCCTCCCACCGCCCCACCCGCTTACCCGGCGTCCCCGGCCGCTTCCACGACGGAACCGTCGGGAAACGCGATCATCTATCGTCTGGTGGCCGGAGATGGCACCGTACATACCCTTGCCTCCGAGATGACGGTCGGACGCGGAGTGACCGAGGATATCGTTCTGCACGGGAACGGCGTTTCCTCGCGGCACGCCCGACTCTCCCTGCGCGGCGTCGCCCTCTATGTCGAAGACCTCAATACTCCCGGGGGAACCTTTGTCAACGGCGAGAGAATTCCGGCGAATTTTCCGGTTGCGCTTTATAATGAGGATCAGGTCAGGTTCGGCGAGGTGCTGCTCCGGGTGGAACGCAGCCGGTAGCCGGAGGAACTGACGGGAACCTTCCGTTCCCTACGTCCCATCCAGTCCAATCTCGGAGAGAGTCCGGACTCCGTTATGAGCCAGTCTTCCAGCAATTCGAACTTCTCACTCGGGTTTCGCACCGATGTCGGCCGCCAGCGAACCAATAACGAAGACGCGGCCGCCATCTTCGAGGTGTCGGGAACGGATGCCGCCTTTGTCGTTTGCGACGGCATGGGCGGTCTGCGAGCCGGTGATATCGCCGCGAAGGAAGCGGTGGACGCGGTTCGCGCCAGTCTTCAGGAATCGTTTCGCGCCGGGAATGCGGACCCGATCAAGGCGCTCGCCGAAGCGTTCCGTCGCGCGAACGATGCCGTCAATGCACTGGAGCCGGTCGACGATACCCCGCCCGCCCTGCCGCCGGGAGCGGAATTCGGCAGTCCCATCGTCCGTCAGGAGGCCGCGACCGAAAAGAAACGATTGATGGGCACGACCTGTGTCGCCGGTCTCGTCATCGCCGACACCCTCTACGTCGGGCATGCCGGTGATTCCCGCGCCTACCGATGGCGACGCGGTCACCTGACCCGTCTGACCGAGGACCACTCCTTCGTCGCCGAACGTGTCCGGGCCGGCGATATGACCGAAGCGGAAGCCAAGGTCTCTCGCTTTCGCAACATCGTCACCCGCGCCATCGGAATCGAAGCCACCGTCGAGCCGGAGTTTCGACGCGAACCGCTCGAACCCGGCGATGTGATTCTGGTCTGCTCCGACGGACTGACCACCATGCTGGACGACCCGGAGATCGCGAACACGCTCAATCGTCCGAATGTGCGCCGCCAGACGCCCGAAGCGGCGGCATCGTTCCTGGTCGATGCCGCCAATCGCGCCGGCGGCGCGGACAACGTCACCGTGCTACTGCTGAAAGTGCGAGGGGAAGCGCCCATGTCGGAAGTGATAGGCATTATCGACATCGACTCACCCCGTCCTTCCCGGAAGTCCGGAGGGGCGACGTTTCTCTGGGTTCTGCTCGGTGTGCTTCTCACCCTGACCCTCCTGATGGCGCTCTTCTCCTTCTATCCGCCCTTCCGTTTACGAATCAGCGAACTGGCCGCGCCGCCCGTGCCGCCCGGTCCGCCGCCCCCGCCGGATTATGCCGCTCTCACCTACGACCCTCCGGTTCTGTTCAACGAACTGCTCGCGCGCGGCGATCTGCTCTCCTATTCGCCCGGCAACGGGCTGTATTTCGTCGCCGGCGGAACCGGAAAAGTGGCCCGACTCGATCCGACCGGCGTCCCGGTCATTTCGGTGGAGGCGCTCGAGATCCCCGATCCGCAGCCGGTGATCCCCTCGACGCGCGTCTTCATGACCAGCGATCCCCAGGGAAATGTCTACCTTTCTTATACCAAACGGAAGGTCGTCGAGAAGAAGAGTCCGAAGGGAAAACTGCTGGACGTCATTCGCGGGTTCAAGCAGCCGGAAGCCATCGCGGTCGACGAGAACGGCAACCTGTTCGTCGTCGATTTCAACCAGGTGAAGGTCTGCCGCGCCCGCCCGCCGAAACCGTCCGCGTCGCCGACGGCCACGGCGTCACCGACGGCCACGGCGTCGCCGAAAGGACAGGGTTGATATGCCGGTCGGGTCCATCGGGAAGTACGAACGGCTCGATGTCCTGGGTCATGGCACCTCGGGAATCGTCTACCTCGCCTGGGACACGCTCCTCCGTCGTAACGTCGCCCTCAAAGAGATTCGCGCCGCCGGTCCGGAAATGGAACGGGTCATCGAGGAGGCGCGTCTGCTCGAGCGTCTGCGCGGCCATCCCAACATTGTCGAGGTCCATTCGGTCGACCGGGTCGACGGGGTCGTCCTGATCGACATGGAACTGGTGCGCGGTCAGACCCTGGCCGATTTCCTGGCAACGCGTTCCGCCCAGGGGAGCCTTTCCCTTCCGCCCGCCGACGCCATCCGCATCGCCGGACAGGTGCTGGACGCCCTGGAACATGCCCATACCCGTCGCATCGTCCACCGCGATGTCAAACCCGCCAACATACTGATCGCGAACGACGGAGCGGTCAAACTGACGGACTTCGGACTGGCGGAAGCCCTCGGGACCGGTTCGGTCGCGGGCGGCGGCGGCACCTATCCGTACATGGCGCCCGAGGATTTCGCCGAGGAGGCCGACTCCGACTACCGGTCGGACCTCTGGGCGGTCGGCGTTCTGCTCTACGAAATGCTCACCGGTCGCCGCCCGTTCAATGTCACGCGGAAAAAGGACCCGTTCGCCTGGAAGCGCGCCATTGAGACCGAGATACCGGAACGGCCGTCGCGCGTCGTCTCCGGTATCCCTCCCGCGCTCGACGACGTCGTCATGAAAGCGCTCGCAAAGAACAAGTCGTCCCGCTACCCGACGGCGCAGCTGTTCGCGCAATCGTTGCGCGCGGTGGCTCTGCCGCAGGTAATCGGAGCGAGCGCCCCGCCCTCCCTGCCCCGAGCCCCGGACGGATCGCCCTATCTGACCTTCGCACAGGGGGCGGTCGCGGTCTTTACGCTGGATCAGCTGCGCGATGCCTATGCGAAATACTGGGAAGAGGGCAAGCAATCCCTTCTCACCGGTCAGGCGGAAGCGTTCCTGCGGGCGATCGGCGAGGTCTATATCGCCGAACTCGCCGCCGAACTTGCCGCGCAGAAGGATCGGAACCCCGATACCCGGCTGTTCGAGTTCATCGAGCGGTCGGGACCGGACGAAGGGGACCGCTCGATGTCGACCGTACCCAATCCGCTCCCGCTGATTCAGGAGATTGCGGGCAAGGCACGGGGCAATCGCTTTCGAATCGCCCGCCAGGAACGGAAGGAGAAGGCCGAGAAAGCGCGTTCCGAGCGAAATGTTCCCGGCGACGATCGCACTGCGGAACCGAAAGCGGCGGTCCCCGCCCCGCCTCCGTCTCCCCCCACCGCCGCGCCTCCGGAGGCTCTCTCGATCCCGTCCGACCGGATCACGACGCCCGATGTCCCCGCCAAATCGGAACGGCCCCGTTCCACCGGTTCCCCGGCCTGGTTTATCGCCCTGCTGGTCCTGTGTCTTGCCCCGCCGGTCGCTGCCGCTTTCGGGGGCGCAAGGTTGTGGGGCGGTCACGGGCGATTCAATAACATTCAGGAAGCGCTGGCGATCACGGGGCTTCTGTCGGCCATGCTATTGATCGCCGGGACCGGCGCGAAGGTGCATCCGGTGGCACGGGCGTTCTGCTTTATGCCGATGGCGGCGGGTATTCTCTGCCTGGGTTCGATGGGTGCGGTCGAGGTCAACGGGCAGGGGCTTAACCTGACCGATGCGCCCTTACGCGCCGCCGCGCTACTGGTCGCCCCGCTCCTGCTGCTCGTTTCCGAAGCGCTGACCGTGAAACAGGGATGGAAGTTCTGGTCGGGCGTGATCTGCCTTCTCGCCGGAATGGCGACCGCCTATTACCTCCGCCCCCTGTTTCCCGCCTGAACGGCGCGGTCGTCTTCCTACGTATTGGCCGCGCTTCGTCGGGCGCGGTAGTTCCAGCCGCTCAAAACCAGGCGTTCGTTCGGGTGGCCGTTCGGCTCCTCTACGGCGTCATCCCCGGCATGGAGTTGCACCAGAACGGTCTTTCGTTCCTTCGCAGAGCGGTTGGGCATCGAGCCGTGGATCAAAAAGTAGTGGAAGAAGACGACATCGCCCGGTTCGGCCTCCAGCGGCGTCGAACCGGACAGCGGATGCTTTTCCAGCAGTTCCGACTCGCTCTGCCCGGAGGTCCCGCCGACGCGCCCGAATTTGTGGGAGCCGGGGTAGACGCGGAAGCAACCCATCTCGTCGGTCGCCTCGGAGATATGGATAATCCCGGCCATCATCGTGTCCTTCTCGGTCGGGAAGTAGTTCCAGTCCTGATGCATGGGGAACGGCGCACCGATCTCCGGCGGCTTCATGAAGAGTTTCGTATGGTGGAGGATCACGTCCGGACCGAGGATCGCCTGTGCGACGGACAGAAAGTTCGGCTGGAGAAGGGCACGCAGCCAGCGAGCGGAATATTGCTGGACATTATGCGTATGAAGGACGGTCAGGGAACCGACGTCCATCTTTTCCATTTCGGGGCCGGACCAGCGGGCATTGATATTCTCGCCGGAGTCCTGCAACTGCCGGACGATATGATCGAAGTCCTCGTCCAGTTCCCGGACCTCCTCCGGCGAATAGACGCCCTTTGCGACGTAGTAACCGTTCTCCACGAAAAACGCGCGGATGCTTTCCCGGTCAGGCATATTGTTCCTCGTTGCACTCTCGAAATATAGAGTTCCATTCGCCGACCGTCGGAAAACTCCTTCTCTCCCGTCTTCCCTCTTGTCCGCTCTTGTCCGCTCGCACCGTTCGGAAACTTTTTCGACGGCCAACCCGTAACGAAACCGGGGCCTCCATCGTTCCTCGGAAAGTTGAACGGATCAACGACGGTCGACCGTTTCGACAGAGAAATAGAAATCGGCCTTGTCCGGCAGTAGCCACCGAACGTGACCGTCCGCGAACGCGTAATTCCCTCCCCCCGCATGGCGTTCCCCACCGTGGACCTGTCCCTTTTCCAGTTGATCGGGATCATCGAGCGCACCCCAAACCGCGCCTGGATTTTTCCCGCCATCCGGTGACGACAAACAAACATGAAGGACCCTGGCTTCCATGATTTCGATGACTTCCGAAGGACGGACCAGAGCGGATTCGTGTAGCCCGGTCAGAGTGAGGGTGCCGGGGACGCCTCCCAAATCCGTTCCGCTAATCCGATCCAATCCAAAGTTCCGAGCATACCCGGAAGTCATTCCCGACCGCCAGTTCCGTATGCGTTCAGGAGATACGGTCACATCCGGGCAGCGTAACTCCGGTGATTTCAGATAGGGACGTACCAGATCGTACCAGATCGTTCGATCGTTCAA
>JANRLW010000010.1:0-30112 GCA_033762295.1 Capsulimonadales bacterium
GGCGTGACCGGGGCAGTCAACGTGCGCGTAGTGGCGCTTCTCCGTCTCGTACTCCACGTGCGCCGTGTTGATCGTGATGCCGCGCTCCTTCTCTTCCGGAGCGGCGTCGATGGCGTCGTAGGCCTTGAACTGCGCCTTGCCCTGCTTGGACAGAACGTAGGTGATGGCAGCCGTCAGCGAGGTTTTGCCGTGGTCGACGTGACCGATCGTGCCGATGTTGACGTGAGGCTTGCTGCGCTCAAAACGGGCCTTTGCCATAATCAATCTCCTGACCGGCGGCAGCGCTCGCTGCCGCTGGCGGTCCTTCTGTTTGAGCGTTCCACCGCTGGCGGAACGCCGCCCGAAACGGGCACGACGTGAGAAAGGCGCAACGCCGTATCAGGTTCGTTGCGCCGCAAGTCAGCCCACGATGGGAATCGGACCCATGACCTCTTCTTTACCAAAGAAGTGCTCTGCCACTGAGCTACGTGGGCGGAAAGCCGGCGAATTTCCGGCGAGCAAACGGCATTCCACACGGATGGTGAAAGGCCGACACAAAGTATACTACGATTTCCCTTCGGTCGCAAGCATATGGAATCCCGCGTAGCCCGGCGGTTCGGATTTGGGTTCGCCGTTTTCCGATTAACCCCTTGCCATTTTGTCTTCCACAGGGAATATTAAAGTCGAATTCCATTAAGAACCGTACCTCAGTGAGGAGTTCCGATGAAGCGATTATCCCGACGGCAGGTTGTTTGGTTTGGTTTACTCAATGTACTTTCGGGTGCGTCCGCGTATCCGCAAACGCCCTCGAAACCCGTTCATGTCCTTACTTTTCATAACGATAATCAGCGCCTGGGATGGAACCGAATGGAAACGTTACTGAAACCCGGTAACGTACGTCCTGCTTCGTTTGGAAAGCTCTGGCAGACGCCTCTCGACGGCTTCGTCAACGGTCAGCCTCTTTACGTTTCCGGTTTGAAAATTAACGAAAAACGTTATAACGTCGTCATCGCCGCCACCGACACAAACAGCATCTACGCGCTGGATAGCGAAACAGGAAAGATCCTCTGGGAAAGAAAATCGGTCGTTCCTCCCGTTACCGGTGGGCAATTCAACGGTGCCTGGAATAGCCGGGAGTTTCATGGCATCCTTTCCACTCCCGTCATCGATCTGCCGAACCACACGCTTTACACATGTCTGCCTCACGCCAGAGGATTGAAACAAGTATACGAGTTTTGGGCGATCGACATTCGAAACGGTTCCGTCAAACCGGGATTTCCGGTCGAGGTTAAGGCGCGTGACGGAAAGGCGGTATTCAAGGCAGGGCAATGTATGCAACGCGGAGCATTGACCCTGGAGGAGGGTTGGGTTTATGCGCCTTTTGGCGGACGTGGCGATGTGCCTCCCTGGAGAGGTTGGATCATCGGAATCAATACCCGTCAACCGTCGGCTCCTCAACGCGCCTTCTGTGGGTCGCCCGTCTCCGATGGTGCGGGAATCTGGAGCGGGGGCGGAATTTCGGTTTCACCGAACGGTGACCTCTTCGCAGTTACGGGAAATGGCGATTATGACTTCGATAAAGGCGGAAACAATCTCGGACAGAGCGTGATTCGATTGCGCAACTCTTCCGATAAACTTGCCTTTTCACGAACGAAACGTGATATCTACACGCCGCGTAATTTTCGTTTCCTCGATGAACAGGATGAGGACCTTGGCGGCGCTACCGCTCTGATCCTTCCCCCACTTCAAAACTCTTCCACCCCCAATCTTCTGTTTACGGGCGGAAAGGATGGTTGCGCTTACCTGCTGAATAGGGATGATCTGGGGGGCATCGGTGGCGAACTGCAACGTACACGGCTTTTCAGCCAGGAGGATGCCCCATATCATGAGGGCATTCGCGCCACACCCGCCTATTTCGATTCCGGAAGTAACGGTCGTTTCCTGTACGTGTCCGGTGACCAGCCCGGCCCGGACAATAACTTAGGTTTGATGGCCGTGCGGTTGACGACCGAAGGTGTCGGTGGACCCGCACGCTTCCAAAAACAATGGAGCCACAATCGTTACATGGAACGACCGGGGGCCCCGGTCGTTTCGTCAAACGGGCAATGGGACGGAATCGTCTGGGTGACCGAACTTGGGCCGGACGAGGACGAATCGCAGGGGTCGATACAGGCCTTCGATGCTCTGACCGGCGAAATGATATACCATTCCGACCAGGATACGATCCGGGATCGGATCGGCGGAACGCGAAAATTCGTCAGCCCGACCGTGGCCAACGGACGAGTTTTTGTCGGCATTCGGGGGATCGCCTGCTTTGGCATCAACGTACCTGAGAAGGGGAACGAATAAATGATGAGGCTTTTAGCCGGTTTTGCCTCTCTGTTTCTGTTGGCATCTCCGGCCAATACCGAAGATCCTCCGGAACGGATCCAGGGAACCGTCCTATCGGTACGAGGCAACATACTTCATGTTCGACCGTCGTTACGGCCAAAATTGGCGCGCATATTAGTCAATCCCAAAACCGAGATCGTCGGAAATCGCCGAACGGATCGCAACTTTCTCAAACCGGGGATGCGGGTTCGATGCGGTGGGATGGTCAATGAATCGGGTGGAATCAACGTGTTCTTTGTTGCCGCCGCACGGACTCCTATTGGCGACCTGAAAGCAACGTTCCGGGGTATTGAGAAACAAAACGGCGGTTGGGCGATTGCCGGCGGTACACTAAAGTCCATCGAACCGTTTGTTTTCACTGATGACGATGGCAAGGAAATCCGGGCAAACCTTGACCGCGCCCGTTTCTTTTTGGACGTTTTTCCCATGGAAAAGGCGGGGCTGCTAATCGGTACGCGGCTGATGGCCACGGGCAAATTCGCGCCGGACGGGGTCCTTCAGGCCGACATCATCTCTCCGCAACAGGATCAATCGGCTGCCGGTTCGATGTACGGTGAAATCGTTCGGGTGGAGGGACGACGAATTCAGGTCCGCCCCCGGTATACTCAGGATACCATTACCGTCGTCCGAAAGGCGGATTGCATCCTTCAAAAGGAGGTTCGTCTCGACCCGGACGGCTTCAAAGTGGGCGATCCGGTCACATTCTGGGGACATTATGTCCGAAGACCGGGTTCGGAACGACCGTTGCTCGGAGCCCTGGCCTTGCTCGTTGGAAACGGACGCTATCCGACCTCCTCCGATCCGGAGTCGGCAGGCGTCTTCCTCTCCGGTCGTCTTTCGTCACTGGAACCGGTCGTCCTTTTGTCACCGTCCGGGCAAAAAACGGAAATCATCGTGCCCGCACAGATTGCAATCGCCCGGCTGGACCGGGTTTCCGAGGCTGAACTTACCGTCGGTACGCCTGTAATGATGGTTCTTTCGTCAGGTAAGGACGATACCTTCGAGGCATCACACATAATTGTTGACGCGTCGCCATGGGTCGGCTATGGTGGCTAAGTAACAAAACAGTCCGTTTTCGCGACGGTTAGGTTATCCGAATCCGGAAAGGCAAGTCTCCGATGGTATCCGAACGATCCGCCAGAGCGGCATTCACTCTGATCGAACTACTCGTCGTCATTGCCATAATCGCCCTTCTGGCGGCAATCCTCTTTCCCGTATTTGCTCAGGCAAGGGAAAAAGGCCGTCAGGCAACCTGTCAAAGTAATCTTCGGCAGATTGGCCTTGCGATCCTTATGTATAAAGCCGATTACGATGAAAGGTACGTTCCGAAATACAATTGCTTGATCTGGGATACGAATTATCCTGACCATTGCGCCTCGCCGGTTCGGATCGGAGAAACGATTTCTCCTCCCATGACCGAGTGGCTTCCACCCGCAGCCGCTCCGCCTGACACCGATTACCTTCTCCGCCCCTATATCAAAAACGACGATGTCCGTCGTTGCCCATCCAGATACCAGGGACCGCCTCTTAGTCCCGGTGAGCAACCGGCACAAGGCCGATATACAATCACCGGATGGGATTCGTTTTTTGGCGATGGGAGGCCGGAAACGGGTCCCCAGGGTCAGCCAGACAGTGCCGTTCCTCGTCCGGCAGAAACCCTGATCGTCTGGGAACATATCAATAACGCGAGCGAATGTCAGATCGGGCAACAGGGAAGTTCAGGAACCCAACTTACCCCGGCAGAAAAACACTGGGAAACCAATCATTCGGGTGGTCTCAATGCACTCTGGTGCGATGGGCATGTCAAATGGCTTCGGGTGTCACAATTCCGTCGTTCGTGGTTCACAATTCAAGAAGATTGAACCACACACTCGTGAAGCCGTCGGAACCCGCCGTCGAAACCGTCGGCCTCTCGAAAGTTTATGGCCGCAATGCGGTTCCTGCCGTAAATCATCTCGATCTGGATGTTCCGTTCGGTTCCATCTTCGGGCTGATCGGCCCCAATGGTGCAGGAAAAACGACGACGATCGGTATGCTTCTCGGACTGGTACGCCCCAGTTCGGGAAGCGGAAAAGTGCTGGGACGTCCGCTCGGGGACAGAAGTGCGCGACGGCAAATCGGTTACCTTCCCGAGCGTCTCCGCCTACCTGAATATCTCACCGCCACGGAGTTTCTCGATTTCTACGGACGTCTTTACGGGATTTCCGTAAAGGACCGTCAGGCGAGAAGTCAACGCCTCCTGGGTCAGGTCGGCCTTGCTAAGGTCGCGCATCGGCAAATCCGAACCTTTTCGTTGGGAATGCAGCAGCGTCTCGGTATCGCCCAAGCACTGCTTCCGGAACCCGACTTGCTTGTGCTGGACGAACCGACGTCGGCCCTCGACCCGGGTGGACGACAAATGGTTCGGGACCTTCTTCTCGAACTCAGGGAATGCGGTATCACTGCTCTTTACAACTCTCACATCCTTTCCGAAGTCCTGGAAGTATGTGATCGGTTTGCCATCCTTCGTAACGGCACCCTCGTTACGCAGGGGACCCTGGACGAAATCATCCAGCGTGGCGAACAGGTTTTAATCCGCTTTCGTTTGATGGAACCGACATATATTGCGATTTGCGAGCGGTTCGGACCTACGAATCCGAATTTGCAACGCTCCGAATTAACCGTCACACTGGAAGCGGAAACCGATATTCCCCTGGTCGTCTCCGCGTTGGTAGCGCATAATGCCGCCCTTCAGGCCGTCATCCCTCTCCGTGAACGTCCGGAGGACGCCCTGATGCGTCTATTGAACCCTCATCATTGACGGGAACTTTGTATTCGAAAAGTTGTCGTTGATGGAATGACGTTTCCGGCGTTTTCCCGTATGCCGGAACCGGTCCTTACCATGAATACCATAACCCGCTACCGCCTAAAAACGCCCGGAGAGATCGACGCGATGCGTCAGGCAGGCATCGCTGTTGCGACTGCATTGCGCACCATGCGTGATGCGATTGTCGCCGGAGAAACGACCACCCTGTTCCTCGATGAAATTGCTGGCGAGGTATTAAAACAATTTAATGCCAAACCGGCCCTTCGAGGGTACAAACCGTCCTTTAGCAACGTACCCTATCTGCATAACACGTGTATATCCCTTAATCATGAAGTTATTCACGGGGTTCCGAGCGCGTCGCGAATTATCCGTGAAGGGGACCTGATCAGCCTCGATATGACGGGTTCGGTGGATGGGTGGTGTGCCGATTCCACCATCACTGTCCCGGTCGGCGTCACCTCGGAGAAGGCACGCCGCCTTTCGCAAATCACGCGCGAGGCGATGTATAAGGGGATCGAACAGGCGAGAATCGGTCGGACTATCGGCGACATCGGCTATGCCATCCAACGGCATGTCGAACGAAACGGAATGAGTGTCGTACGTGACATGGTCGGTCACGGAATTGGCGAAGCCCCGCATGAACCGGGGTTGGACGTACCGAACTTTGGCCGTCCCCGGCGTGGTATTCCATTACAGGTCGGAATGACTTTCGCCATCGAACCGATGGTTACACTTGGTAAAGGCGACGTCGAGCATGCCTCGTTCGATCCATGGACCATTGTTAGCAAGGATGGTTCTCTGGCGGCCCACTGGGAACATACAATCGCAGTAACCAGAGAGGGACCGGTTATTCTTACCTCTCCAATAAAGGAAGAACGCGACACACGGGCTGGGGTATCGATCGAGGAGGATACGAATGTTTCCGGCACGCATTGAAAAGGTTCAGGAAGAACTGCGGAACCGGGGATGGGCGGCGGTTGCGATTATGCCTGGCGCCAACCTGCGGTACCTCACCGGGCTGTCGTTTTATGCCTCGAAACGGCTGACATTTGCTGTCGTTCCCGTAGAAGGCGAAATCGCCACTCTCCTGCCGGAAATGGAACGGGCCCGCGCAGAGAACGAGCAGCGAATTCCTTTACGATACTACCCGTACGCGCACGACGAAACCCCGGACAGAGCATTACGTTCCCTGGTGGAAGATTATTCTCTGGAACGTGCTCCCATCGCCGTCGAACCGTACGCGTTTCGGATGTTCGAAGCCTGGACCTTCGAAAAAGCCATCGGTTCAAATCGGTTTGAAGATGCCGATCGCATCCTGACCCCTCTCCGCGCCAGAAAAGACTCCGATGAGATTGCGGCGATGCGTACGGCGGTAAAAATGATCGAATACTCGCTATCCGAAACGATCCGCTTTATCCGGCCGGGTCAAACCGAACGAGAAATCGCCGCTTTCTGGTTGCAATCTCTTCTGGATCAGGGCAGCGAAGGCCCCTCATTCCCATTGACGGTAGGTTCCGGCCCCAATGGCTCCTTTCCGCATCATGAAAACAGCGATCGCCGGATCGCCAACGGGGACCTGATCGTTCTGGACGGCGGAGCGCTTTTTCAAGGGTATGCGTCCGACATTACTCGCACCGTCGCCGTCGGGGAACCGACATCGGAAATGCGTGAGGTCTACTCCCTGGTTCAACGAGCGAACGCTGCCGGTCGGGCGCGCGCAACCGTCGGAGCGACCGGACACGAAATCGACACGGCGGCGAGAACCGTCATCGACAGCGGCGGCTATGGTCCGCAGTTCCTGCATCGCACCGGGCATGGCCTTGGCCTGGAAATCCATGAACCGCCGTTTATTGCGGTAAACGAAACCATGCCCCTGTCCGTAGGAGCCACTTTTACAATCGAACCGGGGATTTATATCAAGGGCCGTTTCGGCGTCAGGATCGAGGATATGGTTACTCTGACAGGAGACGGAGCCGAAACTCTGACGACCCTCGACCGCGAACTGCTGGTTATCAAAACCGATCAATAACGGGTTTCGCTCTGCAGAATTGCCAGCACTTCAGAATGTAAAACGCCGTTCGTGCCGATGCCGTCCGGATTCCATATGGTCGGTATTCCATGCCAATCCGTAAATTGACCACCCGCCTCCCGCAAAATAGGGATCATCGGACCGACGTCCCAGGCGGACAACGCCGGGTCCAGCATGATTTCGGCGCGTCCTGTCGCCACTAGCGCATACCCGAAGGCATCGCCCCAGGTGCGCTGTTGGCGGGTAACCTTCGTTAACTTCGCAAAGGCGTCGGAGCGTTCCTGGCAACGAACGATCGAGGAAGTAACAACCAGGGCATCGGCGAGGCGGTCCACGGACGATACGCGGCAAGGGCGACCGTTCCAGGTACAGCCCAGACCGTCCGCCGCCGCAACCATATCGTCGAGCGCAGGCAAGTAGATCACCCCTGCGGACGGCAAGCCCTTCACCTCACACCCGATCAGGACTCCGTAAAGAGGAACACCGGCAACGAACGCCTTGGTACCGTCGATCGGATCGATGATCCACCGGTAGTCCGCATCACCCACCGTCTCCCCCTCTTCCTCACCGACGATGGCATGTGTGGGAAAATATTGCGCGATCTTTTCCCGAATCAGGCGTTCCGCCTCACGATCCGCAATCGTCACCGGGGTCGAATCGGACTTTCGATCCACGGTGACGCCCGTATTAAAGTAAGCCAGTGTCCGTTTCCCGGCCACAAATGCCGCTTCGATCGCCACATCCAGAATGTCCCGTAACGTCGGGGTTGCCATCGTTTCCGCCTTGTCCTCCGCCGGTTATTCCGACCGTTCCTTCATGACAAACCGTTCCCACCATCGGCGGGACGGATTCTCAACAAAATCGCCGCTTTGGGGCTTGTCCGCTTCCACAAAACGCTGTGCCAGGCGGCCGCCCGGTACGATTCTCGCGCCGGTTTCCACGGCATCTTTGCTCGCTTTCCGCAAAAACTCACGGCGCGTCACCTGCTTTTCGTTATCCGTTGCCATCGTTTTCTCCTTTCAACCCGGAGGCCACCCCATCGATCGTCCACCCAGAACGTGTGCATGCAAATAAGGAACGGATTGTCCTGCGTCCTCACCCGCATTCAAAATGACGCGGCATCCCGACTCCTGCAAGTTCAATTGTCGGGCCACCTCCGCACAACCGAGAAGAATCGCTCCCGCCAGTTCACGATCCTCTTCGGAAAGGTCCAGAATGTTTCTTACCGGTTTCTTCGGAATTACCAGAACGTGAACCGGCGCCTGAGGCGCAATGTCGCGAAAGGCGATGACGAATTCATCCTCATACACCGCTTCGACATCGATATCCTTCCGGGCAATCCTGGCGAAAATACTATCGATCATGGTCGTCCCCCTCCGAAGAGGATCACCTCCTATTGTAACACGTCCGTCCGCCGTTTCCTTCGCCGTAACGGACGATCGCGCACCGGCACGTGACGGTACGTCCGGGGGAAAACGGCTATTTAACTTTGCCCGGTACCATCGGTTCGATTTTTTCCTCAATACCCTTGCGCAGTTCCATCAGGCGCACGGCATAGGCCTGCAGACTCCGATCCTCTTCGGTATTCGGTTCCCATCCGTGAACAGGCACCGGGTTCCCCGTTTCATCCACCGCCACAAATACAATGACACAGTGGGTGGTCTGCCGGTATTCGCCGCTCCTCGGATCGGCGCTCGAAACGTTGACCGCAATATGCATACTGGTCCGACCGGTATAGATCAACTGCGCCCGGACCTCGACGATATGACCGATGTGGATCGGCTGAAAAAAACGAATCCCGCCGACGTAGACCGTCACACAGTAACGCCCGCTCCAGAGGGAGGCACAGGCATACCCCGCCTGGTCGATCCACTTCATGACCGCGCCGCCATGGACTTTACCGCCGAAATTGATATCGGTCGGCTCCGCCAGAAAGCGCATGACGACTTCGCGCCGTTCCGTTAATTCCGCCATCGATCCTCCGTTTATATCAATGACCGAGCCTTAACCTCCAGATACCGGGCGACAAGATCGCCCGAGAGGCTCTCCGGCTCCGCATCCACCACCAGAACTCCACGCTTTCGGAGGAGTTGGAGGGCACGTTCCCGGTCGGCAAGGACCTCTGACGCGACCGCCTTCTCATAAACCTGAGAAACCGCACCCGGTCGCTGTTTCGCCCGCTGCGACATAAGCGGGTCAGCGACCGTCACACAGACCACCGGGTGCATCGAAGCCAGTTGCGTAATCTCCGTCAGCAACATCGCCGAGGATTCCGGGTCCGCCAGGTCCGTAAACAGAACCGCCAGACTGCGTTTACGCCACCGCGCGGACAGAAAGCGAAACGCCTGACGGTAATCCGATTCGACCGGCATCGCCTGGGCCGCGTACAGAGCCTGGATGATTTCCTGTGCCGCCGCTCTCCCACGCCTCGGAGGCACCCAGGCTTTGGGTTCGTCGGCAAAGGTGAGAAGACCGATTCTGTCCTCCGCGCTCGCCACAACATGGGACAGCATCAACGCGGCATTTACCACATGGTCCAACTTCTGCGTTTGTGCGATCTCCTGACGCATCAGGCGTCCCAGATCGATCAGAAGCAGGATATCCTGCGATCGTTCCGCCTCGAAAGTTCGCGAGATTACCTTCCCACGCCGAGCCGTCGCCTTCCAATCAATCGTACGAAACTCATCGTCCGGCGTATACTCGCGCAATGCCGAAAATTCACGACCGCCGCCCGTGATCCGAACCCGGCGGACTCCCTGGCGTGTCAAATGGGACTTCCGCAACAGCAGTTCGTATTCCCCCACCGCATGCAGGTTAGGATATACCGATACCCGCTGCGTCGCGGGTAATCTTCCCTGCCGGTAGATCAACTTCCAGGGCGACAGAAGACGGATATGAACATCCCCGAACGAAAAGTCTCCCCGTGACCGCGGACGAAGGACGTAGCGAAGGTCGATCCGCTGAAACGGGGAAAGCCGTACCGTCCACTGGCGAGGCGTCTCCTCATTCAACGCGAAGACCGGCGGCGGTTCATCCCGAACGATCAAGGTTTGCTGGCGATCCGTTTGATTCCGTAGACGCAAAGTCACTGCGTTGTCCGTCGCGACGGACAGAGCATCCTCGGTGATTCGCTCGGCGGAAAACGCCGAATCCGGACTCGGGCAGTTCAGGTAATCCGGAATCAACGCTGACAGTAATATCAGGTTCCAGATCAGGCCGACGACCGCAAACAGGGGAATCCACGCACTGACGACCATGAACGCCGCCGAAATCGCAAAGAGGATCAGGAAACGATTTGTGAATACCATGCCTTACTCCCCAGGGATCAGGAACGTCAGGCCGTCGTAGGCGAGTTCCATGCCGGCGGGCAGGTTCCTCATCGTCGTCTCATAGTCAAAATGGTGCGAAAGGTGGTTGAAATAGGCACGCTCCGCACGAACGGCGGTCACGATGTCCATCGCCTGCTGCAGACCGAAATGGGTGGGATGCGGATCGGGTCGGACCGCGTCCAGAATCAACGTATCCAGGTCCGAAAGGTTCCCCATCGTCTCCTCCGGAATCGCCGAGACATCCGTCACATAGGCAAAGCGTGCGCCGAATTTGTAGGCCGTCACAGGTACCGTGCCGTGCCAGACCGACAGAGGCCGTATCGAAACCCCGCCGATCTCGAACGACTCCCCCGGTGTTATCTCGATCAGGTCCAGTTGAGGCTTTCCGCCCCCTTCCTGTGTCTGTGTAAAACAATAAGCGAAAACCGTTCGAAGATGGTTCAGAACGTCAGGTGTTCCATAAACCGGAATCCGTGACCGGTTGACAAAATTAAACTGTCGTAGGTCATCCATTCCAAAGATATGGTCGGCGTGGGCGTGGGTGATGAGAACGGCGTCCACACGGTCGATACTCGCTCGAAGGGCCTGAGTCCGTAAATCCGGCGAGGTATCGACCAGAATATTCGTTGACGTTCCGTCCCGGCGCAGGGACCGTACCAGAATGGAAGGACGCAATCGTTTATTGAACGGGTCGGACGATCGGCAAACGGAACAGTCGCACCCGATTACCGGCACTCCCGTCGACGTCCCCGCCCCGAGTACCGTTACCTCCAGCGCATCGGGCGACAACGGGGTTCGCGAGTGATAATGAGCGTTCGCCGATGGCATATCGAAATTATAGGCGTTCCCCGCGAACCCTGTCAAAGCGATTTTCCCCGATCATTCCTGCGGTATCGCGAACAATGCGACATTTCCCTTTTTATTATCCCAGCGGATCGCGAGGCGGCCTTCCATCGCCGCCCGAAGGTCATTGCCCAGAATGGCGCCTCGCCATCCGGAAAACAATTCCGTCGGCCATTTCCCCTCGCATTTTCGGTTCGCCGCCAGAAACCGGAGATCATCACCGGACGCCAGCAGAGAAGGAGGAAGATTCTCCTGCACCGCTTTGACGCGGACGACCGCAGACAGCAGTTCGACAAGGACCGCGCCAGCCTCGTCCAAACCAAGCGGTGCGTCCGGTTGGGGGCGCAATTCAGGCGGTAACGCAAGCCCGCGCAGGACGCAGCCGACCAGCGCTTCCGCCGCCTTTTCCCCCAGATTCTGCGGCGCGGATCGCAGAGCCAGAACCTCGGAGGCCGTTTGCGGGACCCGGCGGGCGACCTCAATCAGAAAATCGTCCTTGACCACGCTTCGGCGCGGCTTGTCCCGCCGACGGGCTTCCAGGTCGCGCCAGATCGCCAACTCCCGGAGAACCGCCAGACCCCGCCCGTCCAGAACGTTCTTTCCGCCGACGCGTTCGTATAACGTTTCCTGCGCCGGCGTTTCGGCGGCTTGCGTTACCATTCGCTGCATCAGTTCGGCAGCCCATTCCGTACGTCCCCGTCTGTCCAGAAGCGAGGCGAGTTTCGTCTGCAAGGCATGAAGATAGCGAACATCGTTCTCGGCATAATCCCGCATCGCAGGCGTCAACGGGCGACGAGACCAGTCGGCAAAGCCCTCGTCCTTCGAGAGTTTCACCCCGAGTACCGATTGCACCAGAGGACCATACCCGGTCTGAAGACTGTACCCGGCGAAGGCGGCGGCAATCTGTGTGTCATAGACATTTTGCGGAGGCTGGCCGAGCCGGTGTGCGAGGATTTCCATATCCTGTCCGCCCGCGTGAACGATCTTGACGACGGACGGATCGCGAAGGATGTCCCCAAGTGGCCCCAGATCGAACCGGTCCACCGCCGGAACGTCGATCAAGGCGATAAGACGTCCGCCGTCCGCTGAAACCTGAATAATCTCCAGGACCGGATGATACGTACGTTCTCGAATAAACTCGGTATCGAGGGCGAGACGGCTGTCATTCGCCAGTGCATTCCGAAACTCCAGGCAGACGGACTCAAGGGAGGAGCGGTCTGAAACGTAACGGGCTGAAATCTTCGTATCCTCTGAATGCGAAATAGCCTGCGGCGGACAATGCGGCAGGCTATCCTATTGTACCCGGGTTGTACCGTCGTTTCGTCCGTGCGGATACACGACTTAGTCGCCGATATTTCTCACGGGCACCGCTCAAAACCCTTTTCCGAATCCGGTTCACGAAGCCAGGGCGCCTCGTTTTCCAGTTCGCGAACGAGTGCCCGAAACCGCTCGCGCTTCGCGTCCCAGTTTTCCTCCGGAAAGGTCCAGCCCATCCCTTTCTCCCCGGCATAATCCCGAACGAAATGGCCGGGATCCATCGTCAAACTGCTCGCAATGGCCATTCCTGACGTGGAACTGCCAGGATTCCCGACGCAAAGCGCCGCCGCCGACACCAGGGAAAACATACCGATCAACACACCCATCTTCGAGGACGATTTCATCGCCGTTGTCCCTTCCTTTCCGAACCCAGACATCCGACGCCGGGTTACTCCCGGCTCCGATCGGTCGTTCGGTCGCCACGACGGAAGTGAAAACGGATAGTTCGTACACGGTTCCTTCCGCCGGAACGCCGATACACCTTCGGATAGGAAAATGATCGGATGAAACGGTAGAAGAAAGGAGGGTTAATTTGTTCACCTTTGGCGAAGGTACCGGCCAAAGGACAGATTAAAGAAGACGGTCCGGCCTCCGGGTGCCGCAGGAGGCGCGAATCACCAGTTCGGTCGGAAGAATACGATGTTCATAGGGATTGACGTCCCCCGCAATCCGCTCCAGTAAACGTTTCGCCGCCTGTCGGCCGAGTTCACGCATTGGCAGGGTCATGGTCGTCAAGGGCGGTTGAAGGAAATCCGCTGTGAAGGTGCCACCGAAGGAAATCACCGCGATCGATTCGGGAACCGGACGACCGGCGTCATGCAGCGCCCGGAGTACTCCCATCGCCGTGTTGTCCGTCGCCGCCAGTACCGCCGACACCGCCTGACCGCGTTCCGTATTCAGCAATTCCTGCGCGGCCACCAAACCTTCCTGCGAACGTTCCGGGCACGGTTTCGTCTCGAACGGTATCGGAGTCAATCCCGCGTCCCCCAGTGCCCTATGGTAGCCATCCAGTCGTTCGCGTTGCGCCGTATTCATTCGATGGGGAGCATAAATATAAGCTATATGCCGATGTCCCAGCTGAATCAGGTGATTGGTCGCCTCAAAGGCGGCAGAAACGTTATCGGCGGAGATAATATCCGCCTCGATTCCCGGAACAAAGCGGTCAACAAAGACAAACGGAATCTGCCGTTCCCGAAGATCCTGATAGAGAGGCAGAATCCGTTCGCGTTCCTCGATCGAATCGCTGTCCGACGGGGCAATCAGGAATCCGTCCACCCTCTTGGCATTTAGCGAAGCGATTTGCACTTCCTCGCGACGCTCGACATCCGGCGCATAATCGAGAAGAAGGTGGTAATCATGAGCCGCCAGTACCGATTGCGCTCCGGCAAGAACCTCGCCCCAGAAAGTGGTCGCATACCCGACCACCGCGCCGATCGTAAACGACCGTCCCGAACGCAAACCTCGCGCCAGGAAATTCTTTTGATATCCCAACTCCTGTGCAATGTCGAGTATTCGCTGACGCGTTTCCGGGCGGATCCGGGGATCGTTATTCATCGCCAGCGAAACAGTCGACACATCGACACCCGCCTGTTTCGCCACATCCTTCATTGTGGTCGCCATGAACGAAAGTTCACTCCTGCCAAAAACGACTTCGTGAGT
Source organism: Capsulimonadales bacterium (assembly GCA_033762295.1). Taxonomy (GTDB): domain Bacteria; phylum Armatimonadota; class Armatimonadia; order Armatimonadales; family Armatimonadaceae; genus JANRLW01. Next base: position 14,354 of record JANRLW010000010.1, read on the forward strand.
CACGAAAGCGCAAATTGCGGAGCTTGCCTTTCGAACTCTTTGTCCTAATGTAATGCCAGTTTACCCCTACGTCAAGCCGTTCAATCGTTCACCGAAGCAAATTTCCAAACCGATCGCCGCCGACATGAGCCGTCAGGACCGGATTCCGTCCCCTCACTCCCCTTCGTCCCCTTGAAAGGCGTCGACCGACAGAGAAACGGCAGAGGGCGATTCCTGCTTCAAAAGCCGAATCTCGTCCCGGAAAACGGAAAACCCTTTGTCACCGTCGTGAAAGGCATCCTCAGGTTCGGTTGGATCATCCCAGACCATGGTCACTTCGGTTCCCGATGCGGCCCAACGATCCACACAGAAATATCTCCAGGGAGGAGTCGAAAAGATCGGCTGAACCGCAAGTTTTCCCGCCTCTCTCCGGATTCCGAGGTGGTTCGCTAACAGTCGCTCCGCCCAGAGGCAAACCGGCCTTCCGTCCGCACCCGGCAATGAACCCAACCCGTCGACCGGCTCACCGACCGGGATAAATGGCCGATCGAAATGCCCTTCCACAAACTGACTGCGGCAGTACTCCTCCCAGAGCGCCGAGATGGTGGCGTCGCTCTCGGCTCCCGGTTCCAATGCATCGATCCGCCGCGCCAGTTCCTCGCATCCGGAACGGTCGAGGTCGATCCCGTTACGCCGTACCAGTTGCCAGCGGTGGTACCATAATCGCTGAAACCACGGATCGGAACAGTCGAAATTCGGTACGAACGCATCGAACCACCGCTGTGTCTCCTCCTGCTGCCGCCGTATCGGATCGCTGCCGTACCGCCGTTGCATCACCCTCTGCCGGGCCTCATCCTCCGTCCTTCCAAGGGCGATCGCGAAAATCAAGGTCCGCACCGTAAACGGATTCAGACGAAACCGCAGGTCGTCGCCGGGAGGCCCCTCGCGATACGTCACCCACGTCTCGCTGCCCGTTTCGATCCGCTCCCCGTTGGACAGGCCGAACCGGGCGTCAACTCGCACGGAAATCGGCAGATCACGTGCGTTGCGCAACGACAATACGCTTACCGCGGTCCCGTCCTCCGCGATGAATTTGTCTTCCGTCACCTGCAAACCACTCACCGGATCGGCCGCATTCAGCGTCAGATGCGACGGGCGATCGATCCCGTCCGATGGCAGAACCGTCTCGCCATCCCCGAAAAGCCGTAACCGAAGCGGGCCGAGTTCCGTAGCGTAGACGTCCCCGACCGCAAAGAGACCGCCGGGAAATCCCCAATCATCGATCGCTTCCGCCCGGAACGGCGGGCAGGAGGCCAGAAGCGGACCCCCCATTTGAAACGGACGACGCAAAAGATCGTCAACACGGTAATGGCGAGGATCAAGTAGAGGCATGGGAGGCAAAATCTCCACCCGGAGAACGAGGATGCCGGTAGTGTAGCATGCCGAACCCGACAAGTCAATCCGTCAGTCCGATGGTTCGAACGCGTGCCAGCATCGCGCCGCGACCAGCAACGCCGCCGTCGCCCCGATCAAGTTGACCGCCGTAATCGCCACCGCCAGAACCAGTACCGGAACGCCCAGAAGAAAGAGGACGATTCCGACGGACAGGGCGGGAATCAGGGCGGCCAACGAAATCCCCAGACTCACAACCCCGCTGACCGCATTCTGAGCCGGATCGGTCGGATTCGGATAGACGAGCACGAAGATCGCCTGCACCAGGAACAGTAACGCGGCCAAGGACGGCAGGATCAGCGCGGCTGCCTGCAGCAAAGGACCGCGCCAGACCCCCGCCACCCAGACCGCCCCCAGAGAGATCCAACCCAGCACCGTCAATTGCAACAACGGCAACAGCAATTCGGCCCCGAGCAGTCGGATCGGCGAAATCGGCAACGATTTGGAAAGGTCGGCACGCCGAACGACATCGCGAAGCGTCATCAGAAAAATTCCCGGCATCTGAATCCCGTAAAGCAATGTCCAGCCAAGAACGTTCAGACCGTTTTCGCGGCCGAACATTCCCCCGAGCAACGCCGGAAAGGCCGCCGGAATCAACAGTTGCAGCCAGTTTCTCAACGGGATTCGAGTCGCCGCGACCAGATCCTTCCAGAGAATGGCCCGAGCGCCACCGCCAAAATGAGGAAAACTTCGCCCTCTGGCCAGCTGGCCCTCCTTCGCCATCGTCGAAAGCACCGAACCGACATCCCCGTTTCGAACGGCCTCCTTGACCTGAGCCTTCCGTACCGCAATCTCCATGGAGGATTCGTAAAAATCCCTCTCCCGACCGAATAACGCAATAAAGGAAACCCCGCAAAAAATGAGAAGTCCGACGAAACGCCATCCGTCCCCGCCTTCCGGACCCTCAAACGGTATTTGAAACAGGTCCGCGGCCCAGGCATCCGGAGTGAGGCGGGTCCACGGCACCGCACCGTCGAGGCTTTGAGACAGATCCCGGGACCGTCGTACCAGATCCGATGCCGATCCTCCCCGAACCATCACCCATACCATCATCCCGGTGAAACAGGCCGTCAGACCATACCGCCATCGACGCCGACGGCGATCACGATCGACGGTATCGTCCGGCGTCACCGTCGAACGAAGCAAGAGCAACTGGGTGAAATTGGCGATCATCACCAGGAAGAGCCATGCCCCGATCATTCCGGGCAGAAACAGAACCCAGTGGACCGCCACGTCCGCGAAATACCCTCCGGCGAAAGTGATCGGCAGGTAGATGGCCGGAACCGTCAGACTCGCATAACGCCCCGTCATCTTCCAGAGCAGAACGAAACGTCGGGGAAGCGGCGCCGTGAACAGAAAATCAATGTCGCTTCGATCGAAAAACGCCGCGCCTTCGCCCAGAGAGGCGATCAAACCCGTAAATACCGACAGCAGGAGCAGGCAGCGCATCGTCAGCAGGAATGCCGCCGGACGCCCCATCAGCAGATCGTTCGAGGAGAAAACCGGCGCGGTACCCGCCGCGCCCCGCTCGGCCAAAAAAAATAAGACGAATTGTACGCAAACGCCCGCCGTCAGCAGGAGACCGGGGACGGCGACCCGCGGGTTCCGCAGTCCGCGCCGCACCGCGTTGCCGATTCGGCAGTGCCATAGAAAGACCAGGGCATTCATTGCGGATTCGCTTTCCCGGACTCGTCCGTCAACGAGAGGAAAACCTCCTCCAGCGTCGCGTCGTCCCCTCCGGTTCCACCATAACCCGCCCGATTCCGAAGATCCTGTACCGTTCCCTCCGCGATCAAATGCCCCTGACGCAGAATCAGGATTCGATCACAGAGGTTCTGCGCCGTATCCAGCATATGGGTCGATACCAGTACCGCCGCTCCGTCCTTTCGCGCCGCCTCAACGATGCTGCCCCGCAATTCCCGCGCCCCGCGCGGGTCCAGACCGATCAGGGGTTCATCAAAAAGAAAGACCCTGGCGCGATGCAGAAACGCACAGGCGATCGTCAGCTTTTGCCGCATGCCTTTGGAAAGGGTACCCACCAGTTCGTCGCGCTTCTCCTGCAAATCGAAACGGGTCAACAGTTCGTCCGCCCGCCGATCAAACTCCTCATTGGTATCGTAGGCCAGAGCGATGAACCGTAGGTGCTCCCGTACGGTCAGCGTTTCGTAGGGGTTGGGCTGTTCCGGGACAAAGGCCAGAAGACGCTTCGCCTCCCGTTCGTCCCGCGACAGGTCGTGCGGTCCGACCAGCACTCGACCGGAGGTCGGACGGATGATGCCGGCGATACACCGTAACGTGGTCGTTTTCCCGGCCCCGTTCGGGCCGAGCAAGCCGACGATCTCACCACCGCCTACGGAAAAGGATAACTCCGATAACGCGGTAAAGGTACGGTAACGTTTGGTCAGGTTTTCGACAATCAACACGGCTGCGTGGTTTCCATCGGAAAAGGACGATACCGTTCCGCTGGCAAGGTTCGTGCCGTCGGTTCGATCAGTCGGCGAGAAGTGCGCGGGTAGCCGACACCATATCCGCCGACCGCATCAGCGCCTCCCCGACCAGCACGGCGGACGCCCCCGCCGACCGCATCCGGAGAACGTCGGACGAAGTGAAGATGCCGGATTCCGCAACGGCGAGCGTGCCCTGCGGGAAGTGCGCGGCGAGCGTCTCGAAGGTTTCCGGACGCACCTCGAAGGTGCGTAAATCGCGATTGTTCACCCCGATCATCGTCGCACCCGACTCCAGGGCCAAATCCAGCTCCTTGCGGTCGTGAACCTCCGTCAGAACATCCATCCCCAGCGATTCCGATACCTGACGCATCTCCGCCAGTCGCGCGGGCGACGGAATCGCGGCGACAATCAGCAGAATCGCATCGGCCCCCAGAAGACGCGATTCGTAGACCTGGGCGGTATCGATCAGGAAATCCTTCCGCAGTAGGGGCAACGCCACCGCTTCCCGAACGGACGCCAGATACTCCGAACGTCCCTGGAAAAAATCATGGTCGGTCAGCACCGAAAGGCAGGTGGCCCCTCCGGCCTCGTAAGCGCGCGCAATCTCCGCCGGATCGAAGTCCGCCCGGATCACGCCCTTGCTGGGAGACGCCTTCTTTACCTCGGCAATCAGACCGGTCTTTCCGACACTGGCCCGCGCCTCCAGCGCCCGCCGAAAACCGCGGGTCGGTGGCAGACCGACGCAGGCATCGATCAGATCGCTGATCCGCCGGTAACGTCCGCGGAGTTCGGCGATCTCCTGAACCTTCGTTTCGAGGATTCGGTCGAGGACGGTTCCGGTCACGATTGAACCTCCCGTGCGAAGGCGACCAGTTCGTCCACCTTTCGTCGGGCGGCACCGCTGTCGAGACAATCCGCCGCGACCGTGACCCCCTCCCGTAACGTCGCCGAGACACCGCCGACGACGAGCGCCGCCGCCGCGTTGGCGAGAACGATGTCCCGACGAGGACCGCGATCCTTCCCTTCGAGGATGTCCAGCAGGATGCGCGCCCCGTCCCGGGCATCGCAACCGCCGGTCACCTCCTCCGGTTTCGCCGGAGTCAGTCCCAGATCCTCAGGCCCGACAAGATACGTCGTGACCCGGCCATCGCGCCCCTCGGCGATGATCGTCTCCTCCCACGTCGAGATTTCGTCCAGCCCCCGCATCCCATGGACGACCAGAACATGCTCCGCGCCCAGTCGCATCAACGCCTCCGCGAGCGGTCGACAGAGCGAACTGTCATAGACACCGATCACCTGACGGGTCGCCCCGGCCGGGTTCGTCAGAGGGCCAAGGGTGTTGAATACCGTGCGTATTCCGAGTTCACTGCGAACCGGTGCCGCATGGCGCATCGCCGGATGGTAGCTCCGCGCAAAAAGAAAACCGATCCCGACCGTGTCGATACATCGGGCGACCACCTCCGGCCCGACCGTGAGATGGACGCCGAGGGCTTCGAGAACGTCCGCCGAGCCGCAGATCGATGTCGCCGCCCGATTACCATGCTTTGCCACCACCACACCCGCCGCGGCCGCAACGAAGGCTGCCGTCGTCGAGATGTTGAAGGTTTTCATCACCGCCCCGCCCGTCCCGCAGGTGTCCACCAGCGGTCGACGGGTCACCTCCACACGTACCGCCTTCTCACGCATCGCCCGCGCAAGGCCGGTGATTTCGGCGACCGTTTCACCTTTCATTCGCAACGCCACCAGAAAGGCCGCAATCTGGGAAGGAGTCGCCGTTCCCTCCATGATTGACGCCATGGCTGCGCCGGCTTCCTCTTCGGTCAGCGAATCGCCGTCCGTCAGTTTTTTAATGGCTTGCTGAATCACGATGCCCGCTCCCCGGTGATATTCCCATGGCAAACATATCACATCGGGACACCGAAAAGCACGTTCCCCTGACCACAGCCCTTATTTGACCCAGATTTTCAACCCCTCATGGTTCCAGTAATGGTTGGCGGCCCAGTCCTTTGAAAAAACGCCGGCCTGTATCCGGAATCCGCCTTTCCGGTCGGGCTTCCACGTAAATTCGTACTCCCGCCGCTCTCCCGGTTTCAAACTCTGACCCACCTTGAATTCCTGAGCGATCTTGGCCGATCGGTCGTCGTGAACCTCATAGTTCACAATTCCATCCTTTAAGCCACCCTTGCGGCAAACAATCGTCACCTTGATCTTGGTCGCTTTCCCGATACGGGTCGCTTCCGGCGCCTTGATGACGCAGGAAAACACCGGTTCGGAGGATTCCTTACTCTGTTCCTCCGTCTCCTTTTGCTCCGTTTCCGCTCCCCAGATGCCCCGGCGGAGCGTCTTCGCCTGTGCCTGGGCGTCACGCAGAAGGTCGCTCGATACCGTTGTCTTCGCGTACCCGAGGCGGACCAGCTGCTCATTGATCAAACTCTTCCCCAGATACACCTTGACCGGGAGGACTCCCCCCTCCGCCGGCGCATCGACAGGCTGGACGAAGACCCGCCGTCCGGCGACCGCCCGGTTCAGGTACTGGGTGACATTCTCCCCTTCGGCAACGTCTCCGCGCGGGAACTCAATACCCCAGAACCGGAGGCGGATCAGAGTCTGGTCACGCAGGCCCGCCACGGTGAAGCGCTCCGGGTCGGCGCGAACGACCTGTGCCGAAAACGTCGGCGGGGGCGTCGGTTCCGCCGTTCGTACCGGCGGCGGCGCAAGAGGCGGGAATGCCCCCCCGCCGATCAGCGTCTCCGATCCGTTCAACACCTGCGGCGTGACCTCGGCGCGCAAGGTCCGCAGTTGCCGGGACGACGTATCGCCGCGCAGCTGCGAGACCAGCATTACGATCACCGAAATCCCGAGCATCACCAGCAACGATGCCAGGGCCGCTTTCGTCTGTGTTTTTCCAATACGCATGATGACGTCGTCCTCCGTCTCCCGAAAAATCCCTCAGCCGTCCACGACAGGTGGAACGGCAACCGTCAAATTTACTAAAACAGTATACTGTAAATTTTACCAGCATACAATAACCTGTATAGCTAACCTGACAATTCTGAGACGAACCCCAATAAACATATTGTCGATGGCTTGTCTCCGCGCGAAGTCGGGTATTCTTTCCGGAAAATTGCATTCGATCGAAGGGATCTCCCGTCATGTTTGCCACGGATAACGAACTTTTTTCCTGGGCGTCGGAAAACCTCTACTCGGCGGTGATCAGCGACCTGCTCGACGACGCGGGTTTACGTCACCAGGCGATGCATCATCGTCTCCGTCCGCTGGACCCGGACAACTGCCGAATGGTGGGCCGGGCCAGGACGATCCGATGGATGGAAGCGGATTATGTCGAAACCGATGACCCGTACGGCATGGAAATCGAAGCGATCGACTCACTGCAACCCGGCGACATCGTCGTCCACTCGACCGATTTCGCCGAAAGCAATGCGCCCTGGGGCGAGTTGATGAGCACCGCCGCCAAAATGAGAGGGGCGGTCGGATGTATCTGCGACAGCCAGATCCGCGACTGCCTGCGCATCAAGGAACTCGGGTTTCCCATTTTCTTTCGGGGAATTCGACCGCTCGATAGCATGGGACGAGGCAGGGTGATGGCCTATGATGTCCCGGTGCGCTGCGGCGATGTCCTGGTCCGTCCCGGCGAACTCGTCTTTACCGATTTCGACGGCATTGTGGTCGTTCCGCGCGAAGTGGAAACCGATGTCCTGCGCCTCGCCGCCGACAAGGCGGGCCGGGAGAACCTGTCACGCAATGAGTTGCTTCAGGGCCACCGTTTGCGCGACGTGTTCAACCGATACGGAGCGCTTTGAACCATGTTACGAAACCGCTTTTGCCGTCCGAAAGGACGGCAATTCGCTCTTTTTCGGCGCAATCTCGCTTGACACGACTTCCGTTTCCCACTATAATTCGCCCGAATCGGCGAAACGATTTCAACCGGTTTAACTCAGTTCGATGGCGGGAGTTTGATGGTAACGCGGCCGACCCTTTCGGATTTCGCCTGGCATCTCGGTATGCCGAAAAAGACCGTTTCGCTTGCGCGAAAATCGTGTCACCCGACCGTCGATCGAACCCGCCCCCCCTGCCTGATCCGACGGAAGAACGGCGGCCAATCGAAACGCTCTGCCATAGGTCCGCGGTTGCCCCCGGTGACTAAGGAGGCTACACCCTGAACGGAGCCCGAAACGGGTTGCCCATCCGTTTCAATAAATCTCAATGAGCAACGACGAATGACTAACAAACTATCTCCGACGGACGCCCTGCAACGTCTCGGCGATTACCTATTGAAGGTACAAACCGGCGATGGCGCTCTCCCCATCCGTTCCGGCACTTCCGGCACGGTACCGGAGGTGGTGCCGCAGATCGGAAACCACGCGATCTTCGGGCTTGTGGATGCCTTCCGCGCCACCGAGGACCGACGGTTCCTGCAGGCGATCCGCCAATGGATCGAATGGCGGGACCGCCCACGAAATGCCGACCGTTCGATTTCCACTCTCACGAAGACGACCGATTCCGAAGGTACGGTCGGTGCGAAGGAGTTCGTCGCCGAAGCCTCCTACATCGAACTCCTTCACTTGCTGACCACTCTGCCCCTTGGCGAGGGCGACCGGAAATGGCTGCAAACCCGCCTGCCGTTTGCCCGACGATCGATCGAAGCGGCCCTCCGACAACAGCAAAAAAATGGACTCGTTTCGACCGGAGCAGGTGCTGAAGCCACTCAATTGATCGATAATGTGATCGTTTTACGTGGTCTTCTCGCAGGAACGCGGTACTTCCAGACCGGCGTCGGAAAGGAACGGGGAATGGCCGTTCGCTGTACGACCGAAGCGGTCCGACTTTCCACTGCCATCAGCACCGAACTCTGGGACCCGATTTCGGAATGCTACCGCTCTTCTTTGCGTCAGGACAACCGGCACGACACCGATTTCGAAACCCGTTATCCCGATCTCGTCGCGAACCTGCTCGCCATCGGCTGGCTGCCGCGAACGACCGTCTTCCGCAGACGTGCCAAACCGCTGTACGAAAGGATCGTCGCTCGGCTGGCCGACTCGTCCGCCATGGGTCTGCCGCGCTCACTCAGTACGGAGCAGGATCTCGATCGACTGGTATGGTGGGGATTCGCAGCCGAAGGGCAGGGCGATACGGACCGCATTCTCCACGTGCGAACCCAACTCGCCCGGATGGACCCGGTAGCCCTCGAAATCTCCCATCCTTCGTTGATCGGACTTGCCTGCCGCCTCATCGGCCCCCTGGCGTAACTCGTCGTCCCCGTTACGCCTTGGGTTGCGGAGTTCCGGCCAATTCCTCGACAAAGTACGCGGTATGCCGGGCTCCCAGGATCAGGTCGGAGATGCGCAGATTTTCGTTCGGGGCATGAACCCGACTGCCCGGATAGCCGCATCCGCACGTCACGAACGGCTGGCGCAGCCCGGAAACGAACGACCAGACCGGGCCGGAACCGCCGACCATCGGAATGACGGACGGTTCCTTGCCGTATACCGCCCGGGCCGTTTCCGCGCATAACCGAACATACGGATGCTCCGGGTCGACACGTCCCGGACGCTGCCCGCCGAGATACCGGATTTCAACGTCCGGGAATCCGTGCGCGTCGAGGTGAACGCGCAGGGTTCGATGAACGACCTCCGGGTCCTGATCGGGAACCAGACGGAAATCGATTTTCGCGCTGGCTTCCGCCGGTAGCACCGTCTTCGTCCCTTCGCCCTGGTAACCCGCCGTCAGTCCGCAGATCGTGCAGGTCGGTTCGAAGACCGCGCGCCGCTGATACTCGATGCCCGTGGCGCCGCCCAGAAACTCCTGAAGCCCGAACTCACGTCGCATATAGTCCTCGGTCGACGGCAGTGCCGCCAGTAACGCTCGATCCTTTTCCGACGCCGGGAACACCGAATCATAATGGCCGGGCAACAGAATCCTTTCGTCGGCATCCTTCAACGTGTTCAGCGCCCAGACCAATCGCCACGCCGCATTCGGCAACAGAGAACCGCCGACCCCGCTATGGGCATCGTAGGCGATGGTGCGAACGGCCAGTTCGAAGTAGGCGATGCCCCGCAGCCCGCAAATGATCTCCGGCGTGCCGCGATCATCCACCCCGCCAAACTCCCAGACACAGACGTCGGCGGCAACCAGACTACTGTGTTCCGCGAGCCATGCCGGAAAGTGAACGGAGGCCACCTCCTCCTCGCCTTCGATCACGAACTTCACGTTCACCGGCAACGTCCCCCCGTTCGCGACCCGCAAGGCGTCGAGCGCCATCAGTCGGCAGACGATATGCCCCTTGTCGTCGCTGACCCCGCGCCCGAATACAAAGTCACCGTCGCGCCGCATCACCCAGGGATCGGAATCCCAGAGCTCGAGCGGTTCCGCCGGCTGGACATCATAATGGTTATAAAAAAGTACCGTCGGAGCGTCCACGCCCGCCGAACGATCCTCGGCATACACCACGGGGGGTCCGCCATCGGTCGGAACGAGGTAAGCTTGAAGGCCGTGGCGTCGCAATATCTCCGCCGTTTTTTCCGCTCCGGCAACCATCGGAGCGTCTTTTCTCGCCGCCACGCTCGGAATCGCCACCAGTTCCGCCAGCTCGATGAGCGCCGCTTCCGTCGCCGTCGTTATCGCCTCGTCCAATCGATCCTTGCCCATTATTGCTCCCTCGGTTCGTACCGTGATTCACGGTTTTGCGGCGGCTTTCCACCAGTCCGCAGTGTATTGACGTCCCGTGCGTTCCTCAAACTTCTTCCGCAGGTCGGGACGACGTTCCAGATGAATCCGGATTGCCAGTTCGATCTGGGCCGCCAGTTCCTTCAGCGACTGCTCCGGCGTCATCAGACGGTTCTCCACCTTTTCCACATGCTCGGTCGTCCACCGCGCGACCAGCGCCGGGTCGATAAACGGACTGTTGTCGAGGGGACGGGCATTTTTCAGTGCATCCACGAACGGCTGATGGAACGCCGGATCAGGAACGCTTTCATTGACCATTGATGCCCCGGTCGCGGCAAGGCGAAAGTCCGGCGGGTTCGCGTCGCCGTCCTGCACGATGATCCGGCTGTATTCCGGACTGGCAAGGTACTGAAGGAAGGTCAGCGCCTCTCTCCATCGGGGACTCTTGGCGTTGATACCCGCCGCCCGGGTATCCGTCACACCGGCGGATGGACGCGTCCCGACCCGCGGCAACAGGACCGCACCCAGATTGCCTTTGAGATTCGGAAAGTTCGGCACCTGGACGATATACCAGCGACCGATCACGATCATCGCCGCCTTACCGGTCGAAAACCAGTTGATCCCGCCCGACCCCCAGCCGCCCTGAGATGCCATCGCCGCCGATTCCGCCGGCGTCGGTATGACTTTATGGACGTACATCATATCGTGGTACAGCGTCAGCGCGGCAATCGACTCCGGCGAATCGTGCCGACTCATCAGTCCATCCTCCGAGAACAGCCGCCCCCCGTGACCGATCAACATATCCTCGAAAAATCCCCGGCTGTTCCAGTTGGCGATCGGCATATGCTTCTCACCGCTTTTGGACGGAGTGGTTTGGATACGTTTACTGATCGCGATCAGGTCGTCGTAGGTCCAATCGTCGGTCGGATACGGAATCCCGTGGTCGTCGAGAATCGCCTTGTTGTAAATGATACAGTTCGCCCAGACATTGCAGGGGAACCGGTACTGCTTTCCATCCACCATCAGGGCCGGAGCCAGCGCCGGGTACGTTCTCGCCGGAGAAAACCCCATCTCTTTCGCATACGGGGTCAGGTCGAGGAGCACACCGCTCTGTACCAGGGAGTTGAGGTTTGCCTGATCGTAAACGTCGATGATATCCGGACCGGTGCCGGTGGTGCACTGAACGATCAGCTTGGTCTGATCGCCGCCGAGACCGGGATCGACCAGGACCTGCTTTCCCGGAAACATGGCCGCATAGGCCGCCGTCTGCACCTTCCGCGCCGGATTATCGTCCGTCGCCCAGCGCATCCGGACGATCCCATCGCGTTTCGGCCGCTCACGGGTCGTCTCCGCGACCGTATAAAGTGCGACGAAGAGAAGAAAGCAGAGAAGGAAAAGGCGGCGCATCGGCTATCCTTTCACCCCGCCGACCTGAAGCCCCTGAACCAGGAACCTCTGGAAACAGAGGAAGATGACGATCAGCGGCACGATGTTCATCACCGTGGCGGCCATGATTAACTCGGTCTGGCGACCGTAGGTGCTGTCCAGAGCGAGCATCCCGACCGACAGCGGATAGAGTTCGGACTGGTTCAGCATGACCAGCGGCCAGAAAAAGGACTGGTAACTCCCCAGGAACGTAATGATCGTCAGGGCAATCAACCCCGGTCTTGCCAGAGGCAGCACGACATCCCAGAAGACCTGCGTGTGGGTCGCCCCATCGATGGTGGCCGCCTCGTCCAGTGTCGGTGAGATCGACAGCATGAACTGGCGCAAAAGAAAGGTTCCGAACGCGCTGAAGGCCGCCGGGAGAATCAATCCGTGATAGGTATTCAGAAACCCGAGCCAGACCATGATTTGAAAGTTCGGGATCATCAATACCGCGCCTGGCACCATCATCGTCGCAATATACAGCAGAAAGACGGTGTCACGCCCCTTCCATCGCATCCGGGCGAACGCGTAGGCGGCCATCGCACTCGTCAACACCTGCAAAAACGTAATTCCGACCGCCATGAAAACCGAATTGAAGTACCACCGACCGAACTTGAGGTCCAGTGTCTTCCCGGTGACCGGGTCGGGTTCCAGATTCAGCACGATCGGATAGTTTCGGGTGGTCGGCTGATGGGGGACGATGTGGACCTGCTCGACCTCCGCCCGGGGCTTGAACGACGCGCTGACCATCCAGACAAACGGCAGTGAGATCGCTAAACCGAGGAGCGTGAGCAGCGCGAAACGCACCCACCGGAAACCGTGCGCGCCTCTCATCCGTCCACCTCCAATCCCTTCCCGAACTTCCAGTTCAGCGCGGTTGCGACGAAAACCACGGCAAACAGAACCCAGGAAATGGCCGCCGCATAGCCAAGGTCCAGGTCCTGGAACGCCTTGTTATAGATATAGAAGCTCAGAGTGGTGGTCGAACCGGCCGGCCCGCCGTTGGTCATGACGCGAGCCTGTTCGAACCCGCCCTGCAGACCGCCGATAATCGCCATGATCGTGATAAAAAACGTCGTCGGTGCCAGTTGCGGCCAGGTCACGTGCCGGAACCGCGCCCAGGTCCCCGCGCCGTCCACCTCCGCCGCATCGAGCAGCTCCTTCGGAACGTTCGACAGTCCGGCAAGGTACAAAAGCATGTTCGTTCCGCCGATGCCGGTCCAGACGCCCATCAGGATCAGCGCAGGCTTGGCCCATTCGATGCTCCCGAGCCATTGCGGCGGGTCGATTTTCAAACCGAACAGCGAAAAGACCGCCATCAACCCGACATTGATCGGTCCCGTCTGCGGATTGTAGAGCGCCTTCCACAGAATCATCAGCGCGACGCCGGCCGTGAAGGTCGGCAGGTAGAAAAGCGTACGGAACGCCACCACATTGGCGGCGATGCCCAGGGCGGCGATCCCCCATAAAAGCCCGGCCACCAGCCCGATATCGGCCATGCCCGCGCTCAGGAAGACGCCCAGTGTCACCACCCCACCGATCAGGCAGATGGCCGCGCCGATCTGACGCGAACGACCGGACCCGACCGGGAGTTCCTCGTTCAAAAGCAGGGCGAGAAGCAGCGATCCGGCAATCGAAAACGGAATCCCCACCATCAGGTAGGCGGTGTTATAGGCGTACTGCCAGAACCGGACATCGCGCGGTTCGTATGTCGACCACATCGCCGATTGGAGCGACGCGACGCCCGCCGCGCCCCCGACGAGGAGAATCGAAGGGACCAAGCCCCAGCCCGTCTCGAAAAGCGGTTCCTCCCGGCGCAGGATGGCGATGCTCCCTGCCAACAGCACCGCGCCGAGCAGAAACACCCCCTGCCCGCCCCCGCCGGCAACCCCGCCGTACAAAAGGGCCACACTGAGCGGAAAAAGCAGCAGACCCCCGGCGCGAGTTCCCCGCCAGGAGGCCATATTCGACCAGAGAGCGGCGACGAATCCCCCGGCAATCGCTCCCACCGCCAGCGTGTACCCCCAGGAGACGGTGGGGTTGCCTTCGGCGAGCGGACGGACCCCGAGCAGGTCGGAAAAGTTCCGCAATCCCAGGTAGGCAAACGGGACCGCCGGTTTGGGTGTCCAGTTGGTAAACGCCATCCAGAAGGAAAACAGGACCGGAAAGAGGGTAAAACCCAGAAATCCGACAATATTCGGAAGCAGGAAGGCCAGCGGCGTCCATCCGGCGGACGTCGACCGTCGACGTTGGTTCTCCATTGAAACGTCACCTGTTCAGCGCAGAATTGCCTCAGCCCCAGTGTATCGCATTTCCGTCGTAACCGGCCCGGCCTCCCGCCTGTTTCATCCGTGATCGCGCAGGCGTTACGCGTACAGCGCCGGAACGAGGTGCTCCCGCAGTATTTGCTCGGTCGGACTGAAGGAAAAGTCGTTGTAGCGGCCCGCCAGTATCGTGACCGCGGCGTTCCGCGTCGGCAGGAGAAAAATCCGTTGTTCGCCGTTGCCGATCGCTCGCGGCACCACCACCGTTTCTCCCGAGGGAGTCTCCGCCTGACCGTACCACCACTGATAACCGTAACCGCTCGTTCCCGCCTCATCAAAGGCAAACTGCCGTTGCGTTGAGGCGGCAACCCAGTCGGCCGGCACGACCGTTTTCCCTTCCCATTCCCCTCCGTGGAGATAAAGGGACGCAAACCGGGCCAGGTCATGCGCACTCAGACGCAATCCCGAGGCGGCGGCGGGCATCCCGTCGATATCCCCGAGCCACTCATACTCCGAAATCCCCAGCGGACCGAACAGCACCTTTTCCGCATAATCCGACAGCGCGATGCCCGTCCCTCGCTGCAGAATCGCCGCCAGAACCTGGGTCAGGCCTCCGTTATAACGAAAGCCAACGCCGGGATCGGCAACGATCGGACGGCTCAGGACGTAACGTAGCGGCTCCGGCGAAAACGTCATCGCGATTTCGTCGTTCGCCGGGTCGGAGTAGGGAACTTCCTCATTCCAGTCGAGACCGGCGGTCATCGATAGTGCATGCCGTAATCGGATTCGGAGTCGTTCGTCCGTTCGAAGATCCGCATACTCCGGAAAGGCGTCGATCAGGGGCATATCAAGAGACGGAATCGCGCCCGAGTTCAGCGCGACGCCTACCAGAGCGGAAACGACGCTCTTGGTGATGGAACGCAGATCATGGCGGACATCGGGTCCGAAATCGACCATTCCGAGCGGGTCTCCCCACTTTTCGTCCACGCCGGAAAGGTAGGTTTCGTAGATCAGCCGGTGGTCCTTTTCGATCAACAGGGCATGAATCCGCCAGTCGGGAGTTTGACGAATCACTTCCGTCATCCGCTCCAGCCGTGCGCTATCGACCCCCACCGCCTCGGGCGACGCCTTTTGCCATTCACCTGCGTTTCCCATGTTTCTCCCCCTTGTCCGTAGAAGCGGATTATTCGTTATCGATTGTTCACTCAGGAAGCGCGCCCCCGGCCCACTCCTTCCGAATATCCGTCATGCATTCCCAGTGGTACCGTTCATGGTCAACGTGACTCAGTCGGAAAAAGATGGCGTAGCGAATGTTCGGAGAGATGTTTCCCGCGATTCCATGGCCGATTTGATAGTGGACCAGCGCCGCATCCCCGGCCATGCCCGTGAACTGCTCCGGTTCCGGCAGGTCGATCGGGGGCATTCCGTTCAGAAGCGATTGCGGCCCGTGCTCCCGGAAATACGCTTCGTAGAGTCTATGCGTCCCCGGCCAGTACGTGAAGTTC
>JANRLW010000011.1:0-37751 GCA_033762295.1 Capsulimonadales bacterium
ACATGGTCTCAAACGGATCGATGTTCACGTCAAGGGGCCCGGTTCCGGTCGCGAGACCGCCATTCGCGCACTGGCGCAGGTCGGATTGGAGATCAATCTGATCCGCGACGTCACGCCGTTGCCGCACAACGGATGCCGCCCGCCGAAACGCCGCCGCGTCTGATCGTTTCTTATCGTTCGACGGACGACCGTTCGTCGGCATTTCCGTCGACAACCGATAACGACTCGTAAACCCGTCGTTTGGGACGGGGAGGAAGAGATATATGTCCAAATCGCCTAACTCGGTCAGCGGCGACGCTCGTTGCCGCCAGTGCCGACGCGCCGGAGAAAAGCTGTACCTCAAGGGTACTCGCTGCTATACCAAGAAATGCGCCGTCGAGCGCCGACAGTCCCAGGGGAACGTTCATCCCCCCGGACAGCACGGCAACTCCGGTCGCCCCGCCAAGATCACCGACTACGGAATGCAGCTGCGCGAAAAGCAGAAGATGCGCCAGGTCTATCGCGTTCTCGAAGGGCCGTTCCGCACCTATGTCGAGGAGGCCACTCGCCGCAAGGGCGTTACCGGCGAAAACCTGATGCAGCTTCTGGAAATGCGGCTCGATAATGTCGTCTATCGACTGGGCTTTGCGTCCTCGCGAGCGCAGGCCCGACAGCTGGTGAATCATGGCCACTTCCTGGTGAACGGCAAACCGGTCGATATTCCCTCGTATCAGGTCCGACCCAACGATGTCATCACGGTCACCGAGAACTCCCGCCGGATCACCACCATTCAGGAGTCGCTCGGCGGCGGTTCCGGGAAAGCGCCGGCCTGGCTGACCGTGAATCCTTCCGCCTTCGAAGGACGGGTGCTCTCCGCGCCGCGCCGCGAAGAGGTCGACACCCAAATCAAGGAAAACACCATCATCGAGTTCTACTCCCGCTAATTCCGGTGGCTCACGGTCTGCGGTCCGCCGCCGAAACGATCGGTTCGGACGGCGACGCGATCCCGCCGCGGGAGTCCGCGGACGGTCCAACACCGACCACACAGGAGAAAATAGTGCCAACACAGACCATGGACGCAACGACACCGCGCATCGAAACGGTGGAACAGACACAGACGTTCGGCAAATTCGTTGTCGAACCGCTGGAACCGGGCTACGGCGTGACGCTGGGAAACTCGCTTCGACGCGTTCTCCTCGGATCGATCGAAGGTGCGGCCATTACGATGGTGCGAATCGAAGGCGTGCAGCACGAGTTTCAGACCATTCCGGGACTGAAAGAGGACGCGACCGAACTGCTGCTCAACCTGAAGGAACTCTTCCTCAAGGTGTATGACGGCGAGAGCGAACTGTCCAACGGCCCGCGCATGGTGCGGATCGAGGCGCGGGGCGCCGGTCGTATCACCGGAGCGGACGTCATCTGCCCACCCGATGTTGAGGTTGCCAACCCGGACTGCTACATCGCGACGATCTCCGATGAAACCGCCAGTCTGTATATCGAAATGCAGGTCGATAAGGGGCGCGGCTACCGGATGCCGGAACGCTCCCCCAACCGGAACGAAGTGATCGGCGATATCTATGTCCCGTCGGCCTTCAGCCCGATTCGGAAGGTTTCGTTCCAGGTGGACCCGACCCGCGTCGGCAATCGGAACGACTTCGAACGACTCGCGATCGAGATCACGACCAACGGGACCATCGTTCCGGCAGAAGCGCTGTCGCAGGCGGCTTTTACGCTCTCACAGTACTTCAACCGGTTCGTGGAGTTCCCCGGCAACGTCACCCGCGCGATCGCAGCGGCGACCAACAACTTCGGCACCGGCACCAATGCCCCGGATGCCCGTATCGAGGAGCTGGATTTCTCGGTACGAACTTACAACTGCTTGAAGAAAGCCAATATACTGACCGTCGGCGAGCTGACGCAGATCTCCGAAGTCGACCTGATGAACATCCGGAACTTCGGAAAGAAGTCGCTGACCGAGGTCAAGGAAAAGCTGGCCACCATGGGTCTCGCGCTGAAGGATTCGCCGGAAGGCACCTACTTCGGCGGGGACGACGACGACGACGAATAGTTTTGAGAACGGTATGTCGGCCGGAAGAGACTCCTTTTGAGGTCGTCCGGCCGTCCGGAGATAAAAAATGCGACATCGTATCGGCGGAAGGCAGTTCGGACTGCCGTCCGATCAGCGCCGGGCGCTCCTGAAGGGCCTCGTCCGCTCGATGATAATCTATAAACGGATCGAAACCACGGAGACGCGGGCGAAGGATGTTCGCTCGATCGTGGAAAAGCTGGTGACACGCGCCAAGAACGAGCCGGACAGCGTGCATGCTCGCCGAATCGCGCGTACCTATCTCGGTGGCCATAGCGCGAGCGATGAAGATGTCGTGAAAGAACTCTTCACCGTCATCGCGCCCCAGTTCCGAGCCCGCCCCGGGGGATATACCCGTATGGCGAAGGTGGGTCAGCGACGCGGCGATGGCGCCCCGATGGTGCTGCTCGAGTTCGTCAACGAATAGCGGGGAATGCAGCGCGTTCGCCTGACGCTGGAGTACGACGGCACGGAGTTCGCCGGTTTTCAGCTTCAAGGGAAGGGCGAACGAACGGTCCAGGGGGTTCTGGAAACGGCGATCGAGCGATTGAGCGGGGTTCCGACCCGTCTGCATGGCGCCGGTCGCACCGATGCCGGAGTTCATGCCTGGGGGCAGGTGGCCCACTTCGATACCGAATGGACAATTCCGGAAAGCCGGATCGCCGCCGCGCTCAACAGCGTTCTGCCCTCGGATCTCTCGGTCCGTGACGGACGACGGGCCGAACCGGGGTTCCATGCGCGTTACGACGCCACGGCGCGGGTCTACCGTTACACGGTGTTGAACCGTGTGAACCCGAGTGCGCTGCTGACCCGATATGCCTGGCATGTGCGGGAACCGCTCGACCCGGCCGCGATGCGGGCGGCGGCGGGAGAACTGACCGGAACGTACGATTTTGCCGCCTTCGGAACGCCCGACGCACCCGGCAAGTCGACCGTCCGCCGGGTGGATCGGCTCTCGGTCACGCCGCGCAAGGACTGCCTGTTGATCACGGTTCGTGGGAACGCCTTCCTGCGACAGATGGTTCGGGCGTTCGTCGGGACGCTGGTACAGGCAGGGTCTGGGCGTATCACGCCGGAGTGGGTTCGGAGCCTTCGGGAGAGCGGTGACCGCGCCCGCTGTCCCGGTATCGCCCCGCCCCACGGGCTTTGTCTGGTGAAGGTGGAGTATGACGGTTCGCGAAACCGTCGGGAATTAACGGAATTATCGGATCATATCGAGAAATCACAGGAAACCGACCATGAAGACCTATTCGGCGAAGCCGAGTGAAATACAGCGGGACTGGGTGGTACTGGACGCGACAGGCGTGCCGGTAGGCCGTCTGGCGGCGGAAGCGGCCAAGATCCTTCGCGGCAAGCATAAAGCCATCTTTACCCCGCATGTGGACACCGGCGACCATGTCATTATCATCAACGCGGAACGCGCGATCTACACCGGGAACAACAAACCGGACGAACCGATCTACCATCATACCCATTACCCGGGCGGCTTGAAGATGGTGCCGAAAGGCGAGTTCCTTTCGAAGCGTCCGGAGGATGCGATCAAGCGGACGATCTGGAAGATGTTGCCGCATAACTCGCTCGGCGCGAAGCAGTTGACGAAGCTTCGCGTCTATAAAGGGGCCGCGCATCCGCATGAAGCCCAGGTGAAAGGCACCGCCTCCGCCGAACGCGCCGAGAAAATCGCGACCCTCGCCACCCGCGCCATGCGCCGACGTCAGGAACCAGGAGTTTAGGAACCGTGTCCGATACACAGCAACGATACTATGCGACCGGCAAGCGTAAAAACGCGGTCGCCAAAGTCTGGATTGTTCCCGGGGATGGCAGCATCACCGTCAACAAGAAATCGACGATGGACTACTTCCAGCGGCGCACCCTGGAAGCTCTGATCAATCAGCCGTTCGAAATCACGAACACGGTGGGCCGATACTCGGTGACCGCGAAGGCGCTCGGCGGGGGGATCGCCGGACAGGCCGGCGCGCTTCGTCACGGCATCTCCAAGGCGTTGATCGAAGCCGACCCGGAACTGCGCCCGGTACTGCGCCGCAACGGATACCTGACCCGCGACCCGCGCGTCAAGGAGCGGAAAAAGTACGGCCGCAAACGCGCCCGTCGCGGATTCCAGTTCTCCAAGCGTTAAGTACCACCCGGAAGTCATCGGACCGGGCCTGTACAGGCCCGGTCCGGGTATCGTTCCGTTCTTTCCGACTTTCTGCGGGTCCGGAAGCCGTCGGCTTCCGGAGGCGATCGGCTAACGAATCACCGTCTCTATCGGCGTTTCGGCGGCTAGGTCACGGCCGAGCAGTACGCCCGCCTCCGCGATAACCCCCAGCCGGTCCATACCACAGAGGTTACGCAGGATCGGGATCGAGCCATGCTCGACAAAATGATCGGGAATGCCCAGTGTGCGGACGCGCACGCCGGTGATCCCGTGCTCCATCAATCCTTCCAGAACCGCCGAACCGAAACCGCCCTTGACGATTCCGTCTTCCAGCGTGATTAAGCGGCTGGTACGCGCGGCGGACGCCCCGATGGTTTCCATATCCAGCGGACGAACGAACCGGGCGTTGATCACCTCGGCGTGGATTCCATGCGTTTCCCGCAGGTAGTGCGCCGCTTCCAGAGCCTCATGGACGATCGGGCCGTACGCTGCGATCGTCAGATCGTTCCCGCGTAGCAGCACCTCCGCCTTGCCCAGCCGTACGGGTTCGACCGTCTCGGAGAGGGTCTCCCCCGCCCCGCGCGGATAACGAACGGCGATCGGACCCTTCCGGTAATTCAGAGCGAAACGGACCATTTCGCGCATTTCCGGAATGTCCTTGGGCGAAAGATGAACCATGTTGGGAATCGAGCGCAGATAGGCGATGTCGAAAACCCCATGGTGCGTCCCGCCGTCGTCGCCGACCAGTCCCCCCCGGTCGATACCGAAAATAACGGGCAGGTTCTGCAGACAGACGTCATGCACGATCTGGTCGTAGGCTCGCTGAAGGAAGGTGGAATAGATGGCGCAGACCGGAAGAAAACCCTCACAGGCGAGTCCCGCAGCAAACGTGACCGCGTGCTGCTCGGCGATACCGACGTCGAAATACCGATCCGGGAATTTCGCCTGGAACTTAGCGAGACCGGTTCCGTCCGGCATGGCGGCGGTAATTCCGACGATTTTGTCGTCCTGAGCGGCGACGTCGTTCAGCACCTCGGCGAACGCCTGGGTGTAGGTCGTTCCGCTGGGTTTTTTCTCCATCTTTCCGTCTTCGACCGTGAACGGCGTGACCGCATGGAAGGTCCGCTGGTCGGCTTCCGCGGGGTCGTAGCCCTTCCCTTTGGTCGTCAGAACATGGAGAAGAACGGGGCCTTTCAGCGCGCGGGCGTGTTCGAAAACCTGCACCAGAAAATCGACATCATGACCGTCGATCGGGCCAACATAGGTAAAGCCAAGTTCCTCGAAGAAAAGGCCGGTGTTGGCCGGGGCAGCGAAATGGGTGGCGGCATGTTTCGCGCCGGACGCGGTTTTATAGATCAGGCTGTCGCGCGGCACCTTTTTCTTAAAGGTATCTTCGGCCTTCTGGTACGCCGTCCAGAGTCGTAATTTGGCCAGGTAGGTCGCCATCGCACCGACGTTTTCGGCGATGCTCATCTTGTTATCGTTAAGCACCACAGTCATGTCGGTGCGCAGGTCACCGATATTGAGCATCGCTTCGAGGGCCATTCCCCCGGTAAGCGCCCCGTCCCCGATGATCGCTACGATCTTTTCCGGGCTCTGGCGCAGGTCGCGGGCCTTGGCGAATCCCAGGGCGGCGGACAGGGACGTGGACGCGTGTCCGGCTCCCCACTGATCATAGGGGGATTCATCCCGGCGAAGGAATCCGGAGATTCCGCCGTATTGCTTGATGGTTGCCAGTCGGTTCCAGCGCCCGGTGAGCATTTTATAGGGATAGCATTGATGGCCGACGTCCCAGATCACTTTGTCCTGCGGGAGATCGTACGCTTTGCAGAGAGCGACGGTCAGTTCGATCACACCGAGGTTCGGGGCGAAGTGTCCACCGACTCGTGAAATCGTGCGAATCAACCCCTGACGTAACTCATCGGCGAGGGAGCGAAGCTCCTCGTTCGACATCGCTTTGAGGTCGCCGGGACCGGCCAAGCGGTCCAGCATCGGGAAATCGGTCATAATTCCTTTTTCACTCCCACCGACGGTCAATGAAGCAAATTCCGGCGAGCGGTAATCCGTCTATCCCGCACTCGGTAAAATTTTACTAATACTGAAACCACTATACACCATCTTTTCGGGATTTTACTAAAAACCAGTTACTTTGCGGTGCAAAGTAGTGTATGGGCAAACCGTGGTTCTGTCAATCACCGGCCGGTCCCCGTCGATGGACCATGACTCTTGCAACGCATGGTCTGCCCGTTGGTTCCCGGTTCCGCCGGTCGTCGCTGACGGTCGATCACCGTTCCTTTCGCATTTCCCGTGCCGCGCGGCGTTCGGGGAGGCGCGGCTAGGAACGCGGGGTCATAAAGAACCATTGTTGCGGAGGACGATATTCGCCGACCGCCGTTTTTCGTTCTTCCGGGGTCAGAAAGTCGAGGGCGGGCCAGTCCCCGGGATTGCGTTCCCGGCTGGAAAACTCCCGAATATGGTGCGAACCGTCGAAATTTCGCCGGAGTGTCGACGAGATGGCGGGATCGAGGTGGTCATGAAGTTCGACCAGGAGATCTCCGGTCCGGAACGGCGGAACCCGGTTCGGGTCCAGAAGGAATGCTTCGCAACCATCGCAGTCGCAGACCGTCAGTGTTTTCCCGCGCAGGACTTCGCTGAGCGTGGCGAAGTCGGCGGCACCACGCACTTCCACACGATCGGCGACCCGGTTAAGCGTCGCCATTTCGTTACACAGTCGCCGGGCATGGTCGTCGGTATCGAACGCCACCACCCGGGCACCGGGAAACCGGCGGGCGAGTCCGACCGCGTAATACCCCTCCGCACAGCCGATATCGACGATGGTGTCGTAGGACTGAGCGAAAATATGGTCAAGAGCGGAGGCGACTTCGATCTCATAAGACCCCAGAAGTTTGGGAATCAGCACGCTTCCGGTCGATTCGCGAATATAGTCCATTCCCTCGAAGGGGCCACCGATCACCTTTCGACCATAGCGGGCCGTGAACTTTTCGGTCAACGTCGGTAACCCGAGCGATTCCTCGAAACGTCGGATATGGCGACGACGCCACGCCCGCTGCATGGATTGCGCCGGTCCCGGCATCAGCGTCATCAATATTTTCTTGGCGATTTCTTTCAACGTCGTCTCCGATGGTGGCAGACAATAAGGACAGTTTACCTGAGAGAAGGAAGGAATCGGCGGGAAGAGAAAAAAGATGGAGGGCAGACAATCTCGCGTAGAAAACGGCAACAGGACCGGAATCGATCGAAAGGAAACGTAGTTTGGGACGGGTTTTCACCGTTATTCGGAACGGCGACGAGCCTTACCGGGGAGCGCCCGACCAAGACCACCCGATGGTTATGGTTATTGACGTCGGCGCCCTGTTCGGGAAGACCCTGCATAGCCATGACATGGATAACTTTCTCGCGGCGTTGGGCGATGCCAGCGATCTCCTTCGTTCCGATCTCCCTCCCTTCCAATTCCTGACCATCGACCTCTCCAACCTGACCTATGTGACACCGTCCGGACTCACCTGGCTACTCGTCGCCCTTCATGCACTCCGAAACCCAAATCGACGGAAGCAAGAACCCTCTATTGACATACCGACGTCGGAGGGACGGCAGCCTGCCACGAACCCGACCGTTCGAGTCATCCCGCCCGGTCCGCCTCACCAATTACATTACTGGTTGAAGTGGATGGGGTTCTTCGAATTCGTCGAAGAACATGGCATCGCCTGCGATTGGGAAAAGCCGAAAGTGGCCCTTCCTCCCGACGCGGAGCGGCGATTGAAATCGCAGACCGTTCTGGTCCTGACCGAACTGCGTACCGGCGTGGACGTCGCCCGTGTGGTACGCGAGGTCACCGGGAGTGTCGCAACACTTTTGCAGAACCATCTCGGCTACACCGGATACGACGTAGCGATCCTCGGGATGATGTTATCGGAGGCCTGTCATAATATCCTCGACCACGCCGGTGAAGACGCCTGCGGTCTGGTCGCGGCGCAGGTCATCCGGCGGAGCAAACAGCTTCCGTATGTTCAGATCGGAGTGGCCGATAACGGAATCGGAATACGATCGAGTCTCAGCCGTGCCCACCCCGACGCATCGACCTGGCCCCATGAGCAGGCGATCCGTGAGGCGCTCAAACGGGGCGTCAGTGGTGTCCCGGAGGAGGATCGCGGGCTGGGCCTCTGGAGCATCGTGGACAAAATAACGGACTACCAGGGTACTCTTCATCTGCGATCGGGAGATGCACGGGTGCGGGTCAAGGCCAGGGAGGATGGTTCCGTGGACTATAACGTCTACCCTTCCCATGCGTCCGTTCCGGGAACGATGCTCTGCCTGACGCTACGCAAGCGAACATAGCCCGCATTTCCGCGTCCTCTTCCTTGACATGATTCCGTCTATCGCTCATACTGAATTCAGTGAAAACGATTGATGCACAAAAAGGTTCGGCGCTGTTCCGGTCCGCCCCCCTTTTGCTGGACCGCGACCTGGTGCTGTCCGATGGCCAGCCGCTGGTCAGCGGGTCAACGAGCGATCGCCTGATTCTGGTCGGCAGACGGGAGGGCAAGAGGCTGGCAGCCACTCTCACACAGAGGATGGAAGCGCTGCCCAGGCGGAGCGTCCTGCCGATCGATTGTCGCCAGGTACATATCATGGATATATCGTTCGGGGACGATGCCTTTACCCGTCTGGCCAGAGGACGCAAGGACGATGGTCGGTTCTTCGTACTCGAAAACGTCGGTGAGGAGTTGGAGGCCAATCTCGACACCCTGACGAAAATCCGAGGATTTTGTTGCCCATGCTGGCTTTCCGACCGTAACCCGTCCGGCGGAGCCGCGCCGGCAAATTTGCCGACCATCCTGGGAGACCTCGGCCAGGAGATGCGAGACACTTACGGGGTCGCATGGCAAAGAGGGAGGATTACCGCCCGCGATTTGATCGAGGAGATGCCGGGAGCGAAACTGACCATCGCCGCAGCGAGCAATCGCCTGAACCGCTTGGCTGATGAAGGCGTACTCGTCGCACTCGAGGTCGAGGCGATCGAAGGGGGAGGTCGGCAAAAGGTCTACGCCCCGATCGGTTGAACATCGCATTGAAAAAAGGCCGCCGTGAAAGGCGGCTTCACTTTCCGTTTCGATTACACCGCAATCAGTGAAAACGCAATAAACGATAAGGCTGAGAGGAGTTTGGAAATGACGAACGCTTTGCGCCAGACACGACGAAAGACGGAAGCGCCGGTTCGAAACACAATGGATCTCACGACCGGAGGGGATTTTTCGCATCCCCTGGACACCGTTCTTGATTGCGCAACCGATGCCCGTGTGCCATTGCTTCTTTGGGGACCGCCCGGGATCGGCAAAAGCGCCCTCGTGACCTCCTGGGCACGCCGGCGTGGATTGCCCTGCTGGACCGTGATCGCATCGCTCCGGGAGCCCGCCGATTTCGGCGGCCTTCCTTTGATCACCCACGGAGGGGACGGGGAGGCAAGCGTCACCTTTGCTCCTCCGCGATTCGCGCAGGAGGCCGCCCGTGACGGAGGCGTTATTTTCCTGGATGAACTGACCACCGCCCCACCCGCGGTTCAGGCGGCACTGCTCCGGGCGGTCGTCGATCGTGCGTTCGGTGATTTGCAAATGGACCCCGATAAGGTGACCATTCTGGCCGCTGCGAATCCGCCCGAGTATGCGGCGGGTGGCTGGGATCTGGCGGCGCCGCTGGCGAACCGCTTCCTCCACCAGACGTTCCTTCCCGACGCAGGAGAGTGGGTCGAGTCGTTTGCCGGCTACTGGGGACAGCCTCCCCGGTTATCCTTCAACGGACGGGGCGTGAGCGAGACCGCGTGGGCGGATGCCCGCTCTCTCGTTTCCACCTTCCTGCGCTCCCGTCCTCGTCTGCTCCTGGCGCTACCGGCGGAGGAGAGCCGTCGGGGTGGAGCCTGGCCGTCTCCCCGCTCGTGGGACTATGCCAGTCGCATCCTTGCCGGGAACCGGGGGCGGCTTTCCGAGATCCTGCCCCTGTTGAGCGGGTGTGTTGGCGAGGGCGCCGCCGTCGAGTTCTGTCACTGGCTGCGGGAAATGGACCTGCCCGATCCCGATGAGCTGCTGGCATCGCCGAAGTCCTATATCCACCCGGATCGGGCCGATCGGGCGTATGCGATCCTCTCCTCGGTCACCCAGCGGGCGATCAGCACGGGCCTTTCCCCGAAACGATGGGAGGCGGCCTGGACCATCCTGGCCAGCGCGGCGGAAGCCGGTGGCGCGGACGTCGCCGCAGCGGCTGCCAGGGCGCTGGCCCGGTCCCGGGGAGATCGTGAGGACCTTCCTCTTCCCCGACGCGAACTCATGCCGTTTCTTCCGGTGCTTCGCTCCGCAGGAATCCTGGGTTAGGAGGTCGAGGTTATGGTGACAACGGTTAGTACCTTCACGGCATCGGACGCCCGAGCCACCGTCCCGGCTTCGGAAACCCGTGGCGGGACGCAATCTCCTCCTCTGGCCGATACCCGGGTATCTGCGGCGCTCCTGCGTCTCTCGGTCGATCGCCCCTACCTTTCTCATGCCCTTTGGTCGCTCCGTCGTATCCCGACCACGGCGATCGATACCATGGCGGTCGACGCGGACTGGCGACTCTATTACAATCCGGAACGGGTGATGACGGACTGGAGTACCCGGCAGACCGCTGCCGTTCTGTATCACGAAATCTGTCATCTTCTCAGGGATCACGCCGGACGCGCACCCGCCGAAGCACAAACGGACCAGTGGACAGCGTACCTGTGGAATGTCGCCGCGGATGCCGAGATCAACGACGATCTCAGGGCGGAAGGACAGGAACTCCCCGGCAGTCCGATCTTTCCCGATACGATCGGCTGCCGGACGGGCCTTACCGCCGAGGAGTATTTCGCGGCGGTAAAAAATGTTACGACGCCTTCGCCGGAATCGATTCCGGAATCGATTCCGGAATCGATTCCGGAATCGGGTGCGGGACGGTGCGGTTCCTGCGCCCATGGGCACCGTGAGCGGTATGAAAGCATCGCGGCCTCCGCAGGCGTTGACGGTCTGGGAGAGGGCGAGGACCGGCTCATCCGTCAAAGCGTCGCCATTGCGATCCGCGAAGCATCCGGCGTTGGCGGGTGGGGCAACATCCCCGGCACCTGGCAGCGTTGGGCCGACGCGGTGCTTCAACCCCCTGCCGTCGATTGGCGTCGGGAACTGGCGGCGAGTATTCGTCAGTCGCTTGCCGAAACGATCGGCTGTGTGGACTATCGGTATACCCGCCCGGGACGCCGTCAGGCGGCTCTGCCCCAGTTTGTCGTCCCCCGGCTGGTAGCGCCTGTGCCGCGGGTAGCGGTTACGATCGACACCAGTGGCAGCATGGGTGAAGGGGATCTGAACCGGGCCATAATCGAGACCGCAAATCTTTTGAAGGCCAACGGCCTGCGAGAAAGCCTGACGGTACTGGCGGTCGATTCGGCGGTACACGGTTGTTCATCCGTCTTTTCCGCCCGGCAAATCCGGCCTCTTCTCAAGGGAGGGGGTGGTACCGATATGGGTATGGCGATCGCGGCTGCCGAAGGACTGCGTCCCTGTCCCGATGTGCTGATCGTGATCACCGACGGACTCACGGGCTGGCCGGACAATCCCCCCAGGGGAATCGGACGGGTGATCATTGTGCTGACCCGTTTTTGCTCCTGGGCAACCCCTTCCTGGGCCAGGACGATCCGGGTGGATACCCGATAGCCCCCGGCATCGACGGATTCAATCAACGAACCGATTAAACCGAATAAAGTAAACGCGAATGAGGTGATCGTAATGAAGGATGAAATGGAATACGATTTCCAGGTGACCGAAGAAGACCTCGAACTGGCCTTCCTTGCTCTGGCGACCTTTGTCTGCAGCCGCTGCCGCAAGCCCCTGGACCGCACGGTGCCGAGGCCATCCTATGGACGCTCATGGGATGCCCGTAACGACAAACATATCTGCTGCAATACCGCCCACTGCCCTTTCTGCGGCAAGCCGTCCACAGCGAGGTGCCGTCACCTGGTAACCAGGCGAGAGTACGGCAAGTGGTTGCTCCGAGGCGTGTTTCGCAAATGGGACGGGGTGCCGATTCAGCCATTTGCCGCCTGCCACGGTATTCCGGAGACCCGGACGATCGACTTCGACGACGAGCAGAAGCAGGAGGCGTTCGGTTCTGCCTTTGACTGGATCGACCGGGTTTACGGTGAAGGCTTTACCGTAAAATCTGACGCCGAGATCCCTCTGGCGCCGATTATCGGCCCGGAGGGCGTCGGAACGGAGCATAGGATGGAAACAAACGCCGCCGGACGCTTCAACCACTATCACTTTTCGCGGAATCCCGAGTCGGTGCGTGATCGGACCCGGCAAATGATTATTGACCTGAACGAAGGAGCCAAACGAATGAAATCCCATGTCCCTGCCGCGACACGTTTTCTTCTCCATCAGTTGACGCCTGCAGACGACGAGAGGGGTATCTCGGCGCTTCAGTTCTCCCCGGACGGGCGTCTGCTACTGATCGGGTTACCGGGCAAGGGGCAACTCTGGGACGTTGAAACGGGGCGTCTCGTACATAGCCTCGCCGTTCCCCAGAGTAACACGAATAGAAGAGATATCACGGCGTCATTCTCGCCGGACGGTCGACGTGTCTCCGTAACTCCTTCGACCGAATGGCCCGGTTACTCCAACCCGTCCGGGCACAAGTGGCTGGACGAGACAAGCGTTTTCGATGTCGCGACCGGGCGCCAAATCGGTAAGGTCGAGGCGATCAACCTGCCGACGGTCCGAACCGGGATTGTCACGGAAGCGCTACTCGCCGGTGGTTCGGTGATCGCCCGGGCACGGGGCCGATTCATCCATCTGGCCCCGATCGATAAAGCAGGACAGCAGGTATTGGGAGGCAAGCGGCCCGTCCGGTTGCCCCACCGGACGGTCCTGCGCCACTGCGCCTTCTCACCGGATGGCCGGACCCTGGCGACCATCCAGTCCGACCACGGCAACTACCTGAAGCTTGCATGTCACGTGTTGCTGTGGCGCCTGTAACGCAAACCGGGGCACCGGAACGCGGATCGGTCGTAACCGCCGGGGAGCCCTTGCGCAAGCGGAGAAGGGGCATAGGGGGCAACAACTCTCAAAGATCCTGAGGAGCGAAGAAGGCGATGAGCGGGATATCCTGGAAAGGGGGGGAAACGCACCCGGCGAGGTTCGAACTCACGACCTTCTGCTCCGGAGGCAGACGCTCTATCCACTGAGCTACGGGTGCAGTTAAGCAACAGTATACCGCCGTTTCGAAAGCCTTGCCAGAGACGAAACGAATATACCGGCGGAAAACGCCGGTAACGGGTACCGTATCCGTTACCGGCGGGTGCCTTACTCCCCTTTTCCGTTGAGAAGGTCGACTTTCGGAAAATCGATCTCGGTCTGCGCGACGTTGTTCAGGTAATTGGTGAAAACGTTCAGGGCGACATGGGCGACGATTTCCGCGATGTCACCGTCCGTGTACCCGGCCTGCCGAACCTGGTCGAGGGCAGCATCGCGGACCTGACCGCGGTGTTCCAGAACCTCACGGGCAAAGGTCAGGGCCGCCGCCATCTTCGCATCGGAGGCTTGACCGTTTCGTGCATCGAGCAATTCGGCGTCGTTCAGGCCGACCATCTTGCCAATCGCAGTGTGGGCCGAGGCACAGTAGCCGCAACCATTGCTTTCGGCGATCATCAGCGCGAGACGCTCGCGAAACTTCGCCGGAAGCCTCCCATGTCCCAGAGCATCGCTGAGGGCAAGATACCCCTTGAGAGCGGCGGGAGAATTCGCCATCGTCTTTACCAGGTTCGGTACCATTTTCATCTTGGCCTGGGTCGCATCCAGCAGTTCACGGGCTTCGCCGGTTGCCTGAGCGGGTTCGACGGATGTCAGACGTTGCATTCGGATACCTCCGTAATTTTTCATACTCTGACCGGATTGTTTACGGTCCGTCCCATCTACAAACGGCCCCCTGAAATCGTTCCACCCCGGATTCGTTGCGGGATGCACGGACTATCCGAATCACACTGTACCGCTGTTATTCGACGTGCTCGGCGGCGGTGCGCATAGGGCCGACCATCGGGCGGAGAATACCGACAACACGCGTAATCAGGGCCGCCACCTGCGGTAGACGCAACAGGAAACGGAAACGGGCCAGCGCATCGTGGCCGACCGAAATCAACTCCTGCGTCGCCTGCTGCGCCTCCGACCGATCCTGCAGCCAGAACAGCACAAGCAAAAGATGGGCGGCGTAGATCAGGGTCGTCAACTCCTCGGCACGCTGCCCCTTCGCACTGTCCGTCGCGCCGGTGACGACGCCAAAATAGACCTGCCAGACCCGCGTCCGAACCGGCGTTGCCTGCGCTCCCAGAACCGCCACCTCCGAATCCGGCATCATGCCGATCCCCGCCAGCGCCGCGAACGCCCCGCGGTACGGTTCGCAACGGCGCAAATCCGCACGCATGACCGCCGCCACACGGTCCGCCAATGTCCCCGGCGGAAGCAATGCCGCCTCCTCCTCCAGTTCCGTCACCAGTCGTTCGTACAGGGCGATGACGAACGCTTCCTTGCTGGGAAAATAACGATAGGTCAGGCCCAGCGCGACATCGGCCCGCGCCGCGATATCCCGAAGGGTCGTCGCCTGATATCCGCGTTCGGCGAACAACTCCAGCGCGGCATTCAATATCTGCTCCCGCGTTTTCTCGGCCTTTCGACCGCGCCGAACGGAACCGGCCTCCGCTTCGCCTGTTTCACTGCTCATAGTTGATCCCGAAAATAAAAATGAACATGTTCAAAATTCCTTGACGACCGGGGAGAACCGCGATATCCTGAGTTCATACAAAGTGAACATGTTCATTTTATCATGGTTTTGAACGAAACGCCGACCATCCGGCGTCACGGAGGCTTCTCCATGGGCTACGTCGTCGCTACCTACACCGTTTACCTGACCCTGTCCGTCGTCCTTACCGTTTGGACGGCCACCACCCTGTTCCGTAACGGACGCGTCTTCCTGATCGATGTCTTTCATGGCAACGAAACCATCGCCGACAGCGTCAATCAACTCCTCGTCGTCGGGTTCTACCTGATCAACCTTGGCTATGTCTGCCTGATGATGCAGGTCGGCGGCGATGTCCCCTACCTGCGCGACTGCTTCGAAGCGGTCGCCCGAAAGATGGGCCTGGTTCTCCTCAGCCTGGGAGGAATGCACTTCCTGAACCTGTATCTTTTCAGCAAGATCCGCCGCCAGCGGCTGCTGGAACGCGAACTCTCCCTCGGGCGCTGACCCGTGACCGTTCGGTCGAGACGGCCTGCCCGGTATCGGGCGGGCCGTCAACCCTGTCCCGGACTATTCCAGGCTTGCCAATCGGTCGCGAAGCTTCGTCCCTCGTTCCTGTAGATCCGCTGCCTGCGACCGCGCCTTCTCCACGACCGCCGGCGGCGCGGAGGCGACGAAGCTCTCATTGGACAGCCGGCCGACCACCCCGGACAACTCCTTTTCCAGCTTCGCCAGTTCCTTCTCGATTCGCGCCCGTTCCTGAGCGATCTCCTCGGCGGACGCCCTCGGCCGGGGCAGACGAACCTCTCCGTAACGGTTGGGCATGCCGACCGTTTCGCCCGGCACATCGCCGATCGCCAGCGGCGAACACCGTGTCAAAAACTCGATCAACGGCGCGTTCACCCGGGCGATCTCTCCGAAACCCGGTTCGGACGGAATAAAGTATGCCTCCCCGCCCTTCTTCAGCTGGTTCTCCGCCTGAACGTTGCGGATCGTCCGGGTTATCTCCTGAACGATCTCCCATTCGGCTTCCGCTTCTTCGTCCCGCCGCGCCACCTCTCCGGTCGGGAACGCCGCGAACATCAGGTAGCCGGTTCCCGCGTTCGCCTTCGCCCCCGGCAGCGCCTGCCAGATCGCTTCCGTGATGAACGGCATGATCGGATGCAGCAGACGCAAGGTTCGTTCCAGAACATATCCGAGGACCGCTTTCGCCTCCGCCGCGCCCTCCCCCTGAAACCGGGGTTTCGCCGCCTCGATGTACCAGTCGCAGAAATCATCCCAGAAAAATTGATACAGGGCGCGCGCCGCGTCATCCAAATTGTACGTCCCGAATGCGTCCCCCACCGTTTCGGCGGTTGCCGACAGGCGGGACAGAATCCAGCGGTCCACCAGCGTGGTCGGGGTGGGTTGCCGGTTGTCGCCCATCGGGGCCGCGCCTTCGAGGTTGAGCAGGGCGAAACGGGACGCGTTCCAGATCTTGTTGCAAAAATTCCGTGCCTGCTCCACCTGCTCCTGACGACCGTCCTTGATCGGTTTCATCCGAATATCCTGGCGAAGGCCGGCCTGGCTCATCAGGAAATAGCGCAGAGCGTCCGCCCCGTACAGTTCGATCAGGTCGAGCGGGTCGATACCGTTCCCCTTGGACTTGCTCATGCGACGACCATGCTCGTCCAGAATCGTCGCGTGAATGTAGACATCGTCAAACGGTTTCTCACCGAGGAACTCCTCGCCGGCCATAATCATTCGCGCCACCCAGAGATACAGAATCTCCTGGGCCGTGAACAGTCCGTTCGTCGGGTAGTAGTACTTCAGGTCGGCGTCGGAATCGGGCCAACCCAGCGTCGCGAACGGCCAGAGAGCGGACGAGAACCAGGTGTCGAGCACATCCTCCACCTGCTCGATGTCGGCGGTTCCTGCCTTCTCCTCCGCTTGTTCGCGGGTTCGGGCCGCAACGTACGATGCCTGATCGTCCGGATCGCCGCCGGACTTGCGCCAGAGTGGCATTCGGTGACCCCACCAGAGCTGCCGGGAGATCGGCCAGTCGCGCAGGTTCTCCATCCAGGTCAGGTAGATCTCGCGGTATCGGCCCGGCAGGAAACGCACCTCGTCGTTCCTCGCCGCGGCGATCGCCTTCGACACCATCGGGGTTCCGGTCATCCTGCAAAACCATTGACGCGAAAGCAGCGGCTCGATCACCGTCTTGCAGCGATCACAGCGTCCGACCGACTTGGTGTGCGGTTCGGTCTTCACCAGGTAGCCCTGCGCCTCCAGATCCTCCAGAATCCGCTTTCGCGCCTCGAACCGGTCCGATCCCGCATAGGCGCCGGCGTTCTCGTTCATCCTCCCATCCGGGCCGATCACGATCACGGTCGGCAGATGATTCCGCACTCCGGCCTCGAAGTCGTTCGGGTCATGGGCGGGCGTCACCTTGACCGCGCCCGTACCGAAATCCATCTCCGCGAAGTCGTCGGCGATCAGCGGGATTTCGCGGTGAACGAGCGGCAGCACGAGCGCCTTTCCGATCCGCCCCTCGTAACGGGGGTCCTTCGGGTTGACGGCAACCGCCGTATCGCCGAGCATCGTCTCCGGGCGGGTCGTCGCCACCGTCACCTCACCCGAACCGTCCGCGAACGGGTAGCGAATATGGTAGAGGAACGACTGCTCGTCCTCTCGTTCCACCTCGATATCGGAAATGGCCGTGCGATGGAAAGGACACCAGTTGACGATCCGATAGCCCAGGTAGATATATCCCTGCTCGTAAAGGCGTTCGAACACCACCATGATCGCGTCCACATAGGGTTCATCCAGGGTGTAGCGGGTCCGCTCCCAGTCGTAGGAACAGCCAAGTCGCTTTAACTGGTTCAGGATCGTATTGCCATACTGATCCGCCCACTGGTTCACCCGCTCGGTAAACGCCTCACGCCCCAGATCATAACGGGTCAACTTTTCCTTGGCGATATCCCGCTCCACCACCGATTGCGTGGAAATCCCGCCATGGTCGGTGCCCGGCAGAATCAACGTGTTGTGACCGCTCATTCGCTTCCAGCGTCCGAGGGTGTCCATGATGGTGTTATTCAGCGCATGGCCGAGGTGCAGCGCGCCGGTGATATTGGGCGGCGGAATGGTGATGCAGTACCGTTTCGGGTTGTCGTCGGGCACGGCGCGAAAGCATCGGTCGGCAAGCCACCGTTCGTAAACGGCGGTTTCGGTGGTTGCCGGATCGTAGCGTGTTGGCAGTTCCTGAAAGTGATCGCTCATTATCGGTTTCCTCCGGCGCGGAAACCGAAACGGCCCCGCGCCCCATGCAAGAGTTGTTACACTCCCAGGGACGCAGGGCCGTCCGAAAGACGCCTTGCGCGGTACCACCCCGGTTCGGACGATAACCGTCCGCCCTCTTCTCGCGCTATCGGGCGAAACCCGCTTCGACTCCGGGGCGACGTTCGGCGCGGGTTCTGCGTACGACGGTTTTCAGCCCTGTCGTGTCCGCACGACAGTCCGTCGCTCTCTGTCGCCGACCGGCAACGCCTACTCTTCCCCTTCCTCGTCGAAGAACGATGAAGTCGTCTTTCAGTTTATCGCCTGTCGCCGTTTTTCGTCAACCGTCTCGTTCGCCCCCTTCGATGATTTCCGAAGGGGGTGAACGACGCTACTTACCGGTCAGATTATAGATTTTTTCGATCTCGCGCAGGGCTCCCGGAAAATCCAGGTTGAGGTCCTTCAGGTAGCCGGTACGCAGGTCGAAAATGAGGCCGTGAACGATCGGTAGACCGGTCTCCTCATAGGCAAGCTGCACCGCCGCCGTCTTGATGACCCCCAGACACTGCTCGAGAACGTTCAGTTCGACCAAACGTTCATAGCGGGCGTCCGGATTCTCGATGGCATCGAGTTCCTTCTGATGCAGACGGTAGACGTCCCGGATGTTGCGCAGCCAGGGGTTCAGGATCCCCAGGTCGAGCGGTTGCATCGCCGCCTTGACGCCGCCGCAGCCGTAATGACCGCAGACGATGATGCTCTTCACCTTCAGGTGACGGACGGCGTAGTTGATGGAGGACATGACGTTCAGGTCGGTGTTGTTGACAAGATTGGCGACATTCCGGTGGACGAAAACTTCCCCCGGTTCCAGCCCCAGGATCTCGTTTGCGGGAACCCGGCTGTCGGAACAGCCGATGTAGAAGTACTCCGGCTTTTGTTCGCGGGCGAGGTTTTCGAAGTACGCGTCATCGATCTCGCGCTTGCTGTCGACCCATCGTCGGTTGTTTTCGAACAGCTGCTGAATGTCTGGCATCTCAATTCTCCCTTGTGACTCTTGTCCGTGACCGAACCGATTTTTAAGCAACACATTTAAAGCAATACATTCTCGACGGGCTGCAGACGGGGTGGTAGTTCCGTCTCCCCGAGCATCTCTTTCAGGTCCACCTCGATGTTGCGGCAGATGGCCGAGAGCGGCACATCGTTCCCGCCGCCTTCGAACGGGTCCTCGCTGGCGTCGCCCACCTGTTCCATCGTGTAGAAGACCCAGGCGATCAGCATACTGAAGGGAATGACCAGCCAGGAGGCGTTCCGCCCCAGCGATGCCATCTCCTTCATCAGGCCGAACGGCAGCAGGAAGATAAACAACTTGACGAACGCGCCGGAAAAGATGGCATACTGGCGGGGGAACGGGAACGACTTGATCCGCTCGCAGGCGCCCTGTTGCGCGTAACACTCCGTCACCAGACGCATCAGGTCGCTATGCTCCCAGGCATCGATCCAGCCGTTGTGCTTCAATTCCGCGATCTGAGCCGCCTGTTTTGCGAGGAGCGCGGCGGCGACGTTGCTCGGCCGGTTCGGGCCGTTACGCTCGAGCTGGCAGGAAAACTCCGTCAGTATCCGGTCGATCAGTTCGTCCCCGGCGAGACCGTCCTCCGCGCGAACGTGACGGACCCATTCGATGTGCAGCAGATCCTCCCGCTTGCGCCGATGTGGCGCGGGCCGCTGCCGAAGCTGGATGCGTAGCGCGTTCGCCCAGGCGATCTGACGGTAGATCAGCTGTTTCACCGTGGCGCGGACGGCCGCGGCGGTCGCGCCGGTCTGCGGACGATCGACGACGCTCAGAATCAACGCCGCCCAGACGCGACTGGCATTGACGATCGCGCCCCAGATGCGGCGGCCTTCCCAGAGCCGGTCGTAGGACGAATTGTTCTTGAACCCGACGTAAAACGCGACAGCGGTGCCGATGGTGGCGATCGGAAGAAAGGGAACCGAAAGAAACTTCCAGCCCATCCATTCATATCCGAAATACACCGCACTGCTGACGGCCGTCGCCTGAAGAAGGTTAGTGCCGGCCCAGAACCAGATGGTTCCGGGTCCGAAACGGTTGCCAACGTACATTCCTAGCCCGATCTACGGTTGCTGACGGCGAAACCGGTATAAAATAATCCCAGGCGCACTGGTGAATAGTACGTGTGAATTGTACCCGGTATTGCAACCATTTTGCAGACCAAACCGGTGGCGCGGGTTCCCCGACGGGAAAGGAATCAGGAGGGACGATGCGGACGGTCCGAATCTTCGACAGGCGAACATGCGAAATAGCGGAACGACCGGACCCGATGCCGAGCGGCGATCTGGTTGTCGTTAAGAATCTGGTGGCGCCGATGTGCACCGAGTATAAATCCTACGATGCCGGCCATGCTTCCGAGAACCTCGGTCATGAAGCGGCGGGCGAGATCTTGGAGGTCGCGCAGCCGGGCCGTGTGCGGGTCGGGGATCGTGTGGTGGTCATGCCGCAATACCCGTGCGGCGTCTGCTCCCTGTGCGTTACCGGGGATTACATCCATTGCCAGTCCGGCGTCGATCCCCTGCGAACCAGCGGAAATCGCACCGGCACCGCCACCTATGCGACGCATGTCCTGAAGCCCGACTGGCTGCTCCTGCCCGTGCCCGACGACATTCCGCTCGAACATGCCGCGATGGCCTGTTGCGGTCTCGGCCCGACCTTCGGCGCGATGCAACGGATGCGGGTGACCGCTCTCGACACGGTGCTGATCACCGGGCTCGGGCCGGTAGGGCTCGGCGGGGTCGTTAACGCCGTCTTTCGGAACGCACGGGTGATCGGTGTCGAAAGCCATCCCTACCGCGCGCAACTCGCGCTCGAACTCGGGGCCGCCGCGGTCGTCGACCCGAACGACAACCCCATACACCGGATTCGTGAACTGACCGACGGTCGGTATCCCTCGGTCGGTATCGACTGCTCCGGGTCGGCGGCCGCACAGCGGCTGCTGATCGATTGCGTCCGACGGCGCGGGCAGGTGACGTTTGTCGGCGAAGCGGGAGACCTGACCGTCCATGTCAGCAATGACCTGATCCGAAAAGGGTTGACGCTCCACGGACAGTGGCACTACAACCTCGGCGAGGCCCCCGCCCTCTTCGAAGTGATCCGTCGTTCCGCCGCCCGGATCGACCGAATGATCACTCATACCTTTCCGTTGGAACGGGTCAGGGACGCCTTCGAACGGCAGTTGACCGGAAATTGCGGGAAGGTTCTGCTGAAACCTTGGGAGGCTAACGCGTAACCGTATGGAATACCGACCGCTCGGAAAAACCGGTCTTTCCGTTTCGATTCTCGGACTGGGCGCTTCGCCGTTCGGCAACGTTTTCGGAAACGTGGAACAGGCCGATGCGGACCGCTGTATCCGCGCCGCCCTCGACGGCGGAATCAACTACCTCGATGTCGCGCCGTTTTACGGATTGACCCGCGCCGAAACCGTCCTGGGAAAGGCATTGAAGGGCGTTCGCCGGGACCGGTACCTTCTTTCGACCAAGGTGGGCCGGTATGGACCGCTCGACTTCGATTTCTCGGGGGAACGGGTCACCGCCAGCGTCGAGGAGAGCCTGCAACGTCTGGGCGTGTCCTATATCGATATCATTCTCTGCCACGACATCGAGTTCGGTTCGGCGGATCAGATCGTCGGCGAAACGCTGCCGGCGTTGCGCACAATCGTCGACAGCGGGAAGGCGCGATTCGTCGGTTTTTCCGGTCTGCCGTTAACCCTGTTCCCCCGGATTCTGGATCGAGCGGATCACCGACTGGTGCAGGTCATTCTCTCGTATTGCCACTACACGCTGCAGGACTCCTCGCTTGAGGGATACCTGGCGTATCTGACCTCGCGGGGGGTCGGGATCATCAATGCGTCACCGCTCGGAATGGGGTTGCTGCAGGCAAGGCGACCGATAGCGGACTGGCATCCCGCGCCTCCGGAGGTTCGCGACGCCTGTCGGGCGGCGGCGGCGTTCTGCACGGAGCATGGCGTCGAACTTTCCGACCTGGCCCTCGCGTTTTCCACGGCGCGTCCGCAGATCGCCACCACCCTGGTCGGAGCCGGTTCCGCGGAGGAGATCGAACGCAATATCGCGGCGGTGGAAACGACGCCGGACCCGGCGCTCCTGGCGCGGGTCCGGCAGATTCTCGAACCGGTACGCGATCGGTCCTGGGGCAGTGGGCGTCCGGAGAACGATCCGCTGTACGGCGGCAGCGTCCCGGGCTGAGACCGCTATTCCGGGATCGTTATTTCGACAGCGATAGTTCGCCGGTTCCCAGAAGCGCCGCATGGAGCGCCTCCAGCACATAGTCCGTGTCTTCCTCCGTCATGTTGGCCGACAGCGGAAGCCGCAGGAGAGACGCGCTGACATGATCCGTGATCGGCAGGTGCGGTACGGCGTCGCCGAAGTACTCTTGCATATAGGGCGAGGAATGCAGCGGAACATAGTGGAACGTCGCCTCCACTCCCCATTTCCGCATCCGGGCAAGGACCTCATCCCGGCGTCCGTTCTCGATCAACAGACCGAAGATGTGGGCGTTGTTACTTGCTTTGGGATGGAAATACGGACGCCGAACCAGACCGTATTCCTCCAGATGGCGAGTTCCGGCGAAGTAACGGTTCCAGATCGTCAGACGTGCGCCATTGATCTCCTCCATCCGTTCCAGTTGCACCTTCAAGAGTGCGGCCAGCGGGTCGGGCAGGATGAAGCTGTTACCCAGACCGATCCAGGTATATTTGTCCACCTCACCACGGAGGAACGCCGCCCGATTGGTTCCCTTTTCCCGGATGATCTCGGCTTTTCGCGCCAGCGCGTCATTCCGGGTGAGAAAGGCTCCTCCCTCACCGCAGACGATATTTTTGGTCGCATGGAAGCTGAAACAGCCGACATCGCCGAACGTTCCGAGCGGTTGGTCGTTCCAGGTTGCTCCGACGGCCTGCGCGGCATCTTCCAGAACGTACAGACCGTTCTCCCGGGCGATTCGGAGGATTTCGTCCATATCGCAGCCCTGACCGGCGTAATGCACCGGCAGGAGGCAACGGGTGCGCGGCGTCAGGGCTTCCCGGATCTTTTCCGGATCGATGTTGAACGTCCGAGGGTCGATATCGACGAAGACGGGACGCGCGCCCTGTCGCAGGACGACATTGGCGGTCGAGGTGAAGGTAAAGCTCGGAAGAATGATTTCGTCGTCCGGCTTCAGGTCCATGGCCATCAGCGCGATTTCCAGAGCGTGAGTACAACTGGAGGTGAGAAGCGCGTATGGCACCGCCGTCCGTTGACGCAGGATGGCTTCCGCCTCCCGACAGTTCGCTCCGTTTCCGGAGAGCGAACCGAACAGCCCCTTTTCCCAGGCCGATTTTTCGTCCGGTCCGATGGTCGGCGCGGAAAACGGAATGCGCCGCATAGCAATGTGGTTCATTATGCTTGCCCCCTGATGTGTCTCCCTGTCATCGCGCCGGAAATCGTAAAATCGCCATTAAATTTCCGGCGGTGCACCCATGATAACAACGAATCGTCCGATCTGCACTGTTCAATTTACTAAATTTTTATTAAATTTTCAATAATCAGGAAGGGGTCTCGCAAATTTATTTTTCCCGAGTTTACCGGTCGAAAATGTTGCAAAATCCCTTGCCGAACGGGCCGGGTTCGTACTATGATGGTCGAAAGGTCCGAACCGACCTCCGGGGTCGCCGCGTTTTCTCCTGTTCACTCCTGACGGTGCGGCCCGCCGGGGGAGCGCTGCCGGTCGGATCAACGAAAGGAAACCGATATGTCCGTCCGCCTGGGCGATACCGCGCCCGATTTCGAACAGGAGTCGACCGAGGGGGTCGTCCGATTCCACGACTGGATCGGCGATAGCTGGGCCGTTCTCTTCTCCCACCCGAAGGATTTCACCCCGGTCTGTACGACCGAACTGGGAACCGTCGCCCGGCTCAAACCCGAATTCGACCGCCGCAACGTCAAAGTCATCGGGCTGAGCGTCGATCCCCTGACCGACCATGCCGGTTGGTCGAAAGATATCGAGGAGACACAGGGAATCGCCCTCAACTTCCCCCTGCTGGCCGATGCCGACCGCAAGGTGGCCGAACTCTACGAGATGATTCACCCGAACGCCGACAATACCTTCACCGTTCGCTCGGTCTTCGTCATCGGGCCGGATAAGAAGGTCAAGTTGATCCTGACCTATCCCGCAAGCACCGGCCGCAATTTCACCGAACTTTTGCGCGTGATCGATTCGTTGCAGTTGACCGCCCGCTACAAGGTCGCCACCCCCGCCGACTGGCAGAACGGGCAGGACTGCATTATCGTGCCGACGGTCAGCAA
Source organism: Capsulimonadales bacterium (assembly GCA_033762295.1). Classification (GTDB taxonomy): domain Bacteria; phylum Armatimonadota; class Armatimonadia; order Armatimonadales; family Armatimonadaceae; genus JANRLW01. The sequence goes on from JANRLW010000011.1 coordinate 24,648, forward strand.
CGAGGAGGCGCAATCTCTGTTTCCGAAAGGGTATAAAGAGATCAAACCCTATCTGCGCACCACACCGCAACCGGACCTTTAACGATGATTTCCGTTCCCGCCTTTCCCCGTACCGTTTCCGTTGCCCTCGGCCAGGCATGGCGTCCGACCCCGGAGGAAGGATTCCGCCCCGGAACCGTACGCCTTGCCTGGAAACCCGGCAAGCTGGTGGTCCATGCCGAACTGATCGACGATGCGATCCATACGCGGGCGAAGGGCTTCAACGAACGGCTCTGGGAACTGGGCGATACCTTTGAAATGTTCCTTCGCCCCCTTCCCGACGAGGCGTACCTGGAGTACCATGTCGCACCCGGAAACCATGTGCTTCAGCTCCGGTTTCCGAGCGACCGGGTCATTCGGGGACAACGGGACGGTTCCGATCCGCGTCCGCCCGAGGCCTTTCTCATTCCGAAAAAGGCATTTGAGAGCGAGACGCAGATCGGAAAAGGAAAATGGGAGGTGCGTGCCACCATTCCCGATGCCTCCGTCCGGTTGGGGCGGCAGTGGAAGTTCTCGTTCAGCCGCTACGATGCCACGCCGCACCGGGAGCACGCCATCCTGTCCTCCACCTCCGCCCATACGGTCGTCGATTTTCACGATCAATCGGCCTGGAAAACCCTGGTCTTCGCCCAGGAATAAAACGTCGGTCCCCGCATCCCTTCGACCCGAAGCGACCGTGACGCCCGGTTTCGGGATATAATCCTGCCATGTTCGGAAGGGACCGGGCGACCCCGGTGGCGGACACACCCGCCACCCTGCCGCAGATGGCGATGCTGCTCATGCTGGGATGGGCGCTGACCAATATCGCCTACGCCATTTACGACCTCCCGTTGAAGTTCGTCCTGAAGGATGAACTGGGACTCAACGCACAGCAAATCTCCTCGTTCTTCGCACTGGGCGTCTTTACCAATTACATCAAGCCGCTCGCCGGAACCTTGATCGACAGTGTCCCTCTTTTCGGGACGCGTCGGCGCTGGTACCTGCTGATCAGTCTCTTTCTCTGCGGTGTCGGCTGGCTGATTCTCGGGGTGGTCCCTCGCCGGTATGACATCATGCTGGTGACGTTCGCGCTGACGTACTCGATGGTCATGGTAATCAGCACCACTCTCGGCGGTGTGATGGTCGAAACCGCCCAGCGATTCGATGCCGCGGGTCGCCTGACCGCGCAGCGTATCGCCATGTTCCGGGTCGGAACGCTGACCGGCGGCCCGCTCGGCGGCGTCCTCGCGACTCTTCCCCTCCTCGTGACGCTGTCCCTGTCCGCGGCCTTACACTTCGTTCTGATACCGATCGTCCTGACCCGATTGCGCGAACCGCAGGTCGCCCGCGCCAACCCACGGCTCTGGGTCGAGGCGGCAAGTCAGTTCCGGGGGTTGGTCCGTAGTCGAACCGTCCTTGCCGCCGCCGGGATGATCTGCCTGATCGCCGCGTCGCCGGGATTCGGGACGCCGTTGCTGTTCTTTCAGACCGACACCCTCAGGTTTTCCAAACCCTTTCTCGGGTTGCTCACACTGGTCGGCGCGGCATCCGGTCTCCTTGCCGCCGCCGTCTACCACCGGGTCTGCCAGCGACTCAGCATGCGTAAGGTTCTCCTCGGCAGTATCATCGTCCATGCCGTCGGAACCCTGTTTTACCTCCTCTACCGGGACAGCGTGTCCGCACTGCTGATCACCGTCCTCGAAGGGGTGACACTGACACTGGCGATGCTCCCGGTCTACGATCTCGCCGCGCGAGGAACGCCGAAGGGGAGCGAGGCGCTGGGTTACTCGGTGATGATGAGCGTCTGGAATCTTACCAACTCCCTGTCGGATTTTGTCGGTTCGTCGCTTTTCTCCCGGTTCGGCCTCACCTTTTCCGATCTGGTCTGGCTCAATTCCGGGACGACGGCGCTGGTTCTGCTGGCGATTCCGCTGCTGCCGAAAGCCTTGCTGGACGAACGGGACGGTCACAGGTTATCGTCCTGAAATTTTCCCTGTTCGATACAGGCAATTTACGCCGGTTAAGGATATAATCGGCACATCAATCCGAGGACGGATAGATTCGGGGGGAACGACGGTGCTGACGATTCGAGGCAACAAGCATCCTTTTTGCGACGGAGTCTCCCGTCGCGAGTTCCTGACCATCGGTGGCCTGGCGCTGGGCGGACTCTCCCTTCCCCAGTTGCTGGCGGCGGAAGCGCGCGCCGGAGTGAAGCGCAATCACAAAGCGGTGATCATGGTCTACCTGCCCGGCGGACCCTCGCATCAGGATATGTTCGACCTGAAGCCCGATGCGCCGTCCGATATTCGCGGCGAGTTCAAACCGATCAAAACCAACGTTCCCGGCATCGAGATCTGTGAACATATGCCGAAGATCGCGGCGATGATGGACAAATTCACCATCATCCGGTCCATGGTCGGCACCCGCGACGAACACGATTCCCATATCTGCATGAGCGGCTATTCGGTGGCGGAGACCAATCAGAACCATGCCCCCTGCCTCGGTTCCGTCCTCTCGCGCCTCGAAGGTCCGTCCGACCGGACCGTTCCCCCTTTCATCGGTCTTCAGGGCAAAGCGGGCCATATGGAATGGGCGGACCCCGGCGACGCCGGTTTCCTCGGACTGGCGCATGCCGCGCTTCGTCCTCAGGGGGAGATCATGGCGGACATGACGCTCTCCGATATCAGCCTCGACCGTCTCGCCCATCGACGCCAGCTGCTCGCCAGTTTCGACCGGTTCCGACGCGGTGTCGATTCGCTGAAAAGCATCGATGCGCTCAACCGACAGGCGTTCGATATCCTTACCTCGAGCAAGCTGGCAAAAGCTCTGGATGTCACCAGGGAGGACCCGAAGGTCCGTGCGCGATACGGAAAAGGCCGGATGGAACCGGTCGATGACGGACTGCCGCTGATCAACGACCAGTTCCTGGCCGCTCGCCGTCTGGTGGAGGCCGGAGCGCGCTGCGTTACGATCGGATATGGGCGCTGGGACTATCACAACGATAACTTCGGCCAGTTGAAGTCGTACCTCCCGATGCTCGATTCCGCCCTGACCGCCCTGGTTCAGGACCTTCACGACCGGGGGATGCAAAACGATGTCTCGGTCGTCGTCTGGGGAGAGTTCGGCCGTTCTCCACGCATCAACAAGGACGGCGGACGGGAACACTGGCCGCGCGCCTCTTTCGCCCTTCTGGCGGGGGGCGGGATGCGCAACGGACAGGTGATCGGATCGACTAACCGGCTCGGCGAGGAACCCGACGAACGTCCGATCGATTACAAGGATGTTTTCGTTACCCTCTATCACAATCTGGGTATCGATATCGTCAACACGGCGGTGCCCGATATCACCGGTAGACCGAACTATCTGTACGCCGGTCATGAACCGATCCGCGAGTTGATCTGATGCCCGGCGTCGCTCCGCCCCCGTCCTACCGGAACGAGGTGGAACCGATCCTTCGGACCGCCTGCCTGGGTTGTCACGCCGCGCCGATGCCGGCAGGCGGTTTCGCGGTCGCCTCCTTCGCCGAGTTGATGAAAGGCGGCAAGTCCGGTCCGGCCATCGTCCCCGGCAAAAGCGACGCCAGCCGACTGGTTCGGATGCTGACCGGCGAAACCAAACCGCAAATGCCGCCGGTCGGCGCACTCAAGGCGAGCGATATCGACATCATCCGCCGCTGGGTCGATGCCGGGGCCAAAGCGGATACCGCTCCGAACGCAGCGGGCAAACTCGTGGCGAGTTCAAACCGCGTCGCCCCCTCCTCCCGCGCCCCGGTTCCGAAATCTCCGCCCCTGCCCCGTCCTCTGGGGGTTCTTCGACGCCGGACGGCCGCGCCGGTCACCGCACTGGCGTTCAGCCCGGATGGGAAGATTCTCGCCGTCGGCACCTACCGGCGCGTTCTGCTCTGTGACCCGACAACGCGCCGGGTAAAGTCGGTCTGGGACGGCATGCCCGATCAGGTACGGTCGCTGGCCTTTTCCCCGGACGGTCGCTGGCTCGCCGCCGGTTCCGGAATCAGCGGAGCGTACGGCGAGGTGCTGCTCCGCTCCGTCACTTCACCGGAAAAGCCCCGCGCCCTCCGACTGCAGACCGATGCGGTCACCGCAGTCGCGTTCTCTCCGGATGGGAAAACACTCGCCGCCGCCAGCATGGACCGATCCGTTCAGGTCTGGGAGATGCCGACCGGCAAGCCGCTCCGGACCCTTCGCGATCACGCCGATGCCGTGCTCGGACTCTCTTTCCGGGCGGACGGAAAATTCCTCGCCACCTGCGGGGCGGATCGAACCGTCAAAGTCTGGGAAACGTCGACCTGGCGTCGAGCCTACTCGATCGCGGCGCACGACGAACCGGTGACCGCCGTCGCTTTCGGCACCGGCGACAGTCCGCTGGTCTCCGCCTCCTCCGATCGCTCGGTCAAGGTATGGAACTTCGCCGCCGACAACAGCAGCCACGCCCGAACCATCGGCGGCCATTCGCACGGAGTGCAGGCTATTGCCCTGTCCCCGGATGGTCAGACGGTCGCCAGCGGATCGGCCGATCGATCGATCCGGGTGCGGAAGATCGCGGACGGTTCGGAGGTCGCCGCCTTTACCGATGCGACCGACTGGGTGTACTGCGTTCGTTTCCATCCGGACGGGAAACAACTGGTCGCCGGAACCTGGGACGGCAACGTCCTTTTCCGCGACATCGCCACCAAAAAGTCCGAGGGCAACCTTTCGACCGTCACTGCCGGACCATGAAACGATTTATTGTCCGTCTCGGGACGCTTTTTCCGATCCTTGTCTGGACGGCGACGGCGTTGGCACAAACGCTCCGCCCCACGATTTCGACCGTCACTCCGACGGGCGGACAGCGGGGAACGACCGTGACGTTCGCCCTGCGCGGCATCAACCTCGGTTACGGCACGGCGGTTCTGGTCGACGGTCCGGGCCTGATCGTCGAATCCGTCGCTCCGGAGACGCCGCCGGCCGGTTCCCGTAATCCCGACAGCAAAATCGACGTTCGTCTTCGTATCGCGGCCGAGACGCCGCCGGGCCGTTACCCGATTCGCGTCCTGACACCGTTCGGCCCATCCACCACCGGGTACCTCTGCGTCGGAGAGTGGCCGCAGGTGGCGGAAAAGGAACCGAACAACACGCCGGTCGAATCTCAGCCCGTTTCCGGAACGGTCACCGTGGAAGGGCGCATCGATGGCAATGAGGATGTCGACCTTTTCCGGATCACGTTGAAAAAGGGCCAGTCGATCGTCTGTTCGGCGGAGGCGGGCAGCATCGGGTCGGCGTTAACCCCGGTTTTGACCCTCAGGAACGCCCGGAAGGCGGAGTGCGCGTTCGGCGCAGCGCTCAGTCGTTCCGATACGCTGGTATCGTACACGGCCACCGAAGCGGGCGACTACTTCCTGACCCTCAGCGACCTGCGCTATCAGGGTGGGGCGAACCACTTCTATCGTCTGACCATCGGCGATGTTCCCGGCGTCACCGGTGTCTTTCCGCTCGGAGGCCGCGCCGGTACCCTGGTCCCTCTGACCCTTTCCGGGGTGAACCTGCCCGTGAGCGCCAGCCGTCCGATCTCCGTTCCGGTTGAGATTCCGAACGAACCACTGCCGCTTCCGGACTCCGGCAACCGTCGGTTTGCGGTCGGAACGCTGCCCGAAGTCACGGAGAACGAACGAAACGACACTCCGGGAACTGCGACGGCCGTTGCCGTCCCCTCGGTCGTGAATGGTCGAATCCACCTTCCGTACTCCACCGCGCCGGATGTCGATTGCTTTCGGTTCTCGGCGATGAAGGGTCAGGTGATTCTGCTGGAGGTGGCCGCGTCCCGCCTGGGAACGCCGCTCGATCCGGTGTTGACCGTCCTGGACGGCACCGGGAAAACGCTCGTGGAGAATGACGACGCGAACGGTCGGGACTCCGCCCTGACCTTTACCGCCCCGGAGACCGGCGAGTACACCGCCCGTCTCGCCGATGTCGCCGGACGAGCGGGCGACGGTTTCGCCTACCGACTGACCATCGCGCCGCCTACCCCCGACTTTACCCTTTCCTTCAGCCCGGACTGTCTGGCGGTCGGCCCCGGTGACTGCATACCGCTTACGGTCACCGCTCAACGAAAACACGGATTCGACGGCGAGATCGCTCTCCGTACGGACGGCTTGCCGAACGGTCTCCGCCTGCAGGGCGTTCACATTCTGAAACCGGGGCAGAACGCCGTCACGCTTTTTGCCCTGGCGGCCACGGACGGGACGCCCGCCGCGGGCCGTCTTCGTATTGTCGGAACGGCGACGGTGAACGGTACGACCGTCGAACGGACCGCCGGGAGCGTCGAGGTGAACTATCTTCGGGAAAACGATCAGATCAAACCGTCGATGAAGCCGGTGCCGTTACCGGTCGCGGCGGTCACCGGGCCATCTGATCTTGTCCTGGTCGTTCCTCCGGAGCGGATCGTGTTGAAGGTCGGCGGAACCGTCGCTTTGAAAGTGTCCGTTCGGCGTAAGGACGATTTTTCGGCGAAGATTCCGGTGCTCGTCCAGGGCTTACCCGCAGGTGTGTCGGTGTCCGGCAATGAGATCGCTGAAAAGGCGACCGAGGCGACCCTTACGTTCAAGGCGGAGGCCGGCGCGGCTCCGGGCGAAATCTCTCTGATTGTCGTCGGTCGCAGTCAGGTCGACGAACTCCGCTTTACCGACCATGCGGCCCTTCCGATCTCGCTCATGATCGAAAAATGAAAACCGTGCGGATTACCCCCGGGATGGTTCCTTCATGCGCTCACGCGCGGCACGCGCCAGTTCCGCCAGATGGCCGTCATTGGCCATGACCTGTTCCAGGTGGCGCATCCGTTCCGGGGTGGCGGTCTCGACCATCGCTTCCCCGTAGGCGCGTTCGATCCAGAACCGCGCCGCCCCGGCGAGGTAATCCCGCAGTTCGCCGATCTTCTCCTCCGGATACCGCTGACACAGGTTGATCGTGAACATACGGCGACGCGATCCCCCGCCAAACGCCGCGTGTTTCAGGTTATGGTGGAACACCACGATATCCCCCGGAAACGTTTCCAGGGCGACGGCGGGAAGGTCGTCGCCACGCAGTCCCCATAGTTCCCGGCTCTTTCCGATTTCGCGTTGCAACTGTTCGGCATACGGTTCCCCGATCCGATGGCTGCCGGGAATGACGCGCAGAGCGCCGGTTTCGCGGGTCAAAGGGTCGAGGTAGAACGCGATCTTGATATGGCGAATTTCCGGGTGCCAGCCGTCGGAGTGCCAGCCCGTGTCGCCGACGTAGTAGTTTCCGTCGCTCCCCATGTAGTTGAAATCGTCGCCGCAGAGTCCCTGAGCGATGGCCAGAATGCGGGGATCGTCGATCAGGCTCGCAAGCCTCGGGTCCTGGTCGATGAACGGAACGATACACGAACGCGCGACGCCGTCGTGCGGCTTGCCGTGGTGACCGCCCCCGTGCGACGTCCAGACCTCTTCGAACACTGTCTGAATCTCACGGATCCGATCGGACAGAAGGCTGGGAAACCCGAGAAACCCGAAGGTTTCGAAAAACCGTAACTCCGCGTCCGAAAGAACCTTTACCATCGATATCCTCCCCGCCTGTGTCAGTCGGTAGGGCCGCCGAACTCGTTATTGACCGCCTGAACCAGCGCTTTCATATACGCGATCGAATAGGCCAGACCGGGTCGATAGCCGCCGATCATCTGCGGAATGTGATCCGGAATGATCGCACCGTCAAATCCGACCTCTCGCAGGGCACGCATGACGAGATGCATATCCTGATATCCGTCGTCGATAAAGGTCTCCTGCCAAGGTTCCGGCATCGGATTGCTGACGTTCCGGAAGTGCACCTTGAAAAGTTTCCTCCGTTCACCGAAATACCGGATCGCCTCGATGACGTCGCCTCCCATTCCCTCCGGACCGCCTTCCAGCCAGCAGCCGATGCACAGGCAGACGCCGATATTCGGGCTATTCGCCATCTCGATCGCCCGCCGGTATCCGGCGAACGTGCCGAAAACACAACGGGGAATGCCGCCGAGGGCATAGACGGGCGGGTCATCCGGATGGATTCCGACGAACACCCCCGCCTCTTCCGCGACCGGCGCGACCCGCCGGATCATGTATTCGAAGTTGTCCCAGATCTCGTCCTCGGTGTACGGGCGTCCGTGGGTCAGTTCGCCTTCGAAAACCTTATCGATCCAGTAACCGCGCGCCTGTCGAATATCCAGGGACCGTGCGGAGACCCCGCCCCGGCCCTCGACATGTCCGGTACTCCAGATTCCGTTGCCCATGTGGGCGTACGTATGGTATTTGATTCCCGCTTTCCCCAGGTTTCGGAGGAATTGGCAGAGTTCTTCGATCTTTTCATCGCGCCCCGGCAGTCCCAGGGTGATCTCGGGAACGTTATGAACGGCGTGGTTCGCGATCCGGTAGACCTGTATGCCGAACGCGTCGAGACGCTCGCGCACACCGAGGTAGTTTTCAACGGTATGGTGTGCCGGTTCGTTGAAGTTGACCATCGCCCAGTCGACGCCGACTTGCTGCAGGAACCGGAGATCCTCATCGGAAGCGGTGTAGGAGACCGACGTTCCGATCCCGATTCCCGGACGCGAGCCGAAAAGCCCGGGAACCGCTCGCAACGGATAGGGATAGGACTTCATCGCAACATCCCTCCTTGGATGTACCATTCAATGGTTGAAAAGGAACTCTTTTGAATTCAACAGCGCCCACAAAATGTCCTCCGCTTCCTTGCGTCGATCTTTGGCTGCCGCGAGGTTTACGAGGGCGTCCAGCCTTTCCTCCTCGGTCGGATAGCGTGACAGGGCGGCCAGGTACAGTTCCTCGATCAGGAGGTTGTCCGGCGTTTTGGCTCCGATCAGGCGCGCGACCCGGCCGTTCTCGGACGCGAGGCGTGCATTGATGTTCTTCCCGTTGACGAAATGAAGCACCTGACTCAGGTTCGGCGCATCGATCCGTTCACACTGGCAGACGATGTTTCGGGCCGGTCGTCCGAACAGGTCGAGGAAGTAGGACTGGGCGGTGGTATCGGGCAGTTCCGTGGCGCGAAGACCGGCGGGATACCCGCCGAATTTCTCCGGTACGCCGGTTGCCACGGTCAAAGCGTCGAGGAGCGGTTCGGCGGGAACGCGTTTGACAAAAAATCGGGAGTAGTATTTCGTATCGGCGGCGTTCGTCGGCGTCTCGATGGCGGAGCGCTGGTAAGCGTCCGAAACCATGATCGTGCGGATCAGACGGCGGACATCGTAACCGTTGCGGACGAAATCCTTCGCCAGGTAATCGAGCAGTTCGGGGTTGGTCGGCGGGTTCGTGACGCGCAGGTCGTCCACCGGTTCCGCCAGTCCCTGCCCCATAAAATGTTTCCAGATCCGGTTGACCAGAATGCGGGCGAAAAACGGATTGTCGGGACCGGTCAGCCAATCCGCCAGAGCGCGGCGACGGTCTCCGGCGAAAGTCGCGGGCAGAGGCGTGGCGTCGAGAGCGGCCGGGGTCACCGCCTGTTTCGTCCTCGGGTGGGTTACGTCTCCGGTTCCCGCGGTATGGATTACTTTTTCATCCGGGTTCGCTCCGTCCTTGGTTCGAACCCGGGCGAAGAACGCCGCCAGTCGGTAGTACTGATCCTGCTTCCAGCGTTCGTAGGGATGGTTGTGGCAACGGGCGCACTGAATGCGGACCCCGAGGAAGACCTGCGCGGTCGTTTCGGTGAGCGCTTCCGGGCCGGCCGACGCCCGATAGTAGTTTGCGGGGCCGTTATCGAACGTGCTCCCGCTCGCCAGCACCAGTTCCCGCGTCAGACGGTTCCAGGGCTTGTTGGTGGCGACGCTATCCCGAAGCCACCGGTTGAACGCGATCAGGCCCTTGTCTCCCAGAGCGTTCCGCGAACTCCGAAGAATATCTCCCCAGCGCAGGGTCCAGTAGTCCGTGTATTCCGGTCGCTCGAAGAGGGCGTCGACCAGTTTCTCCCGTTTCTGCGGATCACGATCGGCAAGGAAGGCGCGAACGGTGTCCGCCTCGGGCAGCGTTCCGATGAGATCGAGATAGGCGCGGCGAAGAAAATCCGCATCCGAGCAACGGGACGACGGCTGAAGCCCCAGACCGGCCAGTTTCCTGAGGAGGATGCGGTCGAGAGGGGTGTTCCCTTTCGGAACCGTTCGCAGGGGCGGAGCGAACGGGGAAACGATCGTCGACGTGGTGACCAGGTCGCGATAACGGACCAGAACCGCCCCCTCCCCTTTCCCGGTCACCGTGGCCGTTCCGTCCGGCGTAACACTGACAACCGTGCTGTCGCTCCCGCTGAACAGCGTCTCCGAGGTGACATCCCGACGCGTTCCGTCGGAAAAGCGGGCGAGGACACGAAAACGCTGACGTCCCCCGACCGGGAGCGTGCGAACGGCCGGAACGGCGTCCAGCCCGAGGACCTCCGGTTCGCCCGCCTTCGGACCGGGCATTCCGGCCCGGATCCAGTCCGCCAGCAGCCGATACTCCGGAGAACCGGCTTCGAGCGCCCTGCCGCCGCGATGCGGCACCGCCATCGTCGGTTTACGGAGCAGCAGACTGTTTTCCGGCTGTGCGGGATTCACCCGCCGTGCGCCCGCCGCGCGGGTAATCGACTCATGGTCGGCGTCCGGATCGTATCCCTGGAGGGAAAGCCGGAACCCGCCTTTTCCGGAGGCCGCGCCATGACAGCCACCCATGTTACACCCGGAGCGGGTCAGGACCGGGAGGACGTCCGTGACGAATCGAGGGGCCGGATCGGCAACGAGTCCGGTGACCTGCACCGGCACCGTCAGTTCGCGGTCGTCCTTTCGGATAGTGACGGACGTTTCGCCGTTTCGCAATCCCCGAACGGTTCCGTCCGTAATCCGCACCACGGTCGGATCGGCAATGCGAAACCGAACGGCGTCGGAAACATCCCGTACCGCCGTCCCCTGGCGATCCTCCACCAGGAAGCGATAGGAGGCATACGGTCCCGCCAGGCGAACGACCGACTCCGCACCGGTCAATGCCAGCCCGTTTCCGGAGGGATGGGCGGACGTAAACTGCGTCAGGAACAGAAGGAGCGCAAGGACGGTCGAAGCGACGACGGTTTTTACGGGAACGGCTGTCATAGCGTTACCTCAGTCGATGTCCGGATCGACCGGAGCGAAATACGAAAGCCCGGTAGGGGGTCTTTCGAATTGTATCCCAAAAGCCGCCGAAATTCCGGTAAATCCGAAACGGAAAAACCGGAGAGCGATAAGACGCTCTCCGGTTCGTGCCCAACTTTCCGCGTTTTACGGAACGGCTGCGCAGGTCGCCGACGGACTGGCGTTCCCCGCGTTCTGGCTGGCGTAGGTCAACGTCACCTTCGGTTTGGTTCCCGCCGCCGCTGCGGAGGTCGGGAAGGTCAACGTCACCACCAGAGTTCCCCCTTTGGCGATCGTCTGAGCGGTCGTCGGAGACAGGGTCGTCTGAGCGGTCGTGTTCAGTTTCGCCCCGGTGAACGTGACCCCGCGGGCGGAATAGTTGCCGTTATTCCTAATCGTGACCTTTACCGTCAGGGTCGATCCCGATCGGGTGATCGTCGGGGCCGGCGTGGTCACGATTCCGAGGGTCGTATTGCCCATCGCCACCTTGAAGACCGCCGCATTGCTGACACCGCCCCCAGGTGCGGGATTCGTCACGGTGACCTGGACATCGCCAACCGTCGTCAGCAAACTCGACGGGACACTGGCCCGAACCTGCGTCGCCGAAAGGTAGGTGGTCGTCAGGTTGGAATTCTTGAACCGGATGACCGATCCTCTGACGAATCCCGTCCCCGTGACGGTCAGCGTGGTCGCTCCGGCGAGTTCGGTCACCTGGGTCGGCGAGAGGGCGGTGACCGTCGGCGTCGGGTTGTTGATCGTAAAGTCCAACGGTCCCGACACCCCGCCACCGGGTTCCGGATTATTTACCGTCACCCGGATGGTTCCGGCGGTCGTCAGTGCGGAGCTCGGGACGGTGGCCGTCAACTGTGTCGCGGATACAAAGGTGGTCGTCAGGGCGGTCGCGCCGAAGCGAACCTCCGCCCCGCGGACGAAGGCCGATCCGTTCACCGTGAGGGTAAAGCCGCTGGCTCCCGCCTTCGCCGAGGACGGGGCCAGAGCCGTGGCGGTCGGTAACGGATTGGCGACCGTCAGGACCACGGGTTCGCTGGCTCCGCCGCCCGGCGCCGGGTTGGAAACGGTGAGGTCGAACGTTCCTGCCGTTGTCAGGGAGGTGGCGGGCACGGCGGCGGTCAGGGTCGTTCCCGAAACAAAGGTCGTCGGCAGGGCCGTTCCGTTCAGCGAAACCGTCGAACCGGAAACGAACCCGCTGCCATTCACGGTCAGTGTGGCCGCCTCACTTCCGACGGGCACGGTTTCCGGAGAAATACCGGTGACGGCAGGCTCCGGGTTATTGATCGTAAAGGTGATCGAATTGCTCGGACCACCTGCGTTTCCGGGATTGGCCACGGTGACGGCGCGAGTACCGGCGGTTGCCAGGGCGGTCGCCGGGATCGTTGCCGACAACCGGACCGGGGAAACGTAGGTCGTCACCAGATTCGTGGTACCGAACTTGACCGTCGCGCCGGAGAGAAAATTCGCGCCGTCCACCTGAATCGTGGTCGCCCCGGTCCCGGCGGTCACCACATCGGGCGACAGCGTATCGATTTTCGGCGCGGGTTGACGCACCGTGAACGGGATCGGATTACTCGTCGCCCCTCCATCGGGCTGAGATTGGGTGACCGTTAACTCGGTGGTTCGGGCGACCGCCAACAGGTCGGCGGTGACATAGGCGGTCAACTGCGTCGGCGAAATCCAGGTGGTCGACACGGCTTGCCCGCCCAGTTTCACCGTCGCATTGGTAAAAAAGTTCGTACCGTTCACGGTGACGGTCGTGTTCCAGCTCCCGGCCATCACCGCATTCGGATTCACGGTGGAGACGCTCGGAGCGGTGACCGGCGTCCCGGCGACGGCGATCCGTGCGACGAAGGAACCGCTTCCGGAGAAGAAGTTGGAGGGAGTCCACATCAGCCCCGAGGTAAAGGAGACCAGGGTCGCATCCGGGCCGGTCAGAATCCG
>JANRLW010000012.1:0-24839 GCA_033762295.1 Capsulimonadales bacterium
AGCGCAGGCAAGTTGCCTGCGCTCTTTTTCAGGGTTCCGTATGGGAAGGACGGGTTTAGTACATGCCGCCCATGCCGCCGGGCATTCCGCCGCCGCCTGCCGGGGCGGGCGGGTTCTTCTCCGGCTTCTCGGCGATCAGAGCCTCGGTGGTGAGGACCAGACCGGCGATCGATGCCGCGTTCTGCAGGGCCGAGCGGGTGACCTTGGCCGGATCGACGACGCCGGACGCCATCAGATCCTCATACCGGTTGGTCGCCGCGTTGAAGCCCAGGCCGGACTCGCGTACCTTGTTCACGACGACGGAACCTTCCTGACCGGCGTTCTCCGCGATCGTGCGAAGCGGGGCTTCCAGAGCGCGGGAGATGATGTTCGCGCCGATCTTCTCGTCGCCGACATACTCCGCCGCCTGGATCGCCGCAATCGCCTTGATCAGGGTGACGCCGCCGCCCGCAACGATACCTTCCTCGACCGCCGCGCGGGTCGCCGAAAGCGCGTCCTCGATGCGCAGCTTCTTTTCCTTCAGTTCGGTCTCGGTAGCCGCGCCGACCTGAATCACCGCGACACCGCCGGCGAGCTTGGCAAGCCGCTCCTGCAGCTTCTCGCGGTCGTAGTCGGAATCGGTGGTCTCGATCTGCTTCTTGATCTGGGCGATCCGGCCCTGGATGGCCGCCGGGGAACCCGCACCCTCGACAATCGTCGTGTCTTCCTTGGTGATGACCACACGCTTGGCGCGGCCGAGGTAGGTGAGATCGACGTTCTCCAGCTTGATTCCCAGGTCCTCGGTGATGAACCGACCCTCGGTCAGGATGGCGATATCCTCCATCATGGCCTTGCGGCGGTCGCCGAAACCGGGCGCCTTGACGGCAACGACATTCAGCGTGCCGCGAATCTTGTTGACGACCAGGGTCGCCAGCGCTTCGCCGTCCACGTCCTCAGCGATGATCACCAGCGGCCGACCGGAGCGAACCACCGCCTCGAGCGGCTTGATCATATCGGCGACCGAGGAGATCTTCTTCTCGAACAGAAGAATGTACGGGTCCTCCATAACGGCTTCCATCCGCTCGGGATCGGTTACCATGTACGGAGAGATATAGCCCTTGTCGAACTGCATCCCTTCGACCAGTTCCAGATTGGTCTGGGTGCCCTTGCTCTCCTCGACCGTGATGACGCCGTCCTTGCCGACCGCTTCCATGGCCTTGGCGACCAGGTCGCCGATCGTCTTGTCGTTGGCCGAAATGGTGGCGACGTTGGCGATCGCTTCCGACCCCTCGACCGGGGTGGAATTCTTGCGGATATCCTCGACGGCCACTTCGACCGCCTTGTCGATACCGCGCTTGATCAGCATCGGGTTGGAACCGGCGGCGACGTTGCGGAGACCTTCGCGCACGATGGCCTGGGCGAGGACCGTGGCGGTGGTGGTGCCGTCGCCGGCGACATCGTTGGTCTTCGAGGCGACTTCACGGACGAGCTGCGCGCCCATGTTCTCGAACTTATCCTCGACCTCGATCTCCTTCGCGATCGTGACGCCGTCGTTGACGATGGTCGGGGAACCGAACTTCTTTTCGAGAACGACGTTGCGTCCCTTCGGACCGAGGGTCACCTTGACCGCGTCGGCCAGAATATTCACGCCGCGTTCCAGCGAACGGCGGGCGGATTCGTCAAACTGAAGATCCTTGGCTGCCATAAAAACCTCCTGATTAGCCTTCCACGACTCCGAGGATGTCGTCGAGACGAAGGATAATGACCTCTTCGCCCCCGACCTTGATTTCCGTGCCGCCGTACTTGCTGTAGACGACCTTGTCGCCCACTTTGACTTCCAGGGCGGCTACCGTTCCATTGTCGAGCGTCTTACCGGGGCCGACGGCCAGCACCTCGCCGGTCTGCGGACGTTCCTTGGCGGTGTCGGGGAGGACAATGCCCCCGGGAGAAGTCATTTCTGCTTCGAGTGCCTTGACCACAACACGGTCACCGAGCGGCTTAAGCATCTGCGGATACCTCCTGCGCAGGGTAAAAATCGATGGTTCGAATGGTGGCCGACCGCACGCAGCGATTTTAGCACTCGCCGCTATTGTCTGCCAACCGAGAGGGATAATACCAAACCGGACGCGAATTTTCAAGACCCGACCTGAGGAAAGTTAGGATTTCTTCGGAAGATTTGCGTGCGTCGGCGCGGAGTCCGGCCGGGAGGGCAGCGCTTTGCGGGTTGGCCAGGGGGACGCGGCGCGGTTCGGGACGGGCGTCGGCCGACCGGCCGGGAGAATCAGCGGCGGGCGGTCCGCGTCACCGGCATGGTGAAGTTCGGCGGCCGCCTGCGCGACCATGCCGACAAAGACCTCATAGCAGAACGAGCAACCCATCCGTCCGGTATCGTGGAGTTCCCGCGCCGTCAGGCCGCAACGAGTACAGACCAGACGCGCGTCGATACTGCCACCGGCGGCGGAGGCGGGCGAGGAGGCGGAGGGCTTACCGGAGGATTGCATCGAGGCCGTCCCCATTATAACTCCTGCGGGCGGTCGCTGCCATCCGGCGCAATTACGGGAACCGAAGCCCGTCCGCGGGATACTTGCTCTCGATTCCCTTTCCGGAGAAGGCTCATGTTATTCGAAGACGGAGGAAGCGTCGTCGTTCAACCGTCGACGCTCGGCGGTTTTATGGCGATCGTTCCGACACAGAAACTGGACACGCTCCTGTCCCAACTCGAGTCGACCGATATCAAGTACGAGATGGAGGAGAACTTTATGAATATCGACGATATGAACGAGGACATGACGACCGCCACCGTCATGTCCTTCGGCCCGGACGTCGATGTCGTCCAACTGCAAAGTATCCTCGACCACATCGATTGAGCGATCCGCGGATCGAGCCGGGACGTTACTTCGCCAGTTCGTAGATGGCGTGGGCGTAGATACGGACACACTGCAGAAGGCGATCGACCCGGATGCGTTCGTCGGCGCGATGCGCGACCTCCGGGTCTTCCGGCATGCCCGGTCCGAACGCCACGCCGACCGGCGCGACACTGGTCGCGTAGGTGCGTCCTCCCATCGCCAGCGGCTCCCGCAGGTCACCGGTCTGTTCGCGATAGACCCGCAGCAGGGTTTTCACCGGCTCCCGATCCTGCGGAACGTAGAGCGACGGGGTATGCGACCGGTGACAGATCGACCAGCCGGAGGACGCCAGGGCGGCGGCGAACCGCCCGATCGTGGCCTCTCCATCCCAGGTGACCGGGTACCGGACGTTGAACGTCGCCCGTACCGTTCCCGTATCGAGGTGGACGATCCCGAGGTTGGACGTCAGCGGCGTGCCGATACCGTCGGTTCCGGCGATATCCAGGGCGCTTCCGTCGGGCGCGGCGCGCCGCGTCAGATCCTCCATCCAGGCGAAGTCGGTGCCGGAGAGGTCATCGAACGCCGAGGAGTTGTCCGTCAGCGCGCGCATCAGGACCACCGCCGCGTTCGTTCCTTCCTGCGGGCTTGCGCCATGAGCGGAAACGCCCCGCGCATGGACGACCAGCGTATCGCCGTCGGTCGATACCGTGATATTCGGCATCCGGGCCAGCACATGCGCGGCCAGGTCGCGAACCTCGGCATCCCCGCGCAGACGGGCGACCGCTTCGTCGGGCACCATGTTGGCGCGCAGGCCGGCATGAAACGAGGAGACATACAGGGAGCGACCGGCATCTTCGGGAACCGGGCGTTCGACGACACCGGTGAAGGAGCCTTTCTCCGCGTAGACCAGGGGAAAATCGGCGTCAGGAGTGAAAGCGACGGTCGGTTTGACCTGGCCGGCCGCCCCGAAGTAATGCTCCATGCACTTCCAGTCCGATTCCTCATCGCAGCCGAAGATCAAGCGGACTTTCCGTGTCAACGGAATTCCCGCGTTGCGGGTGACATCGAGAACCGCCCGCGCGGCGAAAAGAGCGGCATAGGTGGGACCCTTGTCGTCACTGGCCCCCCGTCCGAAAAGCCATCCGTCCTCGATCAGGCCGCCCCAGGGATCGACGGTCCAGTCTTTTCCCGGCGGAACGACATCCAGGTGGCCGAGAACGCCGACGATCTCCTCGCCTTCACCGAATTCCGCATGACCGGCGAACCCGTCAAAGTTCTCCGTTCGCATTCCGAGTGTTCGGCATAACGTCAGCGTATGTTCGAGGGCGTCCGCGACGGGTTGCCCGAAGGGAGCGTTGGTTCCGGCGGTCGGGAGGTCTTTGACGCTGGGAATGCGCAGAACTTCCTGAATCGCCCGGACGATTTCTTCGGCATGAGCGTCAACCCATGCATCCATTTCCGTTCTCAATCGATTGTCTTCTCCCTCATCGGATGGTTTTTAATCCGCGTTGTCGATTATTATAGCGTGACGGTTGCATTTCGGGAAAATTTTCGGGGCGGAGGCGACCGAAACACTTTTCTTTTTCCTGTTCTTCTGCTAAACTACGGGCGTCACCGTATCGCGCGGTGTACCGGAATCGAGAGGAGATAGTCCTAAATATGGTAATGCGTCGTCTGACCGCCGTTCTGGCGGGTCTTGCGGGTCTGCTGCTTTTCGTCGCTATGGGTTGTGAATCTGCGCCGCAGGAAGGCGCTTCCCCGTCCGCTCCTGCCGCCGGTGCCGCTCCGGCTGCTGGCACGGCTCCGGCCGAAGGCGCAGCCGCTCCTGCCGGTGGCGCCGCTCCGGCCGCCCCTCCGGGACCGGCCACCGACAAGTAATCGCTCTTCGGCCCCGCCGAACCGAAAAAAACCGATCCGCTCCGGCGGATCGGTTTTTCTTTTTTACGGCGTGTTTCGGAAGAACGTCCGGCAGAGCGCATGACTGACCCGGGCGACCGCTTCCGCGCCGCGATGTGCGGGAGTCCAGACGGTGTCCGGACACCCTTGGGAATAGATACAGACCGCCAGTGCGTCCTCGCCACGGCGAATGATCCCCGCGTCGTTGCGGACCCCGACGACCGCGCCCGGTTTATGGGCTACCGTGAACGCTGCCGCTCCCGCCCGGACGTCCGACGCATAAAAATTGACATCGAGGTACCGGGGCAGCATCTCGGCGTCGTGGACCATCGCCAGATACCGCTCGACCGCCGTGGAAATCGCCGCGTCCGTCAGAGTCCGCCGGGCGACCGATGCCATGAAATGACACATGTCCGCCGGGGTGCCGGTCGCCGTATGCGGAGGATCGTCCGGCATCAGACGGAATTTGATCGGGCGATGAATCCGGGTGTCGGGCATGCCCCAGTCCTCCCGCAGACGGCGATTGACCGCGTCCGGACCGCCCGCCGCCCGTAAACAGAGGTTGGAGGCCGTGTTATCCGAGAGCTTGATCGCCAGCACGGCGAGATCCGCCAGGGAAAGCGTCAACCCGGGAGCCAGATGGGCCAGAACTCCCGATCCGCCGACCTGATCCTCCGCCCCAACAACGATCCCACGCTCTTTCGCCGCGGCCTCCGGATCGGGTAAATCCGCCAGCGACGACAGCAAGGCGGCCAGTATCGGCGCCTTGATGACGCTGGCGGTGGGAAATTCGATATCCGACCCGTAGTCGAACCGCTCTCCCGTCCCCAGGAAGACGGCCGCAACTCCCAGAACGCCTCCGTCTAGCGTTTTCTCAATGGCGCGAACCGCATCGACCAGCTCTGTCCCCCCCATGTCTTCCTTTCGACCGCCGGGGCAGGGTCCGTATTGGCAACTGCCGCAGCCAGAAAATCGACCAGACGTCGCGTTCCGACCGGCGGCGCGACGCTATTGGATAGATTCACTTTAGCATAATAATCCGCCAGTTCGCCAAGGCGACGATCCGCCAGACCGATCAGGGGGGCGATCGGAAGGGAACGTACCAGATTTTCATCGATACGCCAGAACTTCGCCGGCTTGCCGACCGCCGCGAAGATCGCTTCGCCCAGTTCCTTTCGGGTCATCATGTCCGGGCCGCCCGCCGCTATGTCCTGCGCCGATTCCGAAGAGACGATCGTATCCGCGGCCAGCGCCGCCAGATCCCGGTCGTCGATCGGATTCGTAAACGTCTCTCCGTACCCGAAAAGGGGCAGACGACCCCGCCGCGCCTGATCGAGCAGGGGCAAAAACGAGGAGAAAAACGGGGTCGGACGCAGAACGCCGTACTCCATGCCCGAGTCACGGAGGCAGTCCGCGACCGCCTGGTGCGCCCGGATATAGGAGGTGTCGGCATAACCGGGCGCGGAGAAGGCGGACACATAGACGAAGCGGCGGACGCCGTTCGCCGAGGCGCGTTCGCACAGAGCGCGGTTCAATCGGTAGTCGATGTCATGAAACGACGTGCCGACGCCGTCGGGACGGAACCGGAGGCTGCTGCCCAGAGCGGAAAAGACTACGTCGATGCGACCGGCGAACGCCGTCGCCATTCCCTCGCCCGTTTCGAGATCGCAGGCGACGATATCGTCCGCCCGGAGTTCGGCGGCGTCCCGCCGATGCCGGGTCATCGCCCGGACCCGGATGTTTCGCTCCTTCAGTTCCCGAACGACAAGCCGTCCGAGGTTGCCGGTTGCCCCCGCGACAAGAACACGGAGGTTCGGCTCATTGATTGCTGCCATAATCGTTCTCTCAACCCTTGCGCTTTCCGTTCGATGATCCGACCGCTGACGGCATCGACAGCAGGGGAGACAGGTATTTTTCCTGTGCCTTTGAAAGGAGTACACATATTTGCGGTATCGGGTTTCGAAAACTTCGACAGCGCGGTTCCGGGCGGGAGAGGACCCTATGCCCTGTCGCTTTCCCCTTCCTCACCGTCGCCCGGCTCCATGGCGAACGGCGATACCGGGAGAGGTTCGACGACCGGCCCGTCGGCATTCTTCGGGGTCGGAAGGAACGGTGGCTCCAGCACATGGGGCAGCGCGGGCGCGTTGTCCGGCGACGGCAGCGCCGGAGGAACCGAGGAGAAGACCTGGCGACCCTGCGAGTCGAGCCGCTCGGCGTATTCGGTCCGGATGATCTCCTCCATGCTTTCGGCCGGGAGCGAGGACGTGGCGCGCGCCCGGGTCTCCGCCCATTCGCGCAGACGGTCGATGCTCTCGCTCATCGTCACCGCCAGAGGGACGGTCGCCCGGACCGATTTCAGAATGTCGTCGGTGTTCAGTTCGCGATGATCTTCGTGGAACGCGTTGAACAGCGCTTCGATGACCGTCTGTTCGATCTCCGCGCCGGAGAAACCGACGCTCGCGGCGGCCAGAGCGTCCAGATCGAAATTCTTCGGGTCGCGTCCTCGCTTTTTCAGGTGGATGGCGAAGATTTCGCGCCGTTCCGGGATCGCGGGCAGGTCCACGAAGAAGATTTCGTCAAAGCGGCCTTTGCGCATCATTTCCGGCGGCAACTGGGAAACATCGTTGGAGGTGGCGACGACGAAACAGGGCGACGTCTTATCGGAAAGCCAGGTCAGGAACGTGCTGAAGACGCGTGAGGTCGTTCCGCCGTCCGACATCCCCGAACTCTGCGTCCCGGCAAACCCCTTCTCCAGTTCGTCGAGCCAGAGAATGCAGGGCGCGACCGATTCCGCCGTAGAAATCGCTTTGCGCATATTCTCCTCGGAGGAGCCGACGATCCCGGCGAAGACCTTGCCGACGTCCAGGCGGAGCAGGGGGAGCCGCCAGAGCGATGCGATGGCCTTGGCGGTCAGCGACTTGCCGCAGCCCTGGACGCCGAGCAGCAGGATGCCGCGCGGTTCGGGAAGGCCGTATTTTCGCGCCTCCTCAGTGAACGACGCGGTGCGCTGGCCCATCCAACCTTTGAGAAGATCCAGTCCGCCGACATTGCTAAACGCCTCGCTCGCCCGGTAGTACTCCAGAATCCCCGATTTGCGGATAATCTGTTCCTTTTCGGAGAGGATGACGTCGACATCGAACGCCCGTTTTTCCACCAGCGATTTGGCGAAAACGTTCTCAGCCTCGTTGGAAGTCAGACCCGACGCCGCTTTCAGGACCTGCTCCCGCTCCAGCGGCGTCAGGTCGGTTTTCAATTGCGGCGTCGACTTGACCGACTGGATGATCCCCTCGAGAAGGCGATCCAGGTCCCGTTGCGTCGGCAGTTGATAGTCGACGACGGTTATCTCCTTCTCCAGTTCGGGGGGAAGTTTCAGCAGCGGGGAAAGAACAACCAGCGTTTTGTACGACGTTTTCAGGACGTAGATCAGGTCGCGCAAACGGCGGGTCACGGCCACATCGGTGATGAACGGATGGAAATCCTTGAGCACGAAGACGCTCTGGTCCGGGGCGTTCATAATGTAATCCAGAGCGGCCAGAGGGTCGCGGGAGGCGACGTTACCGGCCATTCCGGTCGTGTACGTCCAGAGCAGCATCTTTTTTCCGCGCCGCTGGCAGATTTCGCGCAACGTCTCCTCGACACGGCGCTCCTCCCAGGAGACGATATAGATGATCGGGTAGCGGGCGCGAATCAGCGTTTCGAGTTCGACATCAACGGTGGGGCGGTCGGAAGCCAAGGGATTTCTCCTTCAACGAGCGTCGGCCCACGTCGACGGTCGAAGAACGTTGAGACGCGGGCCGGTCCGTTTCATTATAAGAGGATATACCCGATGCGGCAAGAACCGAATCCCGGACGTCAGGCGGACATCAGGCGGACGCGGGGTCGGCAAACGATGCCAGAGCCTGAGGCACGGTATCGTAGATGGTCAGAACCCGGTGCATCCGAACCAGTTCGAACATGACGCGGACCCGTTTCTGAACGCAGCAAAGCTTCAGGTCGCCGCCGACCCCGGTCAGTTCCCGCAGCACGGAAAGCAAGGCGCCCAGGCCGGAACTGTCGACAAAGCTGATGGAGGACAGGTCCAGGATCGCTTTTTTGTATTCCGCCGTGACGGCAAGCATCATCTGTTTGAAGTCGCTGGTCGTGCTCAGGTCCAGCTTCTCCAGCGGAAGACGAACGACGACGATATCTCCTGTCACCTCCGTTTGCGCAGTCATGGGAGGTCCTCCTTTGGAAACGTTTTCGCGGTAACGACGCTACAAATGCACTGTATCATGTCTGCCTGACCTTCGACCTCTCGGGAATCAGATCGACGGATGAGTGTAATTTTTGGTAAGTCGGAGCAGATTGCGGCCGAAATCGTCGCGACGGTACAGCATATCGTCGACCGCTTCCCGAATCAGGAACAGACCGAAACCGCCTTCGCGGGTCCCATCCAGGATCGGCGGCGGGATCCGTTCGGGCGGATAGAACGCCACCCCCGTATCGCGCAGATCGAGAATGACCCGATCGGTAAAGCATTGCACCTCGATGCGGATCGTTTCCGAAGGACGGTCGCTGTCCGGAGCGACGTCCGCATCGTCCGGTGGGTAAGCGTGCCGGAGAATATTGGTGATCGCTTCATGCGAGGCCAGCACCAGTCGAAAAATCTCGTCCTGCGTCAGTCCGTCCGCAGTTCCCTCCTGCAGGGCGGCTTCGACAAAGTCGCGGGCCTCATCCAGATACTCCAGTCGCGCCGGCACCTCCTTGTGTCGAACCATCCGGGAAGCGGGCATCGGGTCGCGAGCGATCTTGACCACCACACAGGTGCGATCGTCATCGATCAGTCCGTCGACGCCGAAGGCTTCCACCTCCGCGCAGACGGACGAAGCGATCTCCGCGGGCGCACAGTGCCTCAGACGTTCGACGCTCGCGATCAGGCGTTCCACTCCGAACGGCGTCTCCTCGGGATCGGTCGTCTCAAACAGCCCGTCGGAGTAGAAGAAGAACAGGTCGTCCGGGCCGAAAGGAACCGTCCGCTGACGATAGCGTTCCTCCAAACATAGGCCGAGCGGAACATTCTCGCCGCCCAGTTTTCGAAACGGACCGGTGGCGTCGAAGTGAAGCGGAGCGGGATGTCCGCAGTCCACGAAGGTCGCCTGTCGTCGCTGAAGGTCAAAGCGGGTGTAGCTCAGAGTGACGAAACTGCACAGCCGATACAGTTCCGGGGTCAGGGCGCGATGAACGGCCTCCACAATCTCCTGTGGCTCCGGAAGTCGGCCAAACGGGATCAGATCGTGCACCAGACGGCGAACCGCCCGCTGAAAGTGGTTCTTCGTCGCGGCGGCCAGAAGCGCCGCCGGCACTCCCTTCCCCATGACATCGCCAACGAGCACATCGACGCAGCGATCGTCATAGACGAAAAAGTCCAGATAGTCGCCACCGACCCGCTGTGCCGCCCGGGTAAACGCGCCGAACGTAACTCCGGGGATATGGGTGGGCGCACTGCGAACCAGGAGGGTCTTCTGAATGCTCGCGCCGACCTCCAGTTCTCGTTCCCGCGCTTCGGCCAGGGCCGCCTCGGCGCGTCGCTGATCGGTTACGTCGATCCCCGACGAGACCACATACTCCACGTTGCCGTCCCGGTCGGTCAGGCAGGTATTGTTGAAGACGATCCGACGGCGTTCGCCGCTCCGGGTCAGCCAGTCGTTCTCTCGCTGATAGGGGAAATCGCCGGCGACGAGCCGGGCCAACGTATCCATTACCGAGGTTTTCATCTCGGGCGGAAGCAACAGATCGAAATTTTCGCCTTCCAGTTCGGCGAAGGAATAGCCGGATAACCGCTCGCAGGCCCGGTTGAAGCGAACGATCCTGCCTTCGCGGTCGACCACGAGAACCAGCGCCCCGGCGGTATCGAGGACGGCGGAGACAAAGGTGCGCTGTTGCCGGAGTTCCTCCTCGGTCCGTTTCTGACGCATCGCGTAACGGATCGACCGCTCCAGCAGGATGGCGTCCGCTTCGCCCTTGACCAGAAAGTCCGACGCGCCCCGGCGAACCGCCTCCCGGTCGACGTGGCTGTCATTCTGCCCGGTCAGGAGAATGATCGGAATCGCGCTGCACGCCGCGACGATCTCCGGCAACACATCCAGACCGTTCCGGCGGCCCATACGATAGTCGAGGAGGCAGATGTCAAACAGGGCGCCGTCCTGAAGCTCCCGCAGGGCGACATCGGGGTTGGCGAACCAGGTGACCGCGAACCGGGCGGTTTCGATCTCCGATAGCAGTTCCCGCGTGATGAGGTAATCCTCTTCGTCGTCGTCGATCAGCAAAACACGAATCAACGACGGGGCCGGTGTGTTTTCCATAGCGAACTCCTTACTCCCGGGCCGCACTTCGCTTCGGCGGCAGCCCCCGGCTTCCGTCCTTATTCGCTAAACGGAGTGCTGGTCGGGCAGGGGGATCGCGACGATCTCCAACCAGAACAGCTTCAGCCCGCGCATGACCTCGACCAGACCATCGAAGGTGACCGGCTTGGTGATATAGGAATTGGCGCCCAGTTGATAGGCCTGGGCGATATCCTCCTCGGCGTTGGAGGTCGTCAGCACGATGACGGGAATCGAGCGCAGGTCCGGTTCGGACTTGATCTCCTGAAGCGCCTCCGCGCCGCTTTTACGGGGCATGTTCCAGTCCAGCAGGATCAGGCCGGGTCGCGGCGAGGCCGCCGGGTCCTTGTATCGTCCCCGCCGTTTCAGGTAGTCGAGCAACGCTTCCCCGTCTTCCACGAACTGCATGCGATTACGGATGCGGCACTCCGCCAGCGCCTCTTCCGCCAGCATCCTGTCGTCCGGGTCATCGTCCGCCATCAAGATCGAAAAAGGTATGTTCCCTGCCATGTTCCCTGTCAATTCAATCACCGTTCCTCGCTGCTTGTGGGAGAGACAACCGGGGTCGGGACGCCGACATCGATCGTATTCGGGGCTGAGGCGAAATTGGGCGGCGGGGCGACCCCCTCCGGATTGCCGGACACAACACGCGCATTGGTTTTCTTGTCGGCAAAATCGTCGGCAATCTCCACCTTTTCCGACGGTTCGACGGGCAACAGCAGGACAAAGGCCGCTCCGACGTTCGGAGCGCCGGTGGCCGTCAATGTGCCCGAATGGCGTTCGGCGATCCGACGACAGATCGCCAGACCCATGCCGGTTCCGGGAAAATCCTCCCGTGCATGCAGCCGTTCAAAAACGCCGAAAATACGCTCCGCATGACCGGCCTCAAACCCGATGCCGTTGTCCCGGACCGTCACCTGCCAGTAGTGTACCTGACCACGGCAGACGGGTTCCGCCGCGATATCGATCAGGAGGGGAACATCCGTACGGCGGAATTTACCGGCATTGTCCAGAAGCTGCACGAAAAGCTGATGCAACTGGTTCGGATCTCCCTCCACGGTCGGTAACGGAGCGACACGCACCGCCGTTCGCAACCCGGGATACCGGGCCTCCAGTATGTCCACGGCATCGGCTACCACACGCTCCTGGTAGACGGGGCGGGTGGGTTGGGCGAGGGACGCCAGACGCGAATAGGTCAGCAGGTCCGCCAGCAGACGGTGCATCCGGTCGCCGGCGGCGAGAAGCCGCTCCAGGTATTGTCCGGCGGAGGGCGGCAGGCCGGGCTGTCGCCGGATCAGGTTGCCGAACTGCAGAATCTTGCGAAGCGGCTCCCGAAGATCGTGCGAAGCCGTCGAAACGAACTCCTGCAGGGCATCGTGCTGACGCTGGCACGACTCCGCCTGTTGCCGCATCGCTCGCTCCGCCCGACAAAGCCGCTCCTGCGCCTTGCGCGCCTCATCCAGAGCGAGTCGAAGCGTCAGTTCGGCGCGGGCCAGATCCGCGAAATCGGTCAGGGACGCCGCTTCGTCCGTCGTCCAGTGGCGCGGGACATGATCGATCGCGCAGAACGATCCGAGAATCTGTCCTTCGGGGTCGCGCAGGGGAACACCCAGATAGGCGATGACCCCGAGGTCGTCCACCGCGCCGTTGTCCCGCACCAGCGGATGCTGACGGGCGTCCTCGACGGAAAACGGACTCTGGCCGGCGACCACGTACCGACAGAACGAATGACTCAGAGGGGTCTCTCGAATCGAAGCGAGGGAGTCCGGCAGACCGGACTGGCTTTTGAAGAACTGGCGGCGATCGTCGACCAGCGACAGAAGGACGACCGGGACATTCAGGGTGCGGCGGGCGAGAGCCGTGAGCCGATCAAAAGCGGGTTCGGGAGGCGTGTCCGGCAGTCCCGTCCGTTTCAGGGCGGCCAGACGCTGAGGATTGGTCACCTCCCCCCCGACCGAAAGCTCTGATTGCACCAGGATTTTCCTTTTTTTGGACCGCGCGATTTGCTTTATTGTCCTTCGTACGCATTAAATTACCATTAAAGGGAAGGAAGTGTGGACAGGTGTTTCCCGGTAGAAAGGCAGGCAAATCAGGCGCTGACGGTGGGGGAAAGCGTGAATAACGCCTGATTGAGGAGTTTTTCACAGAACGGAATGGCCTCCCGACCGTTCCCATCCCGCCGCAGGCTGATCGCCTCCTCCAGCACGGTCCGCGCCGTTCGATAGTCGCCGCTCCCCAGCGCCGATAGGCCGAGGCGCTCGAGGGTTGTCGCAATCGCCGCATCGTTCTTCTGCTCGCGAAAACTGTTCAGGGCATCCCGGAGCAGAGGAAACGCGATGGCATGGTCTCCCTGCTGGGCCGCGATCGCTCCGAGCGTCAGGTAGACAGGGCCGATTTCGGAGGGCGAGAACATCGGCGGTTCCTCTCCGGAGAGAAGACTGTCGATCTCATTGACCCCCCAGTCGTCGCCGATGCCCTGTCGCAGGATGCGTGCGCGCGCCAGGACCGCTTCCCGTTCGGCCGGGTCGCCGGTGGTGCGGAGGGCTTTGCCGACTTCGGCCAGAGCCGCCGCCTCGGCCCAGAGGTCCCCCTCCTTGCGTTTGCACTCGGCCAGGATGCGAAAGGCGAAGCCGACGGTCTCGGCGTCGCTGCCGGACTGCGCCGCCAATCCCAGGTTCATGGCCAGACAGGGAACATACGCGGGAACGTGAACCTGGGCGATATCCAGGGCCTGACGCAGCCAGCGAGTCGCCAGTGTGTTCTGACCCAGGCTGATGGAGAAACGACCGATGCCTTCTCGCAGAGCGATCCGTATCGGGGCGGGAATCGCTTCCGTTTCCGGACGCAATGCCTTTTCCAGCCACTGCATCCCCTCCTCCAGATGGCCGCGGGCATACCAGAATCGCCAGAGCAGGGCGACGAGGCGAATGCCTTCCTCCTGTGTTTCCGGGGCTTCCAGCAGGAAGGAGAGCGCCTCACGCAAGTTTTCCTCCTCCCGGTCGAGCATCTGTAACCCCTGTTCCGCATCGGCCCCCCCGAAAAACCGGGCCGCTTCCTCCGTGACGTTCACATAATGCGCGGCGTGTCTTCCCCGCAGCGGAGGACGGGTACCCTCCGGCAAAAACTCGGCAGCGTATTCTCGAACCGTTTCGAGCATACGGAATCGCGAGAAGCCATCCGCTTCGGTAAACAGAAGAAGAGACCGCTGGTGCAGTGTGTTCAGCCGATCGAAAACGTTCGGAACATCGGTGACCGCTTCGGCGGCGGTCAGGTTCCAGCCGTCGCGGAAGACGGAGAGTCGCGCGAAAAACTCCTTTTCCTCGTCGGTGAGGAGGTGATAACTGGCATCCAGGACGGCGCGAAGCGACCGGTGACGGGGCGGCAGGTCGTGGCTGGAGGAAACGAGAAGATCGAAACGCTCTCGCAGGCGGTTTCGCATTTCGACGGGAGAGAGGAGCCGGGTCCAGGCGGCGGCCAACTCGATCGCCAGCGGCAACCCGTCGAGCGCGGCGCAGATGGCCGCGACGGTCGCCGCATTCTGCCCGGTGAGGCGGAAATCGGGGCGGGCGGCACGGGCGCGATCGACAAACAGCGCCACACTGGGAACGGCGGCCAGGCGTTCGGGGGAAGCCGCCTCGATATCGGACACGGTCGGTACGGGAAGCGGCGTCAGCGGAATCTCCTGTTCGCCGGTGATCCCCAGGCGATACCGGGTGGTCACCAGGCAGGTCAGCAGGGGAAGGCGTTGCAGAAGATTCCGCAGCCATTCGCAGGAGGCTTCGACCGCCTGTTCGAAGTTTTCCAGAACCAGAAGCGTCCGCTTTCCGGCGAGTGCCTGAACGATCTGGTCGTTCGGGGACTGGTCGGCAGGCGACGGGATACGGAGTGCGCTCGCCATCGCCGCGCCGATCTGGGCCGGTTGCGAGATTCCGACCAGGGGCACGAACCAGATCTGGCCGCCGAACGTATGCCGCAGTTTCAGGGCGACCTCGATCGCCAATCGCGATTTTCCGGAGCCACCCAGCCCGGTCAGGGTGACCAGACGGGGCGCGAAGGCATCGGTGTCCGGCGCCAGTAACGCCATCAGGCGGGCCATCTCCTCTTCCCGTCCGAAAAACGGCGTCAGTGTCTGCGGAATCGCCCCCGTAGCCGTCGTTTTGCCGGTGGCGGGGGCGGACGGGGCGGAAACGGGAGAGGATTGCCTCAGCAGGTCGCGTGTCGCCCCGGAAGGAACCGCGCCCAGCTCCTTTCGCAGGATGCGCTCCAGTTCGCGGTACTGCTGCATGGCGGCGGTAGGGTTGCCCATCGCCATATGGAGCCGGATGACCAGACGGTGCGACTCCTCGCGCAGCGGATCGGAATGCACCGCCTGCGACGCGAAGTCCAGAGCGCGCTCGTAATCCCGCGCCTCCAGAAGATAGGAGGTCAGGCGATGCAAAACGTTGCGGTGCCCTTCGGCCAGACGGTTCTGCTCGCTGTCCACCCACTCCTCATACCAGCCGTCGAGAAACGGACCACGGTACAGGGAGTGCGCCCGGGCCGCCAGGTCGATCTTCTCCGCCAGGGTTCCGGCCCGCGCCTCCTCGCGCAGCGTTGTTTCAAAATCCGCCAGATCGGTGGAAAAGGCGGCCGGATCGAGACGGACGGTCAACCGGTCGGTCTGCAGGATGTCGGCGCTGTTCTCCGTCGCCAGAAGCTTTCGCAGGGCGTTCAGCGCGACGCGCAGGGAGTTTCGCGCCGATTCGGGGTCGGTATCGGGCCAGAAAACGTCGGCCAGTGTGTCGCGGGAGATGGCTTTCCCGCGATGGCTGGCCAGGTAGGCCAGAACGCCGGCGGTTTTTCGCGTTGAAAACCTCTCGATTAAGTTTCCGGTATGCCAGAGGCGAAGACCGCCGAACAGTTCCAGACGCCATGGCGTGCCGGGACCGGCGGTACCGATGGGACCGGTGTGATTTCCGGCGATCATTGCTTCCTCGCTTAAGCCTCCGTTAACACGGTCGAGCGGTCCGGTCGTCCGAGTCGTTCTCGGTGCGAGCCGTTCCTATCGTACCGTATCCGGTCCGCATGAATCATGCCCCTGAGATCGCTGTCGGGATCGCGGTATCATAGAGACGTGAGAACCAACAGCACTGCCCTTGTTATACGCAGGACTTCGCTCGTTTTCCTGCTTGCTTCCATGGTTCCGGTAATCGCCGTCGCCGTCGGCTGCCGCCCGGGGAATCCGGGAACGCCCGGTGCGCTCGGACTGCCCGCCGAAAACCGGGCGCGACTGCTCAGCCGTTCTCTGACCCGGACGGCCGACACGCTGCACTGGAAATGGAGCCTGATCGGAGAACGAAACTGGATGATTCCCGCCAACGCCGATGGAGCGATCTCGCTGGAAAAGACGGTTCCCTTGAACGACCCGAACATGAAAGGCGGGTGCCATATCTGGGAAAGCGATCTGATCGTGAAGCGAGAGGGAGACCGGATCGTCTGGAAGACCCGTCTGCACGGCTCCAACGGAATGACCCGGGAGGCGGAAGGCGCGTTGAAAGGGGACCTGAACGACGTTCGGATCGTTGCCGAACGGGATGCGAATGTCGGTCTGCCGGCGGATGTCGCTCTGGCGAAAGTCGGCGACCGGGAGATTCGCTGGCGTCTGGCGCGTTGAGAGAACGAGAGGGGGTCGGATACCGGTCCCCTCTCCCCGCGCCGGAGAGAAGGGACCGGAACCGGATTACGTGCCGGAGGGGGAGTTGCCGCCCTGGCGGCGACCGCCGCCCTGACCCCGACCACCCTGGCCGCGACCACCCTGACCGCCGAAGCCGCCGCGTCCGCCGAGGCCCTGCATCGCCGGGAACTTAAACGGCACGCCGGTCATCTCGGTCCACTGCTTCTTCTGCTCCGCCGTCAGAACGCCGAGAAGCTTTTCCTCATTGGCCTTGCGCATTCCCTGCATCTTGGTCATGAAGGTCTGGCGCTCTTCCTGAGTCATGCTGCGAACGTCCTGGCCCTGCATCATGTCGCGCATCTCCTGCATCGACTGCTGCTGGACTCCCTGCATTTTGGACTTCTGTTCGTCGGTGACTTTCAGCTCCGTGGCCACCTCGGCGTTGAAGAGAATCGCCGCCGGGCCCTGCTGCTGGAGTTCCAGCTGGCGGAAGCGCTTCGTCTGCTCCGGGGTCAGAACCTCCTCGACCATCTTCTTCTGCTGCGCCTGCATATCGGCGAACATTTTCTGGCGGGCTTCCGGGTCCTGGCCATCCGCATTTTGGAACGCGTTGCGCATCGCGTCACGCATTTCCTGCTGCTTGTTCTCGAGTTTGGTCAGCTGTTCCGGGGTCATCTTCAGTTCTTTTTGTACTTCCGGCAGGCGAAGCATCATGGCGCCGCCGCCCATCATGCCGCCGCGTCCGCCGAACCGGCCACCCGGACCACCCGGACCACCCGGCGGCTGAGCGCGATTTTCCATGACCCGTACGTCGAACCGGATGGTGCCACCCGGACCACCCGGACCACCCGGCGGCTGAGCGAGGGCATTTCCTGCCGTCATCGCGGAAACGACCAGAAGCGTCAGCAAGGACGCATACATCTTTCGATTCATTGTTTCAAAACCTCCGGCCCCGAAGGGCCTCTTTTTCGGTAAGCGAGTCTGTCATTGAGCCCGCTCCGGACCGGCGTTACGGCTGATTACCCGGCGTCGGTGCGGGAGCGGAAGGGAGCGCGACCGGCGGCTGCGGCACGGAAGGCGCGGACGTCGGCGGCTGGTCGGAACGATTGGGAACGCCGGGACCTTCCGTGGCAGGGACCGGCGGCGAGGACGGCGCGAGCGGAAGCTCGTTGGCGCGGATCTCCTTGATCATGTCGCGCGTTTTCGACTGTAACTGCCGCTCCGTCTCGGCACGGAGCTTCTGCGCTTCCGTTGTGTCCCGGACGATCTTCGGCGTCAGGAACACCAGCAATTCGGTCTTGTTTTTCGTCGTCGAATTCGATCGGAAGAGGTTGCCCAGGAGCGGAAGGTCTCCGAGCAGGGGAATCTTATTGACGGTCGCCGAGATCGAACTTTTGATGATGCCGCCGAGAACGACCGTCTCTCCGTCTTTCACACTGACCGTGGTATCCGCCTCCCGCTGGTTCACGACCGGCGCGTTGAAGTCGGTGTAACGGACGAAGTCGTTGGCGGTCTGTGTCACGTCCATCGTGACATACCCGTTGGACGTGATCCGGGGCGTCACCGTCAGAACGATCCCGACATCGAGGAAGGCGTAGTTGAACGCGAGGTTGCCGTTCGCCAGTACCTGCTGGCTGACGACATACGGGAGGCTCTGGCTGATATTGATCTGCGCGGTGGCATTGTTACTGGTGAAGATACGCGGCGTACTCAGCACCTCGAAGCGGGCGTCGGTCTTCAGGGCGTTCAGGAACGCGCCGTACTGCGGTCCGGTGAGGGTGTAGCGCAGTCCCTGCGGCTGGGCGGTATTGGCCTGATTGCCGAACGACTGGCTCGTATTCGCCGACACACCGGGATCGCCGAAGACCTTCGTCTGCGCGATGTTCCATTCGACCCCGAACTTGCTCGTCGCATCCAGGCTGGCCTCGACGATCAACGTTTCGATCATCACCTGCTCGGGGATCTTGTCCAGCTGTTTCAGGATCTGCTCCAGCAGTTCGCGGTTCTGCGGGGAGGTGACGACGATGACGCTGTTGGTGTTGACATCCGGAATGGCGGTGACGTCGCCGGTAAGGTCACGCACGTTGATGACGCGGCCATCCTGGTCGGTAGTGACGGCTCGCTGCTGATTCTGCTGGAAGCGTCCGAAGCCTCCCTGACCGAACCCGCCGAACCCGCCCTGTTGCACGGAGACCGTGGTGGCCAGTTCGCCCGCGAGGGCGCCGGGGTTGGCGAGGGTCAGCGGGATTTCGGTATCGGCGGGGGCGGCTTCCGGGTTGACGGCACGGGTCGCTTCCGCCGCGCTTTCCGGGGTGCCGACTGCGCGTCCGCCTCCGCCACCGCCTCCGCCGAGGGTCGCCGGAGTGTTGCTGCGCCGGTTGGTGTTGGCCCGGTTGCCCGTGGTCCCCGTGGTTCGCCGGGTCTGGTTGTTGAAGCCGCCGCCGCCACCCCGGCTGTTGAACGCCTGGTTGACCAGCTGGGCGACCTCGTCCGCCCGCGCGTTGGAGAGCGTCAGGACGAAGGTACTGCTGGCGAACGGCACTTCCTTGTCCAGTTCGGCGATCACCTGCGAGATGATGGCGAGATTGTCGTTGGTGGCGGTGACGATCAGCGAGTTGGTACGGATATCGGCGACCACCTGACCGAAGGCGGCCTGCGAGGAGCCGAAGCGGAACGCCTGCTGAAACCGCTGTTCGATCGGAACGGCCTGAGAGCCCTGCCCGCCGCGTCCGCGCGGCGCGTTGCCGATCAGTACGTTCTGGACGACCGCCGCCAGTTCGCTGGCGGTCGCGTACTGAAGCCGGAAGACCTTCGACTGCTGCGGCTGATCGGTCTGCTTGTCGATCTGACGGATCAGGTTTTCAACCTGGGATTGATCACGGCTCGGCGCGTTGACGATAACGGAGTTGCTATAGTCATCGGCGGAGGCTTTGACACCGCTCGTCGCGCCGCCGCCGCGTCCGGCGAATGCCGCCGCGAAGTTGGCGAAGCGGTTTCCACCGCCCCCGCCGCCTCCGCCGCGCCTTCCGAACTGGAACGGGTTGCCTCCGCCGCCCGGAGCGCCCCCCCCGCCCGGAGCGGTCCCGCCGCCGAAGTTAGGCACGTTCGCCGCCCCGGGAGCGGAAGGAGGCGTCGCGAAAACCTCGTTGATGACGCGGGCGACCTGGGACGCGTTGGCAAACTTGATCGGGTAGACCTTTAATTGCGATGAGTCTCCCCGGCTCATGGACGACTCTCCGCCTTCCTGGCTCCCGCCGAAACTGCGTCCGCCTCCGCCAAAGTTGAAGCGTGCCTGTTTCGGCTTGATGATCAGGAAACTGTTCTGCTTCTGCAGTTCGAAATTCTTCAGACCGAGGACGGCGTTGAACAGGGCGAACGCGCTGTCGAGGCTCTGCTGGCGCGGGCTTTGCAGGGTCAGGCCACCGGTAAGAGCCGGGTCCTTGAGGATGGTCAGGCCGCTTGCCTGACTCAGCATCCGGATGATCGCGTCGACGCTGGCATTCCGGAAGTCCAGCGTGAGACGTACCTTCGGGTCCAGCGGGAAGTTCTGCCAGGCGGGCTTGTCGGACCCGCCGTCCCCGCCCAGATCGAACTGGCAGTAGGCGTTCCCGGCCAGCGAAAGGGTCATCAGGAGCGCGCCGGTCAGGCCGGTAAGGGTTTTTCCGAAGCGTGGAGTGGCTTTCATGTTCCGTTAGGTCCTCCGGGCTGCCCGACGGCGATCTGTCGGGGCGATCCGTTGGGTGTCGGCTGACCGCCGGGGGTCAGGTTCGGGAAGACGACCGGCGCGGGAGGAACCGTGCCCGGAGCGGGCGCGGTCGGCGTTCCCGGCGACGACGGATCGGGCGGTTCCGGGAAGAGCAGAGCGGTCTCCCGTCCGTTCCCGTCCGCCAGACGAACCGCGACGTTGCCGACGCCGACAACCCGGTAGCCGTTCCACCGATCGCCGGATTTCAGGAAGACGCTGTCGCCGGTCGCGCTGTTTTCGACCAGCGCCCTCTTGACGTTATCGATGGCCGTGATGCCGGTCAGCACCCAGTTTCCGGTAGTTGCGCCGATCGCCGGGGTTTTCGCCGCCGGGGGCGTCCCCGTATTGCCCAGAGAACGAGCGGTGACGACCAGAGGGCGGAAGACATTCCCCGAGCGTTTGGAGGCGTACCGCGGAAACGTCGCTTTCAGATCCTCGGGGAGGACACCGGACGCGACGGCAGCCGGTGTCGCGGTCGGGCGCGGCTTTTTCTTTTTGGCCGGAGCCGCCGGTTCGGTCAGGACCACGGCCGCGTAAGCGACCGCGCCCAGAACGGCGGCGTAGATGATCGGACGACTGACTTTAGCCATTCTTTTCTCCCGTCGGAAGCGCCGCGGTCCGTTTCTCGTCCGTGACATACACCGACAAACCCAGCAGAGCCGTGACCTGACCGGTGGCGCCGTCCGCCGCCGAGATCTGCGCCGTGCGCAGAACCATGCGCGTTTCGGTTCGATCCGTCGCGGCCAGAAAAGCGACGACCGAGGGATACGGCCCGGAGACCTGAACGGTCCAGGGCAGTTCCGTCACCTGATCGAGAACCCGTGGCCGCTGCGGCCGGAAAGCCGCCATCGTCAGCTTGTATTTCCGGGTACGCTCGTTGAGCTGCGCCAGCGCTCCGGCCAGCACCGTGTTCGGATCGCCGGTTCGTAATCGTTTCCGAATCGTCGCCTCCGCCGCCGCCGATCGCTCCTTCGCCCGGGCGATTTCCGTCTCCAACTGCTGACGACTGCGGACACGACCCTTCGCGATACCCGCCACGTTCGGGGGCGGCACCAGGATCATGTATAAAAATGTTGCTGCCAGCAGACAGATAGCGACGGCGCTCAACAGGCTCGGAAGCTGCTGCTCCTTGTTTTTGAAATCAAACATCAGGGAGTCCGGGAGTCCTTCGGCTCTTTCGCTTTTGCCGACGTAACCGGAGGCCGATTTGTTCGATTTCCCGAATTTTTCTTTGGCGGTTCGGGTAAGGGCAAATTGCCGATGGCAACCGCGGTGATACTGTACTGGACGACCGGGGTTTCGCTGATCCGTCCGCTGTTGGCGAAGATCAATTTGACGTCGCGGAATCGACCGGAGGCGGCGAGGGTGCGTAAACAGCGCGCGACATCGGTCTCATTGGTGGTGGTCGCCCGGATCTGGACCGGTTTGCCGCGTTCCAGGATCAGCGCGGTCAGCCAGGAAGAGGGGGGCAGGGAGTCGCCGACCACCGCCGCGACATCGGCCAGCGGCTGACGCGTTTCAAACGCGCGGTCGAGCACCGTTTCAATCGCCGTATTTGTCTGCGTACGGGCGTTTTGGGTATCGCGGATCGAGCGAAGCCGGTTCAACTCCCTGGTCCATTGGCCCTGTCCGCGAGTGACGACCGCCTGAGCGTCGTGACGATCCGCCCAGACGAGGGCGATCAGAAGAAAGGCGGACAGCATCAGAAGGAGCGCCAGCCGGGTGCGAAGGGCGGCTCGCCGCTGCGCGACGCGCTGTCGGTCCTCCGACAACTCGAAACCGAACGGAGGCGCTTCGGACAGCAGTTCGAGCGACGTCTCCTCGCGGGCGATCGCGCCGGGGAGGGTCAGGCTGCCCGCGGTCACGATCCGTCCGTCCGGCGTGCCGAAAGCCAGCAAGGTCCGCCGCGCCTCCTGTGCCGGATCGGCGTTCGGGGCGGCGAGACGGCTGAAACGCAACCCGCCGTCGCCGATCGTATCCATGGTCAGGCCGTACGGTCCGGTTTCCAGTACGATGCCGCTGCTCACCCCGGCCCGCGCGGCGACAGCGACCGAACCCAGAGCGACCGGCAAAATACGGACCGCCTGAAGATTGGCCCGTTTCAGTTCGCTTTGCAGCATCCGGAGATCGTCGGCGCGAACGGCGGCTATCAGGGTCAGAAACCCCTCGGGCGTCCGTTCGCCGGTCTGCAAAAGATCAAAGGACAGCTGGTCCGCCGGCAGGGGGAACATCTCGCCGATACGGACGGAAACCAGACGACGAAGGTCCTCGGGCATCGCTTTCGGCAGGGAAAGCGTTTTCAGAAACACGGTGCCGCGTCCGATCCCGATCAGGGCATCCCGGTGTCCGCCGAGGACGGCGACGATATCCGAGAGGGTTTCGCCCGATGCCTGCCGTCGTCCGACGGTTTCCATGGCGCGGACTCGTCCGGGCGACCATTCGATATATAAGGAAGGTTGTCTTTTTCCGCTCATGTTTGCGTTCCTGCGTCGACGGTCTGATCGACGGTCTCGTTCCAATTCCACCACGAGGGAATTCCCGGATCGGCGAGCCGTTCCCACCGGAGAATTTGCGCCCGGTTATTCCGGATGCCGACCGTGGCCTCGATGGCGACCCCGACACCACCGCTCTCTCCGTACGCCCGCACCAGAAAGGTGTCGCTGCCGATCGTGACCGCGTCCGCGATCTGTCCGAGAAGGTTCAGGTTCATGCCGCCGACCGTCGTCAGGTCCCCCAGACTTTGAAACCCGTTCGTCTGCTGGGCGACGATACTCGCCGCGATTTCCGGGGTAATGCCGGGAACGGTTTCCAGTACGGACTGCGGCGCAGTGTTCAGATTGATCCGCCCGGTCACGCGGGTCGCGCCGGAAAAACCGGCGGCATCGAGCAGCGAACGGGCGTTATTCAGGTTGATTCCCGGCTGCGTCAGAAGATTGCGAAAGGAGGCATAAGGGCCGCGCGCCGCCAGCTGGGCCGCCGCCTGCCCGGTGATTCCGAACCGGGCGAAGGTGGCGACCGACAGGTTCCCCTGGTTGAGATTGATGCGCGGCGACCCGTCGGTCTGCTGGTTGGGCGCCCCGTTCTCCGGGGTGAGCACCGCGATCAGGGGAAGGGGGTTGCCGCCGGCATCCTGAAGGTTGATCGCCGTGGAGACGATATCGGTCTGCTGGCCGTAGAGGGCGCGCGCCGTCCATCCCCGAATCAACAACAGTTCGCCGGTCGTGGACAACGCGCCGAGTTTCGTGTTATAGGGTTGCGGAAGGGCGTTGTAATAGGCGTCCTTCGCGCCGTTCGGACGGGCCTGCTGGCCCGTTTCCCGCCAGTCGAGCAGGGAGTCGATCTGTTCCTGGGTCAGGGGCAGGAGTTGAAGCTGGGCAAGGTCGGCCGTATTGAGGTTGACGAGCGATCCCCCATCGACGATCTGCAGTCGGAAGCTGGAATCGCCCAGATCGTAGGCGCGATTGCCGTTTCCGCCAAGGAGAAACCAGTCATCGGCCTGAGTGACGGCGGATGGGGCCGTCGAGGGCAGGACCGCCAGAGCGCGCTGAACGGCCGCGCGCGCCGCCAGCTCCGCCCGGCGAGAGCGCAGTTCGGCCTGGGTGGATTGCAGGGTCGCCCGCTGACTGGCGGCGAGAGAGGCGATCAGCGTGACGAGGCCGGCCAGGACGATCAGGGCCTGAACCAGGACGCCGCCACGCTCGAACCGTCGAGCCGTCGTTCTCATAGTCCGCCTCCGGCGATCGCGTCGGCGACCGGGTTCAATGCGGTCACATCGCTGTTGGGAATCGGCACGACGAAGCGGCGGACAAATCCGGGATCGTCCGATGCCAGTTCGTAACTGACCTGCACGGCGGCCGGTAGCCGGCGTCCGCCGATCCCGGTCGTATTCCAGGTTTCGGTCCAGTCGGCCCCGTTCCAGAACTCGAAGGCGATGTTGCGGACATCCTCCGTAAGCAGGGCTTCCGTGCCTCCCTGAGACGGATCGCCGTCACTCGGTTGCTGTATCCGCTCGAAAAGGCCCTGACGGTCCCCGGCGTCCCCGACCGCCTCCGTCGACCACTGGACCTCGGCCACACCGCCCTGCGGACCGTTGCGCTCCTGCTGCGTCTCGAAGTCGTTCTCGTCAACGCGCAGGCGCAGGGGGATCGACGGCGCGAGCGTGGTAAAGGTCAGGCGGGTGCATCCGGTCAGATCGGAGGCTTCGCTGCCCGCGGACGAGGAAAGCGTGTCCGTCGGTGCGTTGACCGCGCCGCCTGCCTGGGTCCCGGTCTGCGGAAGCGGGTTCAGGGTATCGCCGACGTTATCCCCGATGAAATAGGTGGTTCGATCCTGCGCCTCCGAACTGACGAACGCTCCCTGCA
>JANRLW010000013.1:0-10229 GCA_033762295.1 Capsulimonadales bacterium
CCGTCCACCACGCCACGCCCCCTCGGGCGAACCCGCATCGCCAAAGTCGACGGGACACCCGCCGTGGACCGGGGCGCAAACCACCTCGGCGCGGACGATAACGTCATCGCCCTCGACCTCGATGGCCACCTCCGCTGGACCACCGAAACCGGCCCCGTACGCTCCGCACCCCTCGTTACCGAAACCGTCCTGTTCGTCGGGTCCGCCCGCGGACTCCTCCTCGCCCTCGATCGAGCCACCGGTTCCGTACGCTGGAAGTTCGTGACCGACGGCAACGCCGGAATCCTGACCGCACCCATCCTCGTCGGAGACCGCATCATCTTCGAGGCGACCGACAACAACGTCTACGCGCTGACCGCCCGCAACGGACAACTCCGCTGGAAATTCACGCGCCCCGATGGCTCCCTCGGCTACGCCTCCCCGACCGCCGACCGCGGAGCGATTCTGGTCGCCGGCGAATCCACCCTCTACCTGCTCGACCCGAAAACCGGCCAGTCGCCCTGGAAATCCTTCGTCGGCGGCAAAGCCCTCACCGGCCCCCTCGTCGATGGCGACCGCATCATCGTGGCCGCCGACGGACGCGGCGTCAATGCCCTCGACCGGACCGACGCCGGCGTCCTCTGGAACTTCACCGGAAAATCGCCCGGCGACTGGTTCGGACAACCCCTGCTCGCCGGCGGAACCGTCTACGTCCATACCTATCGCCGATTTACCTACGCTCTCGATGCCCGAACCGGACGGTTCAAATGGAGCGCCCGCACCGCCGAATCCTCCGTCACCCAACCCGCCCTCGATGCCCGGCGCAGTACCCTGTACCTCACCTCCGATGCCGTCGGGGACGTTCCCACCCTCACCGCCCTCGATGCCGCCAGCGGACGCAAACGGTGGGACGCCGCCCTCGGCCCGATCGTCGGCTCTCCCGTAATCGTCGAAGACCGCCTGCTCGTCGGATCGACCAACGGCTTCCTCTACGCCTTCGGCCTTAAATGATCCTCTTTCAAACCACCCGATTGCTCGTCCGCTCGATCGACGACGCCGATCTCGACGATCTTCACCGCCTGTTCGGAAACCCCGACGTCACCCGACGGATGGGAGACGGCCAACCCCTCGAACGCACCCGCTGCGCCGAATGGATCGCCGTGACCCGAAGAAACTACCGCACGAAAGGGTTCGGCCTCTCCCTCGTCACCGACCGGTCCACCGGACAGACCGTCGGAGCCTGCGGCATCGTCTACGCACCGGACCGAAACCAGCCGGAGATTCTCTACGCGTTTTTCCCGGAGGTCCGGAACCGCGGCTACGGCGGGGAGACCGCCGCCGCCCTGCTCGATTACGGATTTCGCCACTTCCACCTGCCCCGTATTCTGGCCACCATCCGGACCGACCATTCCGCCTCACGCAAAATCGCCGAACGCTGCGGAATGACCCTCGACACGATCGAAACCGACGAAGATGGCTCACAGACCGCGGTCTACTCCCTTGCAAACCCCGGTCTCGCCGTCCGTCGCCTCGATAATTCCGAAATGCTGGACGATACCCGACTCTCAGGACTGTGCCGCGTCCTGATCGACACCGTCAACGGAGGAGCCTCCGTCGGTTTCCTGCCACCCCTCGCCCACGACACCGCACCCGACTACTGGAACGCCGTTCGCCGCAGCCTCGGCTCCGAAGTCGTGCTCTGGATCGCCGAACAAAACGGCGAAATCCTCGGCACCGTCCAGTTGCATCGCTGCCCGAAGGAAAACGGGCGACATCGCGCCGAAATCGCCAAAATGATCGTCCACCCCGAACACCGAAACCGCGGCATCGCGTCCGCCCTCCTCGGTCATGCCGAACGGTTCGCCCGGAACGACGGACGGACCACTCTCGTTCTCGATACCGAAGCCGGCTCCGATGCCGAATTTCTCTACCGGAAAAACGGATGGCAGCGGGTCGGCGAAATTCCCGAATACGCCCTCAATGCCCGGGGCGAACGCATCGCCACCGCGTACTACTACAAACTTCTCCCCGAATAAAACGGAAAGACCGTCCGGGTTCCCCACGGACGGTCCTTCATTCCCCACCGCACCGGTCAGTCCGCGTCGGCGTCGCCTCCCGCGTCCGCGTCGGCCCCCGATTCATCGTTCGCCCCGGACGCCGAAAAGTCGCCCAGATTCGTCGTGCAACGCGCCTTCAGAAGGTCCAGCAGTTCGCGCGGCGCCACCGTCTGCCCGACATTCACATAGGAAGCGAACTTCCGCGCCAGCAACTCCTCCGACACATCCTCACCGAAAATGGTCTGGCCCATGTTCACATACATCGAACCGTCTTCCAGGTACTTCAAATACCCCGGCGTCACCCGGTTCTGACCCACATTGTGCACCAGCGGCATCTCGCGATCCGGCAGCGTTACCGTCACCCCCGTGATCCGGATCTTTCCGAGCAGTGCGCCCTGTACCGCCGGGGTCGCCAGGAATATCCCCACGATCTCCAGCGCCGCGAAACGATCCGCCACCAGGTCTGCCGGAACGTCCGGCTTGAACAGGACCATGCCCACGATCAACAATTTTTGCTCCGGAGACAGCGCCTCCACCGTCGCCCGCGAAAACTCCTGCCACGGACCGACCATCACCTGCATATCCGCCGGAATCGCCGTCAATGACCCGACGTTCTCCAGGACAACGTGCGAAAGCGCCGCCTTCCGGTCCGCATCGATCAGAACCGCCCCGATATTCCGCAGCGATTCGATCGCCTTCAACTCCTCGACGTCCGCCCCTCGCAGGTCCAGCAGCCCCACATTCTCCACGCTCCGACCCGGAACGCCTCGAAAAACCCCCAGGTTGCCGCCTCCCGCTTCCGTCCTTGCTTCCTTCGTTTCCGACATATTTCGTTTCCTTTCGTCAATTATCAGGCCGCCGTCGGTGTGGGATTCGTCCCGGAAACCCACCTTTGCGCCGGACGCCACCATTCCGACCAGCCGAGCATGATCCGCCCGAACGTCCTCCAGGCGTCGTCCTCCTCCGACAACACCGGCGCCAGCCGCGCCAGCATCGCCTCCACCCGCTCCGGGGCGGGCAGGAACGCCTCCTGAAACAACGCCGTCAGCCACCGATCCTCCGCTTCCTCACCTGTCACGGTTGCGCTTCCTTTCCGGATTCATCCGACGACCAGCTCGCAAGCCGTGCCGCCAGACGTTGACGACTCTCCGATAACCGGCGGCGGACCGTCCCCTCCGGCATCCCCAGCATCTCCCCGATCTCCCCGCTCGAACACTCCGAAAAATAACGGAGCAGCACAATCGCCTGATCCGTCTCGCTCAGCGACTCCATCGCCTTCGCCACGTCGATCCGCAACGCGGTTCGACCCTCCGGACCGTCCGCGCCACCCTCCTCGACCTCCTCAACCTCGCTGTGCCCGCCCGTCAATCCCGAACGCTTCCGTAACGTCCTCGCCACATTCCGCGCCGCCACCAGCAGCCATGCGCGCTGCTCAACCGCCGGAATCCGATGCAGCCGTTCGAAATGCCGCCAGGCACGAAGAAAGGTCTCCTGCACCGCGTCCTCCGCCAGTTGAGAATCCAGCCCCTGCGACAGAGCGGTCGCAAACACCAGACGAACATGACTGCGGTAAAAACAAACAAACGGATCGGATGTCGATCTCATGGTCGTGGTACGCTTTTCAATCGGGAAACCACCGGAAAGAGGAAAACCGTTCGCCCATTCAACCGAAAAAGAGGAAAAAATCGGCCCACACCTGCCCGTACCGGCGGGAGTCGCCGGAGGAACCACCGAAGCGTCGTTTTTCTCGTCGCCGACCGGGGCGAAGGACCGCGACCTCAGTCCCCCGACGACGGACCCTCGCCACCGTCCCGCGCCGCACCCACCACCAGGCGTTCCACACTCTCGGTCGGGATAATATGCATCTGCCGACCCTGCGGCTCAAACAGGAAAACAAAGCGTCCCGTCGTCCCGACCAGACGCATCCTTTCCGGGAAACTCCCCGTTCCGGCTTTCCCCGAACCCCCGTTCACCTGAACCAGTACCTGACGATGGTTGCTGTTCCGAATATCGTTCACCGTATAGGTGACGCAAAACGGGGTGATGAACCGGACGAACAGAATCACGATCAGGATCGTCAACCCCTCCCAGATCCGTTGACTCCGCCCCCGTTTCCCGAAATACGGGTCGTTCTCCATCCAACGCTGGAAAAAGCCCGAAGCCTGCCGGTACGCGGGAAAACGAGTGTCCAGAAAACCGTCGATCCGATAACACAGGTAAAGCGCCAGACCCGCCGCCAGAGTCAAACCCGGCACCAGCGGCTCTCGAAAGATCACCAGCAGGAAATCGGTGACATCCGCGTAAAAGAAGATATTGATTCCGAAACGCGCGAATAACTGCGTATAATAGTAGGAACCTGCCAGACCAAGCGCCAGGTAACCCAGCGAAAGCAAAAACGCCGGCTGGTCCCGCCACAGCGTCCGCCACCAACGCTCTTCCGCTGACTCCGACGCCTCGCCCGACGCCGACGCCTTACGGCCCGCTCGCATCTCCGGCCCCATTCGCATTGTTGTTCGATTTCCCCGGCGCGACCGCCGAATCCTCCCCTGCCCGCCACACGTTCCGACGGAGGAGAACCGCCCCCCGTTCCGGAATATATGTCTGCATCCCTCGGTTTCAGGTCAGGGAGACGCCATGCACGAGGAAAACACAGCCACACCGGAATTACCCGACCGGACGCTCGTGGAACGAACGCTCCTCGGCGACGCCTCAGCCTTCGCCCTCCTGCATCGACGTCACTACCACCGCGTCTTCCGACACGCACTCTACCGCACGCGCAACGTACAGGATGCCGAGGACATCGCCGCCGAAACCTTCGTCCGCGCCATCGGACATCTCGCCGGGTACCGCTTCCAGGGCGAATCCATTTACCCGTGGCTGGCCCGAATCGCCACCAACCTCATTCTCGACCAGGGACGAAAATTTGCCGGAACGACCTTCGTTTCCCTCGAAGGCGGAGATACCGACGGCATCCGGAACTATATCGAAGGACTCCGCAGCGACGATCCCGACCCGCACCGGCTCGCCGAACGCCAGGAGACACAGGTCTTCCTCCGCACCGCCATCGCCGCCCTGCCGCACGACCAGGCCGAGGCCATCCTTCTCCGCTTCGGAGGAGACCTGCCCCTCAAAGAGATCGCTCAGGCAATGAATCGATCCGAAGGCGCGATCAAATCTCTCCTCCATCGGGCGCTCGTCAACCTTCGCCGAACCCTGACACAGGCGGAAGCCGATGCCGCGCAGTTTTCCGCCCGAAGAGTGCAGTATAATACGGCACAGGAGCGGAAGGACCCCGTGCGACGACTCGCGCCCCCGCAGGAAAAACCCGATGGCAACAACTGACTGGCAAACCGGCGCAACCCCGCCGGAGGAAACCCTCTCCGAACCCATGCGACGCGTTCTCGAAGCCATCGTCGCCGGTGAACCCGTTCCCCTCGATGCGCACGCCGCTCTGACACCCGCCGAACGGAACGAACTCGCCGCCCTCGCACGCACCGCCAACCTGACCTATCTCACCCTGCAACAGCCCGACGCCTCGCCGGACGCCGAACAACGGTCGCTCGAAATCGCTCAACGGGAACTGGCCCGCCGACCCGCCCGCCCGCCCGCCCCCGATCCCGAACCGAGACCCTTCCTGCTTGCATGGCTCGATCGCCTGCGCCGAAAAACACCCTGACACAAAACACACGGGAGATTACCATGACCGCTCTCGCCGGAGTCACCTTTCAAAAACTGGGGAAACTGCACTACTATCCCGCCGAGGAACTGCCCCTCGCCGTCGGAACCCATGTCGTGGCCGAAACCGAACGCGGCGACGAATTCGGGCAGGTCAAAATCCTTCGCGACGTCGAAGGCGAACGAAATGACGCCGCCAAATCCTACCGGATTCTCCGAGTCGCCACCCCCCGCGATGTCCGAAACGTCGAAGCCCGAAAACAGCAGGCCGACGACGGAGCCAACCTCTGCCAGGAACGCGCCCATGCCCTGCGCCTCCCCATGAAGATCGTTGAGGGCGAAGTCTCCTTCGACGGTCACCAGATCACCCTCTACTTCGTCGCCGAAACCCGCGTCGACTTCCGCCAGCTCGTCAAAGAAGTCGCCGCACGACTCAAAATGCGCGTTCACCTGCACCAGGTCGGCAGCCGGGACCACGCACGCGCTCTCGGGGGGTACGGGCCCTGCGGGCGACCCCTCTGCTGCACTACCTTTCTGCGCGAATTCGCCCCCGTCTCCATGAAGATGGCCAAGGACCAGAGCCTCTACCTCAATCCGTCCAAATTCTCCGGCGTCTGCGGCAAACTCATGTGCTGCCTGCGGTACGAACACGACATCTATGTCGAAGCGAAAGCTCGCCTCCCACAGGTCGATATGACCGTCGCCCTCCCGACCGGCGAACGAGGCGTGGTCGTCGAAGTCGATGTACTGCGCGAACGCCTCACCGTCGTCGTCCGCGATGAAGAAACGACACGCTACCTCAATGTCCCCGCCGCCGAAGCGCAAGTCGCCCGCGCCTGCGGAGACTGCGGCTCCGCCGGCGGAGGTTGCGGCTCCGATACCTGCGGTTCCGGCGGCTGCGGCGTTCCCGCGAAAATTCCCGCCAAAACCATCCAGTTGCAACGCTGGCACCGAAACTGGAACGCCTGATCCCGGCACGACTCCATGAACGCGATCATCCTCCGTCACAATACGGTGCACGGAGAACCCGACGGCGCGTCCGGCCGGACGTCAATGCGGAAACACCATGTACATCTGCGTGTCCGTCACCATCCCGAAGACCCCCCACAGCGTCGGTACGACATAATCCCCCAGAATCAGACCCAGAAAGAACGGCAGCGCCGCGCGGTACGCCCCGATCCCCCCGTAACGCAACGTAATCG
Organism: Capsulimonadales bacterium; assembly: GCA_033762295.1. Lineage (GTDB taxonomy): Bacteria > Armatimonadota > Armatimonadia > Armatimonadales > Armatimonadaceae > JANRLW01. The sequence goes on from JANRLW010000013.1 coordinate 6,914, forward strand.
CCTTCGCACCCCAGGCGATCAAAAACGGACACCACATATACTCCATCGTGTTCGTCATCGCCATCGCATACCCCAGCGGATGCAACACGAAACCCGTCATCCGCTGACGCACAAGCGATAGACCGACCGCCGTCACCCCGCCGAACGTCGCCCCGCCCAACCCCGACCAGTCCTGCAAGGTCGGGGTAATCATCGAGGTGATCGCCTGGCGAAACGGACCCTGTGAACCGTTCGCCAGCGCCGGACGGACTTTGGCCGTCGCCGCACCGTACGTATAGTAAATGTCCAGATGCGCCCAGAACGCCGCCACCACCCCGATCACCGTGGCGAAGACCAGCGGAACGAACAACTGCCGGGGCGAAAACGCGGACGAAGCCATCTTCAAACTCTGAGACGCCTGCGGCCACGGATTGTCCCGCATGTCGCTCGTCCACGACGTATAACCGAAAATCGCCACCGTTTCCTTCGCCGGTAAATGGTTCGGACCGATCGACTCGGCGACGAACGAGGTCGGAGACCACATCGGCGCCCACGCCCAGCCCGCACCCACCTCCGAGACGATCCGCGCCAGCGTCAAAGAGAAACACGTGTAGACCGACACAAACAGGATCGCCTGAAACGTCGACAACCCGATCGCCATCAAAAACATCGCCTGAACGATCAGCCCGATGCCCGCCCAGACCAGCGCCCGACCTGGCGCGACCATCTCATAACGATCCTCCGGACGGGGATGACGCACCGAGGCCCAGGCCGCCGCCAGAGACTTCCGCGCCATCACCACCGAAAACAACGCGATCCCCAGAAACGCCCCCAGCCCCTGCTCCCGAAGATACGGCATCCTCGCCGACGGACTGCCCGTCGCCCCGTCCGAAAGCCCCAGCGCCGCACAACCCACCAGAGCCGCCTTCGACGCCAGATACAAAAACCACGACGAGAACGAAACGTCCAGCGCCAGCAAATACCCGATCCCGATCGCGAACGGATAGAACGATAAGGTCAGTCGCCCCATCGCGTTCAACGGACGAGAACCGAACCACGAACCGATCTCGTTCTGACCCATCCCCGGCTTGATCGGAAGAGACGGCACCGACGGAAACAGAAAATTCAAAAAGTTCAACGATTCCAGCACACCCGCCAGAATAAACCCGGCCCACATCCAGGGATTTCGCCAGAACGCCCGATTCCCGCCCCCATCCCCCGCCATCTCCAGAGGCAACAGCACAAGCGGAAACGTCAGACGCTCCGACTCCACCCACTGCTTGCGAAACACCGAGGCAAGGCAAAGCAGCGTCAGGAAAATCGTGATGATAAATCCGCTCCAGAAAAGGACCGGAACGCTCCAGCCGAGCAGATGCTCCGGACGGTAAAGCGAAGAGTTGCCGCGAAAGAAACCGTTCAAAACGCCGCTCTCACGCGGACTCACATACCACGGTACGTGCGGATGCAAACGATCCGCGTACCCGTTGCTCCCCGACGCGTAATAAAACGGCGCGGCCATATGATTGATCAGAATCTGGACGAAACCGTAACCGCCCGCGCACGTCCCGATCGCGATCATCGAGTACAGAATCAACAACTCCCCCGTCGAGAGCGAGAAACGACGCGCCCAGCGCAAAAACGGGAAGTTCAGAAACACCAGCGCGAAAAGAAAAACGACCGGACCGCGCTGCAACGCCGTCTGGGTCCAGAGAAGCGCCTGCACCACCACATAAGCGTACGTCCCGAACCAGGCGTTCGCCAGTAACAGCAACGTTCCCAGACCGTACACCACCCACGGGCGAAGGCGACCCGCCGAATGCGCATCATCGCTGACCTGCATGTACCTCCCCCGCACCCGCGAAAAAGGGGCGTCTTTCGACACCCCTCCCCGAAATCAAACCTCCGTATGCACGCGCAGGATCGGAATATTCGCGACCAGCGCTACCGTATCGTTCTCCCGCTCCAGATTCACATCCAGCATCGCCTCGTCGATGTCCACATACTTCGACAGAACCACCAGAATCTCCCGGCGCATCTGTTCCAGCATCGGCGGCGAAATGTCCGCACGGTCGTGCATGATCACGACCTGCAAACGTTTCTTCGCAGTCGCACGAGCCGATGTATCTCCTCGCCCTAACAGGCGCTCCAAAAACGATGCCATGAGCTTCCTTACCTTCCCCCGAACAACCTTTTAAGGCGCACGAAGAACCCTTCGTGTTCCTCCAGATTGAGGAACGGAATCTGTTCCCCTTTCAGACGTCGGGCGATATTGCGGTAGGCCTGCCCTGCCAGACTCCCCTCCATCATCGAAACCGGCTCCCCCCGGTTCGTCGAAACTATGATCGATTCATCGTCCGGAATCACGCCGATCAACTTGACCGACGATCCCAAAACCTCCTGGACGTCCTCCACCGACAGTGCATCCTGACTCTTAACCATCTTCGGACGCAGCCGGTTCACAATCAACATCGGATTGTGCAACTCCTGCGCCTCCAGCAGACCGATCACCCGGTCCGCATCCCGAACCGAGGACATCTCCGGGTTGATGACGACGATCGCTTCCCGCGCGCCCGCCGTCGCATTCTTAAACCCCTGCTCGATTCCTGCCGGACAATCCAGAAGTATAAACGTATATCCTTCCGTCTCGAGATCCGCCACGATCTGTTTCATCTGGTCAGGGCTGACCGCACTCTTGTCCGCCGTCTGGGCCGCCGGCAACAAAGCCAGGTTCTGATTCCGCTTATCCTTGATCAGAGCTTTCCTCAGATCCGCTCGCCCATTCACCACTTCCACAATATTGTAGACGATCCGGTTCTCCAGACCTAACGCCAGATCCAGATTCCGCAGACCGATGTCCGCATCCACCAGAGCCACTTTCTCGCCCATATTGGCGAGAGCCATCCCCAGGTTTGCCGTGGTTGTGGTTTTACCGACTCCTCCCTTACCGGAAGTAATCACAATCGCTCGCGCTGAGTTACTCATTTGATTTTTGCCAGGCCGTTGCCGTAGCAGACCATGTCCTTATTGATACCCCGCCGACCCAAGATACCCTCGGAAGCCGATCCGGAGGTCGCCCCGCAAACATTGGTGCATTATAGCGGTAAAACGCACCCTTCGCCCGACTCCACGCCCCGACTTCAGAGGGGGAAAATCCCTATTTCCTCCCCCTCGATCCGCGCTACCTCCGGAACCCGAGGGCCGGACCCGGAACGTCCCGAATCCTCCGGAGCACGGGCGATCTTGCTCGCAATCCGTAACTGCGGCGGACGAAGACTGCCCGCGACGATTCGCGCCGCCTCGTCCCCGAAACAACCCGCGTGCGCCAGACCGCGCAATG